>DAISHV010000057.1:0-11181 GCA_036822315.1 Bacillota bacterium | reverse complement strand
ACCTTGCCAAGGTAAATACGCGGGTCCGATTCCCGTCACTTGCTCCAGCATGAAACAAAACCCCGATAACATCGGGGTTTTTCTTTTTTTAGCCTTAAAAAATGGTGAATAAAATGGGCAATAAATGGCGGTAAAATGTATCACTTCCACCGTCTTTGAGCCATCAACGAAAAAGAAAAACGGCCATTTTATTGGCCATCATCGTTAGAATCGTCATCATCTTGCGGATCAGCCTGATCGTCAAGCGGCGGAAACGGCGGATTTTCTTTTTCCAGTTTCTTTGCCTGATCAATGGTCTTTTTTATTTCTTGGGCTTCTTCTTCGCTCATTTGCTTCGTTTCTTCTAGACGCTGCAAAGTCTGTTGAGCAAGGGTGATGGAATAATCGCTGAAGGAGCGGCGATATTTGTCCATCAATAAACCCGCCACTTCAAAGTAATAAGGAAGGAAAGGCATCAAGAAGAGCAAAGCCCCACTCGTGCCACCCATCAGCCAATAGTTATAGTCTTTGCTCAAGAAGTAAGCGACGAGGACTCCGAGAGAAAATCCCACCACTTCCGTAAGAAGAAGCGGCCAGAGACTTTTGAAATAATCCCGCCAAAACCCCCTTGCTTTTCGTATTCCGCCCACGAAAATCGCATTGCAGATCCGCGGGGATGCCCCCATGATAATCGACCGAAGATAGGGGCTAAGCCCATAGAAAGCGACATAGAAAAAGAAGGCAAAGAAGAAAGCGATTCCTTCCGCTAAGGCCACCGCCGTTTGAAAACTTAATAAAGCTTGGCTCGTCGAAAGAAGCGAATTGACCGCATCGGCTTGTTGTTGATTAACATAGGACATTAGCTGCGACCAGTCGTTTCGAAACGCCGGCGAGACATTAAAAGCGATCAGATAATAAACAAAAGCCGTCACTAAGCCAAAGGCCAGCGAATAAAGAAAGGAGAACAAGGCATTACGAATAACGCGGTATGAGCCAAGAAAAGGCATCCGGAAATAGGCAGAATAAAACGAAAGGAACTGTCGATTGCCCATCTCTGAGCCTTTGTGGATGTAAGAAACGCTGAGTTGATAAGCAAAGAGAAAGCTTAAGAAAAAGAAAGGGACCGTGAAATAAAGGGTCAGGGGTTGCCAAAGCGCCACCGCCAAAATGGCAATGGTGATGAAGAGGACGTTAAGACCTGTGGGCCAAATCTTCCCAATTTCTTTTTTCACCAAGGCCCAAGCCGTGCGAGAAAGCGATGGCGAGGTCTCAGTCATGATTCTTCTCTCCTAACTCATGCAAATCCTGGATGGCTTGCCAAAGTTCCTTCGGGACGAAGGGCTTCACCGTCGGCTTTTTCTCATAAAGAAAAATCAGTTTTTCCAATTGAGAGACGGGTACGAGGAGCGATTCGTTTTCGTCACTTTCGAAGGCATTAAGAAAGCAATCATCATTGACGAGAACGATTCCCACCATAAAGGAAGTATTGATGCCGCTCGCGATCGAAAGCCGATCCATCGCAAAACGATTCTCCATTAGGGGATTGGGGATATCGATCTTTTTGCCGCCTTTTTGGTAGTAATACCAACTGGGGTCGTTAACTTTGGCGTTAAGCGTGCCGTTATAGTAACGGTCAGTGATGACGTAGATAAATTTATCCCCGCCGATGATGTGGTCGATCACCACCCGCGATTGACTCCCGGTTTTTAGCGGAAGGTCGTTGATCAAATAGAAATCGCCATCTCGCGAAACCTTCAAGGTTTCACGATAAAAAAGTTTGTCGTGGGCTTTGCGCCAAACGATCTTTGTAATCGGACGGTAGAAAAACCATAGCAAAAACAAAAGGGAGACCAAAACGGCACAGACGATGAATAAAGTAAGTCTTACTGGTTGAGGCATGCGTTAAACTTTTCAGCAACAACAAGGGCCACCATGATCATGTTGCTGAGGCCTTCTTGCCTTTCTTCGGGGGTCAAGATGCCTTTGTCGATGAAGGAATCGCTCACGCTGCAGATCACCAAGGCTTTCTTGCCCAGCTCCGCGGCTTGTTCATAAAGCGCGTATCCTTCCATTTCGACGCCGAGAACGCCAAGGTTAGCCCATTTTTTCCAGGCATCTTCCCGATAATCATAGAACGTATCGCTCGAAAGAAGGTTGCCAACATGGTAACGGATATTGGCCGCTTTCGCCGCTTCCACCGCCGTCGAGAGCAAATCATAGCTGCCGATCGCGCTAAAAGTGCCACCATAGAGGTTGTGCTCGCCCATCCAATTGCTATCCGTGGAGCAAGCTTGTCCAATAATCAAATCTTTGAGTTTGGCATCTTTCTGATAACCACCGCAGGTTCCGACTCGGATGATGGCTTCGACGCCATAAGAAGAGAAAAGCTCGTGGCTATAAACGCCGATGGACGGCATCCCCATGCCCGAAGCTAAGACTGAAACCAAAGAACCATCGGGAGCTTTCCCGGTGAAACCCAGGATGCCACGAATATCCGTGACAAGCTTAGGATCCTTTAAGAAGGTCTTGGCGATCCATTCGGCCCGACGCGGGTCTCCTGGCATTAAAACAACTTTGGCGAAATCTCCGTTTTGCGCTCCAATGTGCGGTGTTGGCATTTTCTATGCCTCCTTTAAATTAGTCGTCCTCGTCGGTATCGCTTACTAAGGTTCCGGAGACCACGTCGGCGAAGCCACGGTGGCTCGGGCTGACAAAGAGAGCGATTGCCTCGACGAGATAGTATAAACCCAAAGACAAAATGACCAAAAAGAAAATCGTCAAAGCCTTAACTAAAAGGTTGCGAAGGCGCACTTCGGAGCCGTTTTCTTGGTAGAGACGCATCCGGAAGAAACGAAGACCCAAAGACTGCCCATGGAAGAAATAAGGAACAACAACGCGATAGGCAACGTCGTAGAGGGCGACCAAGCTTCCCGTCAAGAACATAATCACATAAACCGCGATGGTCCGGCTCATGGAGGGTTGACGCATCGCGCTGATAAAGACGATAAGAGACGGTACCATGATGATGACCGAGCCCAAAATCAAAACGGAAAGATCGAACATCCCCGCCATCAGACGGTGACCACCGCTTGAGGGCGTTAAGGATAAGGGGATCTGACCTGTCGATGTTTTACGGACCTTGCTCTCCATACCCATAAAGAATAACACGCACGCACAAAACAAGAAGAAAGAAATCGTCACTTTTCTACAACTAGGTTATACTACCCCCGATGGACCCTTCACTACGTTTCATTTGGATCTTAGTCGCGATGTTCTTTCTCTTTATCGCGCTTTTCTTCCTTACCGGTGTTTATATCGTCCGACCGGGAAAATATCTTCTTTTGACCAAGAAGGGAAAATTCTATGCCAAGCTCAATCCCGGCGTTTATTTTTATCTCCCGATCCTTTTTGAGGCTTTTGCTAAGGAACAAGAAGGCGACAATTTTACCTTGACCTATCGGAAGCACACCATCAAAGTTCAAGGCACGCTTCAAAATCCAGAGGATTATTGCTCCAAGAAAAAGAACGACAAAAGCACCATCAAGTCCATCATCAAAAAAACAGGGACTTCCGAAGAGAAATCCCTGCAAATCAAACACGAATTAGAATCGAGCGGCTGGGCGATCCAACAAGTGACTATTGAACCGTAACCGACTTCGCTAAGTTCCTGGGCTTGTCAATCGGCAGGCCTTTTTCTAAGGCGACGTAATAGGAGAGATATTGACCAAAGACCACTTTCGCAATCGCAGCGAGATAAGGTTTGACGTCATTAACGACGAAATCGTCTTCTTTGCTCTTAAGAGCTTTGGTCGCCACGATGATAATCGTCGCACCGCGCGAACGAAGCTCCTCGAGGTTATTGCGAAGCGCAAGAGCAGAAATCGGATCGCTAATGAGCCCGATGACCGGCGTTTCTTTTTCAATGAGGGCAATCGGACCGTGTTTCAGTTCGCCACCCGCATAGGCTTCGGCATGAATATAAGCGATTTCCTTAAGCTTCAAGGCGCATTCTAGAGCCGCTTCATTGTCGTAACCACGTCCAACGAAGAAGGCGTCGCGGGCTTTGTAAATCCGCTTCGCAATCGCATGGATCTCTTCGCGACGGGCAATGATATCTTCGATGGCGGAAATCAAATCCTGAACGTGGCGAACAGCGTTGGTCGTTCCGTCCATCGCCGCAGTCAATAAAGCTAGAATCGTCACTTGGGCGTCATAACTCTTTGTGGCGGCAACCGCAACTTCAAGTCCGGCAAAAATCAAAAGAGAATAAGAGGCTTTTCGATCAATCGTTGAGCCACGAGTATTGGTCAAAGCGATGTTGGTCAAACCATTCTCGTTCAAATACTTTTGGCAAGCGATCAAATCGGCGGTTTCACCCGACTGGGAAAGAAGCACGTAAACCGGATTCTTCGCGGTGACATTGGGGTAATAAGCCCATTCACTGGCAATGTAACTCTCGCTTCGCTTTCCTAAAAAATGCATGTATTCTACGCCCAATAGAGAGGCGTAATGGCTGGTGCCGCAAGCCAAGAAGACAATATCATCGCTATTTTTCAAAACCTGAATCATCTTCGGATCGAAAGTGAAATGATCGCCATCGAAATAATTATCGACGATGCGGCGGATGACCGACGGGGCTTCCTCGGTTTCTTTCAGCATGAAATGCGGATAACCGCAAAGATCAAAATTGCATTCTTCGACTTTGCGTTCCACGAAGTGAGGCTCAATTTCTTTGCCGCCTTTATAAAGATGGTATTCCTCGGCCGTCAAGAAGCCATAAGTGTCATCATCGACATCAATGAATTTTTCCGTATGGTGAACCATCGGAACCGCATCGCTGGCTAAGAAGTTTGCCCCTTCGCCAACGCCAATCAAAATCGGCGAAGAACGCTTCATGAAATAAAGTTCATCGTGATCCTTGATGAGAATAGCGCAAGCGAAAGACCCTTCAAGATCGCTGATGGCTTTGCGGATGGAAATCAAAGGATCGTTCGTTGAAAGATAATAATCCTCAATCAAATCGGCGATGACTTCAGTATCGGTTTCACTCGCAAAAACATAGCCTTTGACTTGGAGCCGGCTCTTGAGTTTTTTAAAGTTTTCAATCACGCCATTGTGAACGAGGAAAATCGATTGCTTCATCGAGAACTGCGGATGAGCGTTAACGTCCGACGGCACACCGTGCGTTGCCCATCTCGTATGGGCGATTCCTGCCGAAGCAGATGAGAATTGCGGAGTTATTTCATCCAATTTCTCAACCCGGCCCACCGTTTTATAAAGATGAATTTGCCCATCTTTAACGTAGGCTAAACCAGCGGAATCATAGCCGCGGTAATCCAACGATTTCAAACCATTAATCAGATACGAACGAAAATCAATTTTTCCAACTCCACCAACAATCCCACACATGTTAACGGACCTCCCCTATCCATCCGATAATTTTATCGACAACAGCTTGGCAGCGTTCTTGCGTATCGGCTTCAGCCATAACGCGGAGAAGCGGCTCAGTGCCACTAGCGCGAACTAAGATTCGTCCATGCCCATCCAAAGTTTTTTCTTCTTCGCTGATCCGCGATTTTAGTGTCGGATCATTGGATGCTTTTTCCAGCGACTCGCGTGAGGCGAATGAGACGTTCTTCAAAACTTGAGGGTAAACCACGAAATCCTTGAGTTGAGAAAAAACCGCTTTTTCCTTTAAGAAAAGGTTCATTAGTTTGATCGAACTCAGAAGGCCGTCGCCCGTATTGAGATCTTTGAGGAAAATGACGTGACCCGATTGCTCGCCGCCGATCGAAAGGTTCTTTTCTTTGAGTCGAGCTTGAACATTTTTATCGCCGACCGCTACCACATCATAACCCAAGCCTTTTTCGTCGAGAACCTTGCGAAGACCAAAGTTGCTCATCACGGTGATGACGACTTTGTCTTCATGAAGTTGACCAGCTTTTTTAAGCGAAAGGGCATTGAGATAAATTAAAGCATCGCCATCGATTAAGCGTCCATCCGGGGCCAAAGCCATAAACCGGTCGCTATCCCCGTCAAAGGCAAAGGCTAAATCATAGCCGCCTTGAGTAAACTTTTCTTTCAAACTTTCCATGTGGGTCGAACCACAGGCAGCATTGATGTTTGTTCCATCGGGCGAAGCATTAATAAAGTCGGCATTCAAACCAATTTTTTGATAGAGAAGCGGCGCGACAAAGGAAGCCGAGCCATTCGCACAATCGACTAAGACGCGAAGAGAGCTATATTTCGCCGTGGCCTTTTTGGCAAGCCAGTTGATGTATTCGATCTTCAAATAATCGCCATTGTGGACGTGGCCAATCGCTTGCTTGCTGGGAAAGGGAAGATCATCTTTTTCCCGATCCATGTAGCCTTCGATCAATTCTTCGACTTCGCTTTCAAGCTTTTCGCCATTACGGTTAAAAACCTTGATGCCATTATCGTAGAAGGGATTGTGCGAAGCGGAAATCATCACGCCAAAATCGAATTTTTCTTTGACGACCAAATAAGAGATGGAGGGAGTTGTCGAAATGTCCTCATCATAGACCTCTGCTCCAGAGGCCAATAGTCCTGAAAGCAAGGCGGCTTTGAGCATTTCACCCGAGAGACGAGTATCGCGGCAAAGCAAAACTTTGTTTTTCTTGCCCTTGGGATATTGCCCCAAATAACGCCCGATCCGATAGGCCATTGCGGCCGTCAGAGTTTCGTTAGCGACGCCACGAACGCCGTCGGTTCCAAAATACTTGGTTGCCATGTTGATTATTTTCCTTCCGTTTTATTAACTTCTTCATCGTCATCTTTATTGACGGCGGAGGCATCATAAGCCATGTCGTCTTCGAAAACCCGAAGGAAATTATCAGGGGTAACGGGAGTCAGTTCGCCTTGGAAGGCAATGGCAATACGGCCAGTTTCTTCCGAAACAATGACCGTGACAGAATCACTATTTTCGCTGATGCCGATGGCGGCTTGATGGCGCGAACCATATTTGCCGGTCAAAGGGCGAGCCGTCGAAGTGAAGAACACCGCTGCCCGAGCGATTTTATCATCCTTAATGATGACGGCGCCATCGTGCAAGCGAGTGCCTTCGTAGAAAATGGTTTCAAGAAGTTCAGCGCTAACCGGAGCGTTCACATCGACACCGCGCTGTTTGATGATGGTGCCAACCTTAGCATCGTCGAGAAGATTGTCTTTCTTTTCGAAAGTAATGAGAGCACCACGCTTCACTCGCGACATATCGACAATGGCGGTATAGACCTTCTCATACATCGCTTCGCGGTCGAAGATGGCTTCGGGCGCAGGTGAACGGCCCCGTTTAGGGAAAATCTCAATCCCGGATTTCCCTTTGAAACCGTTGGCAACCAAAGTTCGATATTCGCTCAAGTTGGCAAAGAGGAAAGCGACTTCGCCAAGAATGAAAGCCACCGCAACCGAAATGTAGAAAACGCGAAGTTCAAGAATATAGCCGACGAGGAAAAGGCTCTGAAGAGACACCGTGTAAATAATAACGAAGGTCCGTTTAAGGAAGCGGAAGAGCAGATAATCGAATCCCACCATGACGATAATCGCCAGGATGAAATCCACAATCACATTAGCGCTCGGGTTATTAAAAATGGTGTCCATAATCTATTCCTCCTTATGGGATACAGGATCCCAGCGATGGACGAAGCGCGAAGCTCCCGAGGCAGCAGCCGCTGCCATGATACCGCCGAGACTGAGGCCTCGTTCGGGCAAGAGATCAACGCAATGCTGGGTATAATCTTCCATGAAAACCTTTTCTTCAAAGACTCAATAATCATAGCAAAGCTCTTCTTTCTTTGAAAGAACCCCTCTCGATTTTTTGCCTCAAGGAGAGCCGTAATTTGACCTTTATCCTTGACCATTCAACGTAAAACCTTTGCAAAAGTCCCTTCGATTTGAAATTTGGGTTGGACATAAAATTTTTTCGTATTTTATTGTTTCGATAAGGTTTTGCACGAAATAAAACGGTATTGAAGAGGAAAAAAGAAAAAATCCTCGCTTATAAGCGAGGATCATAAACCGGAATTGGAGCACCTGGCGGGAATCGAACCCGTGTAACCAGCTTGGGAAGCTGGTGTTCTACCATTGAACTACAGATGCAGCGGAAAAGGCGACTTTCTCATTATACGAGGCCGCCTGTTCTTGTCTAGAGGATTTAGGCTTTCCGCATCTTGCCCTTCACCGAATGGACACGGATGCTGCCGTTTTGATTCTCCGCCATCTTCTTGGCGTATTCGATCGCTTCGGCTTGAGTATCAAAGAGCTTAATCGCAATCTCGCCCGAAGCAAGTTTCACTTGCCATTTGCCATCGCTTGCGCGTTTGGCGATATGATAAGTCTTCGCGCCTTCGTCTTTTTTCGCTTCAACTTTCTTCTCCGGCGCGGCCTTTTTCGCGGGGGCCACTTTCTTGCCGACTTTGTTGTCTTTTGCCATTGATATTCCTTCCCCCACTATCCGTGGGGTGTTTTATTAATTTTAAGACACAAATGCAACTTTTTCTAGAGCAAGAATTTTCACGCTTTTAAACATTGAAATGTCCGAAACTTTCGCGGATTCTTTCAAGCCAGCCACTCAAATCTCCACTATTGATTCCATCAAAAGAATCCCGTGACAAATTCCAACAAATGAAGATTGAAAGGAGACCGAAGGCGAAGAGAACCGGTAACGTAATCCGCCTTTGTTCCGTGCTTTCTTTGTTCAAGAACTTGGCGATGGCCAAGAGAGAAATAATCGTCGCTAAGTTGAAAATCTCGTACATATAACGCGGGCAGATACCGGCTAAGGCGTAAGTGAGAACAGCCAAGACAATCATCGCAACGGGGAAGAGAATCATCATGGCTTTGACATAAGGATCTTCGCCTTTGCTGAAGCAGAACGGAATTAAGAAAATGCCCCAGAATAAAGGAATGGCAAAGACGCCCGTCGCGGTTCCGAAATAGTTCGAATAATCGCCTGAGACGCTTGTGATTTGCGGAGCGGTCCCCTGCAAGTAAGGGAAGAGCCCAGTCGAAGTGAAGCCCCAAGGATTAAAGAAATAATGAAAGATCGCGGGGAAAATCTGATTGGCGTGAACGCTCAATTTGCTCACATCGCCGACCGTGTTTTGATAAGATGAACCAAAATCGGTAAAGGAACCAAAGCGGGCTTTGTTGTACCAGCCAATGCCTAAGGCGCAGAAAAGGAGTACCACCACCATCGGCACGAAATTAAGAAGTCGATGAGAAAGCTTCTCTTCTTTGTCGAGGAGCATCTTGACCAATAATGGGAGAACAAAAATCAAGCAAACGAAGAGATCGGGACGTGAAGCCATGATGAAGCCAAAGGCCAATCCAGCAAAAGCAAGGTAGATTTGCCGGTGTTTTTTATCATCCAAAGCATAAATGACTAGCAAGAAAAAGAGATCCATGTTGAGCATGCCGTAGACAATAGGGACGTGATAGTTTGCTTCAACACAAGGATTCCAGGTAAAGGAATCCCCGCCGATGAAATAACGTTTATACGTCACAAGGACTGGCGAAAGAGCGGTGAAGAACGCCGCCACTAAAGCGAAATAGAGAACATTGGGATTCATCTTCTTCACGAAAACGCGGAACAGTTCGCAAATGAGAATCAATAAAACCTGAACTTCAACAATCGCGCCAAGGCTTTCGAGAAAGATTGAAGTCGGTACCACGTGAAAAATCCAATAGAACGGGAAACTCACAAGGAGGACGGGTAAGACCCCGTAATAGGAATAGCAAAGATTGTTGTAATAAGCGTGGTCCCAAAGTTTATTCGTCAAATCAACTCTGAGGTTGAGCTGTTTGTTGTAATAAGCGTCGAACATCTGGGTATAGATGTCGTAGCTTTCCGTCGCATTTTTTAGCGGATAGGACGAAAAATACAGTTCGCGGTTGAGCAAAGCAAAAATCGAAAAGGCAATAAAGATGGCGGCCCCGCCAAGCAGAATGACGAGTTCGGTTCGCTTAGTCAAATCTTTTTCTTTGGCTTCGTAGTTTCTCACAAAAAACGGCAATTTCGAAATGAGGTAAGCCAAGAAGGAGAAAACGAGAAACCGCAAAGCGGAGAAATAGAAAGCAATCGGGGCGTTCAGAGTGAAGTCTTTGACATTCATCACAATCGTGTCATTCACATGATCACCAATTGGAGCACGGCCCCAGTTGACATTGAAGGTGACTTTCCATTTGCTCGCCCCCGAAGGGATCGCGATCAAACAAGAATTGCTAACCACAGGGTTCACGGTCTTAGAAATCGATCCAATGGAATTGCCGCTAGTACCATAACCTTCAACCGTGATCGTCAATTCCAAACTCTTGGTATTCACGAAATCGAGATACAGTTTGTTGGCGCTTTGATCATTCCCGGTGAAAATGAAGTATTGCCCATTCTTGAAAGCATAGGAACCATCATCATTTCTTGTCCCCTGATTGGTGACGATAGAAGTGTCGGCAAAACTGTAATTCGTTGCGGTCGAATTGCTCTTGTAGGCCCGAGCATTAAAGGCAAAAGTCTCCAAAAGAACGAAAAGAATCAGGGTCAAAGATAAAACGGTTGTACTCCGATTCTCGGAGGCAAAAAGGCTCTTGCTCATAAACCGTTCAACGAGCCAGGAAGGCTTGATCCAAAGCAAAAAGCATTCCACCACCGCTAAGAAGAAAATCGCATTCCAAGTCGTGTAAGCTCCAAAGGCCAACGCAATGATGAGGCTCAAAAGGAATCCTAACACCAGCATTGTTCCAAAATCGATGGCATCATTGACCCACCACTTCGCTGGAAAAAGAATATCTTTGATGGGCGTTTTTTTCGGAGTCTCTTCTTCGGGTGAGGCAACATTGATCACCGTCGTTTGATTGGTGGGACTTGCCGTGCCATCGGCACTCTTTTTGACGAAGATCTTGGTCCATAATGAAGTTTTTTTCTTCGCTTCCCCGTTCGCTTTGATTTGATAGGGGAAATAATGCTTCGCTTTTAGGAAACGATTGAGGCATCGAATCCCGAAATAAAGGCCAAACGCAACGAAAGTAACCGTCAAAGAATACAAGAGTATTTTCATGGTTTCAATTGTCGGCTTGTTCCTTTGAAAGCGCAAGAGGTCATGAAAAAAGGATGGCTTATGCCATCCCAAGTTTCAATTGGTGGGTACTACAGGGATCGAACCTATGACCTTCTGTACGTCAAACAGATGC
>DAISHV010000056.1:0-11206 GCA_036822315.1 Bacillota bacterium | reverse complement strand
TGTCGAGGTCGTAAATATGAAAATCGGGCGAATGTCCGACCTCGACAAGAGCTTGACGGTAGGCAGCCCGCAAAATCTCAATCGATGATTCACGGTCAGGGAAGATCAACGCGACAGGGAGTCCTTCGGATTCCATAGAACAATTCCTCCTTCAATTAATATAGCGAGAAAAAAGACATTTGTGCCCTAGAATTTTTAGTGAGGAGCTAAAATCCTAGAATTCTTCGCTTCTATTTCATTCGCTTTTCTTTTACTTCCCCTCCAAAAGGGTAAGCGCTTATAATGAAACCAATGATTTTGCTTACCGGCGCCTCCGCCAGCGGAAAAACAGAAGTTGCCAAACTTCTCCGTCTCAAATATGGGATCGTTAAAGCCATCACGGAAACGACGAGAGAACCCCGAAAAGGCGAACAAGATGGGATCGATTATTATTTTGTTGACCAGAAGAGATTCCAGGAAGACTGGGAAGCGGGCCGCCTCGTTGAGCATACCTTTTATAATGGAAATTCCTATGGCTGCCCGAAAAAAGAAGTCACCCATAAGAAATGCATCGTGGTCGATCCGAACGGACTCCGCTCCTTCATTGCGTTAAAAGACCAAAGCGTCGTCACTTTCTATCTCGAAGCCCGCGAAGACACACGCGAAGAGCGAATGCGCCATCGGGGAGATGCGCCCGAAAACATCATCCGCCGCATTCAAGGCGACCGGATTGATTTTGCTCCGAACAACATTGCCCCGACCGATTTCCATATCGCCACCGATGAACGGGGGCTTGAAGAAATCGCCGATGATATTTACGTCAAATATGTTTTAACGCTCGAAAGTCGCCATTTAGGAACGATAACTCTCCCGCAATAAACTGAGGAGATTTTGATAATATTTTCGGCAAAGCCGGACCGGTAGACGGCTGGTTTTGGGATAGCCCGAAATATGAAAAGGACCACGAGGGGTCAGATAATCCCCTTCATTGCCATTTCCTGAAGCCAAATAGACGATACCGAGGCAGGCTTTCCAACTCTTATGAGTGAACAGATAAAGGAAGCGGTTGCCAGCCCGTTTGAACCAAGGGGCAAAATTGCGAAGGATATCGGTGGGTGTGACCCCTGGATGCGTCATCGTCGCTTCGCAATCCTCAAGCGAGGAAGCGTAAGCGAAAAGATTCATCACCGCCCGCTTCGATACGGCATATTGATTGCCGCGCGAATAGCGATTTTGTTTGATGTAATTGGCATAGCTCTCTCCGCGAGGAGAGGCGTTAACAATCGAATTCACGAACACGTAACGCGATTCTTTGTGACTCGCGTGGAGCGCTTCAAAAAGAAGATACGTCCCCACGGCGTTCGTATAGAAGGTTAACGAAGTGCCATCCTCGGCGACGGCATCTTTTCTCGGGTAATAGACTCCGGCATTCAAAACAATGCTATCGAAGGAAATTCCCTCTAATTTTTTGGCAAGTTTTTGAATCGAGTCTGGTTTGGACTGATCATAAAACACGAAGGAGACATCGGGAGCGCTGATTTCTTGAAGAATGCTGGAGCGAGCTTTCGCCGCCTTTTCGCTATCGCGGCAGGCGATGATGACGCTGGCACCTTTATAGAGGAGAGCCAGTGCAGCTTGATAGCCAATCCCGGAGGTTCCCCCGGTAATCAAAATCTTCTTCCCCACAAGATAGGGAATGTTCTTATCCAACCACTTTTGGCTTTTCATGACGCCTTCTTTTTCCGCTTCGGATGATACGTAATCAAACACTCTTCGACCGTATAGAGTGAGACCGAGACCACCTTGACATCAATTTTGCCCTCTTGGAATTTATCCCCTACTTTAGCGAAGCGACCAAGCCGATCGTTAATGTAGCCTGACATGGTGCTGTAATCGTCGGGTAAACGATCAGGATTCAGCTCGAACTTGTCAAAGACATCGTCGATGTTGGCTTTTCCTCGAACACGATAAACGTTCTTTTTGTCGGTTTCAATAATATCATGAACCGGTTTTTCGGATTCGTCCCACATCTCTCCGACGAGCTCTTCCAAAATATCCTCCAAGGTAATGATGCCTTCGGTGCCGCCATATTCGTCCCGGACCACCGCAATATGATGGTGAGTCTCTTTCATTAACGCCATCGTCGAAGAAATCATCATCGTCCGGGGAACGGAAACGATCGGCAAAATCAATTTGCCCAAATCCGGCTTTTCGCCAAGCGTCAAAACCCGAAGCAAAGTCTTAACGGAGATATAGCCTAAAATATGATCAAGATTGCCTTTATAAACCGGAATTCGCGAATGTCGGAAAGCCTCTGGCGACTTCAAAAACTCTGCAAAAGGCTGCTCGATGTCGTAAGCGAAGACGTTTACCCGCGGGGTCATGATCTCGTAACAAGAAGTCTCTTTGAAGTCGATGGACCGATGCAAAAGTTCGCTTTGGTCTTCGTCAATAATCCCTTCTTCTTCAATCGTATTGACCATGGCTTGGAGTTCATCATCGCTCGCTAAGGATGTTTCTTTCGGGGCTTTTTCGATAAACGGTTTGGTTAAGAATTCGGCGAGTTTATTCGCAGGGTAAACGAAAGGGAAGAAAACAATTTCGATCACTTGGATAAACTCAATCATCCCCCGGGCAAAAGCGTAGTTATGGGGTTTGGCTAAAGCCTTTGGCGTGATTTCGCCAAAGATCAAAAGGATGAACAAAAGGCTTAGCGAAGAGATCAAAGCGGCACTGGTCGAGCCCACGACATCCGTTAATAAATCCGCTCCTAAAAGAGTCGCTAAGGAAGAAGCGAGAATATTGACGAAATCATTGCCGAAGAGAACCGTGGCAATGGTCTTATCGTAATCCGTGGCAAAATGAAGGGCTTTTTTAGCGCGTTCGTCGCCGATGAAAGCCCGTTTTTCAAGGCGGAGTTTGTTGACGGAGCTATAAGCCATATCAGCCGCGGAAAAAGCCCCGCTCAGGAGGAGCAATATCGCTAAGACAATGATGTAAATGATATCAATCGTTTTCATTTGCGCACCGTCTTTTCATGAAGAGCGGCCTTTTCATTAATCGGGCCAACGAGTTCTTCAAGGACATCCTCCATCGTCACCATGCCAAGGAGAACCCCACCTTGGTAGACCAAAGCGATTTGAGTGTGATGGCTTCGAAAGCCATCGACCATGTCGTCCATTCGAATGCTCGGCGAAACAATATAGGGTTTTTGCAGGTAATTTTTAATCTCAAGGTGAGGGTTTTTCAAATATTCCGCTAAGAAGTTTTTGACGATCAGAATGCCGATGATGTTATCTTCTTTTTCATAATAAAGCGGAATACGGGAGTACTTGCTCGAGCAGACTTCTTGGGCAAGCTGGCGGGCGCTGACGCCTTTAAGATCCAATTCGAAAATATCTTTTTTAGGGGTCAGGACTTCTTTAACCGAAGTATCAGCAAAGTCAAACGAGGCTTGAATGATGTCGCTCTCGTTTTCTTCCAAAAGGCCATGGCGTTCATTGGTCTCCACCACCGAGGTGAAATCCTCTTCGGTGAGTTCCAAAGACTGCTCGCTTCGAAAGAGTTTCTTCGCTAAGAAAGTGATGCCTCGAAAAATCAAAGAAACCGGATAAAGAAGCCAAATCACGAACTGAAGAGGATAGACGCAAATCTTCACGACGCTATTGGGAATCTTCCGGGCAATCTGCTTGGGGATCGTTTCGCCAAAGAGATAAACGAGCAAAGTCAAAGAGACCGACGAGATCAAAGAAAGAAGGGTGTGGTCCCAAGGAAGATTGTTCACGAGGAGCATCGTGAAAAGATAGGAGAGAGCAACGTTGATGCCGTTGATCGCGATCAAAATCGTGACAAGGGTCCGATCGAACTTCGCTGCCACGTTTAAAACAGCCTTGGCTGCGCGCGAGCCATTTTGTTTTTGCACTTCGAACCGATACTTATTGAAACAAGAGAACGCAGTCTCCGACATGGAGAAGTATCCGGCGACAAAGATGAGAATTATGACGAGGGCTATGTAGAGCCAACTTAGAGGATCAACCAAAGCAGTGAAAACTCCTTTTCGGGTTTAGACCGACTTAAGAATTGTAACATAAACAAAGACAGAAAAGGAAAGCACTCTGTTATTCGCAGAGTGCTTGAGGTTCCTTTAACGATGATTACTTATCGTCATCGTCGCCATCATCGCCGCCATCGTCGTCGCCGTTTTGTGGTTTGTAATCTTTCATTTCGGCTGCGTAGTTTTTGATTTCCGCTTTGCCTTGTTCAAGATTATCCTTCTCGCAAGCGTCCGCAATAAGTTGTTTCGCGCGCTTCACGGAGAGTTCACTCTTCACTTTGAAGCAGCCCGGAATCTCTTTGTAGATGTTCTTGCTCGAGGCATCCTTTAACGGGATCGGACTATTCTCATAGGCTTTCGGATCAAGGGCGTAGTAGAGCTTTAAGCCCTTGCCAGCAACCGTGATCTTGAGATAAGTCTTCGTATGGAGACGGAAGGTATCGCCGGAATTGGAGAGACGGCTCTTTAAGCCGAAGCTTAAGGCCTCCGCTTTGATTTCGTTATAGTTAGCCTTCACGTCCTTGTCGGCTTGATCAAGCCGCTCGGGGAACGGAACTCTTACGATCTTCTTCGGCTCTTCGACAGGGGCTGGAGCCGGCGCTGGTGCCGGGGCAGGTGTCGGAGCTGGAGCAGCAACGACTTGGACCACAACGGGTGCGGGAGCCGGCTCGAGTTTCGGTTCGGGCTGGGGAGCCTCCTTCTTCTCAACCGGGGCAGGTTGAGAGGCAGGGCTACGCTTGTCGAGTTCTTGTGAAACGACCGTACGAACTTGTTCTGAAGTCAATTGATTATCTTGCAACTGTTTGATGGCGGCATTTTGTTGCTGTTCCATCGCGGTGTTGCTCGGAGCCGGAGTCTGCGCCTTAAGGGCTTTCTCAATCTCTTCTTTGACAATCTCACGAACTTCATCCGCAGTTAACGGAGTGGCTTTCGGAGCATTCGGATCAATGCGCATCTCTTCGCGAATGATCTTGCGGAGATCATCGCTGGTGAGCATATCTTCCTCTTCCTCTTCTTCCTCGGCAGCGGGCTTCTTTTCTTCTTCCGCTTTCGGGGCCGGACCATAATTGAAGTATTGAATCACATAAGGTCCAACTTTCTTTCCGTTGGCTTCTTCGTCTTCGAGCTCAGCATTCTCGGCGCCACGAAGTTCGTCTTCGCTCGTCGGAGCGCCTTCGCCCTCTTTGGCTGAAACTTCAGAAGGTTCTTCAGCTTCTTCTTCGGCATTCTCTTTGACTTTGCCTTCCATAACCTTGCGAGAGAGCACTAAGGCCTTCAAGCTAAGGACGAAAGCGGCAATGCCAGCAGGAACGCCAAGGATACCAATGATGGCACCAAAGTACTTATGCTCTTCAAATAAAGGAGAAAGAATGTTTCCCCAAGGATTGACCCAATCGGTATGGATTTCAATTAAACCATCAATTAAGGAATTGGCCCAATAACCCGGATGGCTATTGACCATTTCAAAATCAATGAGGGCATGTTTATTCATGAGTCCAGCAAAAAGGAAAACTCCAAATAAACCACCAACAAATCCCAAGACATCAACAGCAATCCACTGCTTGGCCTTCGTTTTGATGAGTTTGATCAAGTGCAAAACCCAGAAAACAATGACAACGATCAACCCAGCAATCGAGATTAAGCTAGTGAGTAGCCAAATCCAATCTTTTTGGTCGAAGATCATCTTGAAGCTGAACATGCCCAAGAAGCCTACGCCAAAGAGTTTCGCCGGTTTAAAAGCGATTTCGGCTAAAACGAAGCCGGCCACCGCTAATGCGGTCGAAATGATGGAGATAATTAACAACTTTTTCTTCATAAAGTGTTACCTCTTTGTTCTTAATTGTATCCGCTTTTTGCCGTTTGAAAAGAAAAATCGTGCCCTTTTTGCAAGGATATTTCGATTTTTGAATAACTGCTAATTTATTTTCTTGGAAAATATCCGAAGCGCTTTTGGATGGCAGGTGATCAGTATTTGACCTTCTGGACCTTTTTCCCCATCGAGACACCAAGGTCCAGGTTCGCTCGTTTTGAGAAGAAAACAATCGGATGAAATGACAGCAACTTTATGATGAAATAAGTAATGGGTCAATCCATTGAAAGGTCCTTCACTAGCGGCGAAAAACTCCATTTTTCCATCATTGATAACACCTTTTTTATTGACGAGGAACCCGCCCATGTTCCGACCATTGAGGACCATAACAAAAGCGCTCTTTCCTTTGATTTTCTTGCCTTCGCACTCAATCTCGTAATGAATTTGCTTTTTTCGAAATGCTTCTTGAGCGGCCGCCCAATAGTAAGCAAAACGCCCGTGGCGGCGTTTTTGATGTCTTGGAGTGGCGTAAGCGATGTCGGAAAAGCTTCCGATCGCACAGGTATAAGCGAAATAGACTCCATTGGCATCACAGACATCAAACGCCTCAACGTGTCCTTCTTTAATAATATTGAGCGCGCGCGTAAGGCCTCCATGGATTCCGAAGTTCCTTCCGACATCCCCAATCGTACCAAAATTGAGATAGCCAAGTATGGGGGTTTTGCATACTTTCATGAGGTTATTGACGGCGTTATTGAAGGTCCCATCCCCTCCTGCAATGAGTAAAACATCGTAATGTTCTCCAGCTTCTTGCTCCAAACGGGAGGCTTCCTGGGCGGAGAATGTGCAAACAATGTCCAACGTCTCGAAGGACGAAGAAAGAGTTTTCCGAATCTTGTTCAGCTGGCGCAAAAAATTTTTATGTCCGGACGTGTGAGAATAAAGAAGTAAAGCCTTCATGGGAGGTTACTATAACACAAAATCAATGACTTTGATGGGCAATCGCCGCCGCCACGAATTCTCGGAAGAGCGGATTCGGTTTTAAAGGTCTTGATGTGAATTCCGGATGGAATTGACTGGCGATAAAGAAAGGATGGTTAGGAAGTTCAATGATTTCGGCAAGACCCGCTTGCGGATTGATGCCGCTAAAGACGAGACCGGATTTCTCAAACTGCTCCTTGAATTGGTTATTGAACTCGTAGCGATGACGATGGCGTTCTTTAATATCGCTTTCTCCATAGCAGCGATAAGCCAGTGTTCCTTTTTCAATATGGCAATCATAGAGACCAAGCCGCATCGTGCCGCCCATTTTGATGCCAGCGTATTGGTCGCGGAGAAGATCGATGACGGGGTTTTTCGTCGAAGGATCGAATTCCGTCGTATTCGCATCTTTTAGTCCCAAGACATCTTGGGCGTATTCGACAAGAGCAAGCTGCAGTCCAAAGCAAATACCTAGGAATGGAACCTTGTTCTCTCGGGCGTAGCGAATCGCGATTTTCTTGCCTTCGCTGCCGCGTTCGCCAAAGCCACCAGGAACCAAAATCCCATCATATCCCGCGAGTTTTTCCTTAACGTTATCCGCGGTGATGTCCATGCTCTTAAACCAGCCAATTTCAACGTTAGAGCCGCAATAATATCCGGCATGTTTTAAAGCTGATGCCACCGAAAGATAGGCATCGTGGAGTTCGACGTATTTTCCCACCAAGGCAATCTTGACTTGACCTTTGGCTTCCCGAATCGAATCGCACCACTTCTTCCAGTTCCGAAGATCGGCTTCGGGGGCTTGAATCTGAAAGTGACTCAACACATAGTCATCAAGTCCTTGCTCATGGAGTTTGAAGGGGAGTTCGTAGACGATTTCGAGATCATCCGCCTCAAAAACACCTTTGGTCGGAACGTTGCAAAAGAGCGAGATTTTCTCTTTTTGTCCTTCCGCGAGCGGAACTTCGCTTCTCAAGACAATCGCATCGGGCTGAATGCCTAAGCCCAACAGCTCGTGAACCGAATGTTGGGTCGGCTTGGTTTTGCTTTCTTCAGCGCTCCGAAGATAGGGCACCAAAGTATTGTGAATGAACATCGTATTCTCGTAGCCTAATTCCAAACGAGTTTCCCGAACGGCTTCAAGGAAAGGTAGCGATTCGATATCGCCAACCGTGCCGCCGATTTCGCAAATCACCACATCCGCGCCCGAAACACGAGCCGCCTCTAACAAGCGACTTTTGATTTCGTTGGTCACGTGAGGAATGACTTGAATGCAGGCTCCAAGATAATCGCCGCGCCGTTCTTTCTCGATGACGGACGAATAAATTTTTCCTGAAGTGACGGAAGATTCTTTCAAAAGATGAAGATCGGTCCACCGCTCGTAATGGCCGAGATCCAAATCAGTTTCCGCTCCATCATCGGTGACGTAGACTTCCCCGTGTTGGTAAGGGGACATCGTGCCCGGATCCACATTGAGATAGGGGTCAAATTTCATCATGAAAATCTTGAGACCTCGACTTTTTAAAAGCAAAGCTAAGGTCGATGAAAAGATTCCTTTTCCCAAACTCGAAACAACGCCACCCGTGACGAAGACATATTTTGTTCCCATAACCAAAATCTCCCGAAGAAGAATTGAAAAATCAACGTACTAAATTCTAAGTCACCTCATTTAGAGAACTCAAGAATTATTCTTGGACAGATGCCAAAGATTTAGAAATTATCCCGAATTTGCTTAAGGATTTCCTTTTCCTCCGATGTTATTCGGTAGGAATCCCGCATTTTGCTAATGGCTTTCCGTTTGAGAAAAAGCGGAAGCGAGGGTGTTAAGAGAAAAGTTTTAATCATTTCGAAATGGGTTATGCCAAAAGTGGCAAGCATCCAAGCTTGAGCCATCCCGACATAGTATTCGTCATCATAACGGAGTTTCTTCAAGAAGATATCGATGTCCTGATCGCGGTAATAGCGCATGGCATAAACATAAGCAAAGCGTTTTTCATAAGTCCAGGCCGAGCGGACGAAGCGCTCATAAAAAGGAAGAAAAGATTTTTGAGGGGCCTTCTTGATGACTTGCTGAAGGGAGTCGGTGATCTCCCAGGAATTGGCATAACGCAATTTTCCCTGCAAAAACGCCATTTGTTTTTCAAAAGTCCCTTCTTTTATGAGAGAAAGAAGGAAGTAACATAACGTCAATTCGACGCTTTCTTCGAGAGGAAAGGAATCGAGATCAAGCTCGGGGTCTTTGGCGTGAGCCTTCACCACTTCTTTAACGTGTGGAATTGGAATCGAGGCGGTTTTGAGTGAAGTCCCCACCATCGTGCTTACCCGAAAAGAGGCGACATCGTAATTCGCCCCGTAAAGCTCTTCCTTAAAACGATCCAAAGCCGTAACCATGGCTATAACTATAACAAAAAACGATGCCCCATAGGAGACATCGTTGCTTGCATTTGGTGACCCTGCCCAGATTCGAACTGGGGAACCAGCCTTGAGAGGGCTGTGTCTTGACCGCTTGACGACAGGGCCGTGCATAGGCCGAGAGATATTAAAGCATTCTCAGAAACCTATTGCAAGAAAGAGCGTTAACGGCTATCGGCCAAAGCGCAAATCGAGCAAAGCCGACGGGTGACAGCGTCTTTGCCTAAAATCTCAATGACTTCGTGAAGGTTCGGGGATTCTTTGCTCGCGGTTAAGGCGATTCGGAGGATCTCAGCGGCATCCGAAGCATTTCCGATATAGGCTTTCGGATTCGCTTTGAATTCCTTATTCGACGGGGCAAATCCGTGGATACCGGCGATGACCTTGACTTCTTCCCACCAGGTCGTCTCATCGACGCCATAGGGCATCTTGAGAGCGAAATCCTGCAGGAGTTCGCCAATCGTATCTTCGTCGTAGCGGGGATTGAAGGGAAGGCCATTAGCGGCCAACTCTTTGTAGTCATCTTCGTAGAAGAAACGGGTCAAAGGCTCGATGTCGCTGTATTTGGCGTAATCTTTCCGGGGATTCGGACGTTCCTTCTCGATGTTGAGAATCTTTTCGAAATAGGGCTCATCCGAAAGAATCTTGATGCGGAAGTTATCGTTATACTTGTTGGCCCAATCCATGACTTTGGGTTCGAGTTCCTTGGCTGGCTCTTTGGCGATGAACTCTTTCGAGAAATAATTGAGTTTATCGATGTCGAAAAGTGCGCCATCAAGGGACATCTTATCAAGCGAGAAGGCAAAGTCTTGAATCTTGAGACTCTTATTGGCGATCGACCACTCCTCGAAGTTGGAGTTGGCAATCGACATCAAATAAATGAGCAATGCCTCGGGTGGATAACCTTGTTCCAAGAAATAAGAAACCGCCGCTTCGGGATCCTTGCGTTTCGAAAGCTTCCGCTTATTGCCATGATCAAGTTTCATGATGACCGGAAGGTGGGCGTATTTCGGCGCTTCCCAGCCTAAGGCTCGGAACATATCGAGGTGAATCGGCGTCGAAGGAATCCATTCTTCGCCGCGCGTCACGAGCGTGGTATGCATAAAGTGATCATCGCAAACATGGGCGAAATGGTAGGTCGGAAGGCCATCGCTCTTCAAAATGACCACATCGACATCGTTGTCTTGAAGTTCGATCTTGCCACGAATCGCGTCGACAAACGAGGTCTTCTTATCGTGATCGCCATTGGAGCGATAGCGAATGACCCAAGGCGTTCCAGCTTTGATCTTGGCAATTTCATCGTCGACGGAAAGATTCCGATCGCGGGCGTAAACGCCATAATAGCCAGGAAGAACTTTATTGTCTTCTTGGAATTTACGAATCTTGTCCAAATCTTCCGTGGTGCAGAAATCCGGGTATGCTCTTCCGCGGCGGATGAGTTCCTTAATGACTGCGCGATAGATTTCCTTGCGATTCGATTGCTGATAAGGGCCATAAACTCCTTTATCGCCATCGGGGAACCAGCCTTCATCGGCCACGATGCCAAACTCTTTGAGCTGGTTCGTGAGTTCGTCACCGCTTCCTTCGATCGTCCGCTTAGTATCGGTATCTTCAAGCCGGAAATAGAAAACACCATGACTTTGTTTGGCAATCGTATAGCCAATTAAGGCCGTAAATAAGCTTCCGGTATGAAGAAAACCCGTCGGCGAAGGCGCGAAACGCGTCACTTCGGCACCCGTGGGCAAATTGCGGGCGGGGTATTTCTTTTCCAAATCATCAATCGTCGTTTTGACGTCCGGGAATAACAGTTCTGCTAAGTCGTTTAAAGTCGCCATAAAATGCCTCTCTTTTACTTCCGAGGGAATTATAGGCTAAGCGATAGTTTATTTCCACTTGCGCTTAATTGTTGACCCCACTATAATAATCAACGCGCCAAAAGCGCCATGCAGGTGTAGTTCAATGGTAGAACA
>DAISHV010000055.1:0-11987 GCA_036822315.1 Bacillota bacterium | reverse complement strand
AAGATTATAGCACGGCGGGGTTTCTCATCCCTCATTTGCTGGTATATACAGTTTTTTTCGTTTCGTGCGTTGACAATTCCTCCGCTAACCCCTAGGATAAAAGGGCTATTCCAAGGAAAGCATTTTTTATGGCAAAATGGTTTGCAAAAATGTCGACAAATAAAAAGGCCCTTTTCATCATGGTGGCCTTAGCCGTGATTGTTTTCCTTTTTCTTACACCGTTATTTTTCTTCCATAGCGAAACGAATTATCCTCTGGGAGCCTATCCTTTGGGCTGGTTGCTCGGGAGTGTTGCTGAAATTGCCGCTTACTATAGTTTGATGTACATGTCCGATAGTCTTTTCGCTCAAAAAGATCCGAACCGTCCGGTGACCAGCGCTTTAGCGATCGGAAGTGCGGGAATTCGGATTCTTATTTATGCCATCGTCTTGGTTGTTTCGGGTATCTGCACTTTCAAAAGCGCTTGGTTTGGCGGTTTTAACGCTTTCAATTTCTACACGACTGCGGCTGGCCTTTTACCAATGTTAGCCGTGATATTCCTTACTCAATTCTTCGCGATTAAGAAAGAGAATTCTGCTCCTCAAGGCAGTGGCGCTCAGCCTTCTTCGGAAGCCAATAAAGACTCTTCTCAGGACGAAAAGAAATGATTTACGCTGAGGCGGGAACTTACCAATACAAGATCGAACACATGCTGGACTGGAGCGCTGACGCTCCGCTTTATTCGTCCTTGCTCGTGATGATTCTTGTGCTCGTTTTCGCGATTCTCGTTGGAGCGAAAGCCCGTCGTGGGCTCAAGAAGAAAACCTATTTATCACGTCCGCGGGGTCTGCTCTTCGCTGGCGAACTCTATTACGGGGTCTGCGAAAAATTCGTTGATGATCGGATGGGCCCTGGTCATACGAAATTCACCGGCTACTTCATGTGCTTATTCGCTTATTTGTTCCTCGCGTTCATTTGGGGAATTACGGGCCTACCTTCCGTCATCGATTGGCTGGCCGCCCCGTTGACGCTTTCCATCATCATGTTCGTTTTGATTCAGATCACAGCCATCCGCACCAACCATTGGCATTATTTTCATCGTTATATCGAACCTTTCGCCGTTTTCCTTCCGATCAACCTTTTGACGGTTTGGACTCCGATCATCTCGACCACGATGCGTATGTTCGGCAACGCCTTAAGCGGCACGATCATCATCGGTCTAGTTCAATGGTCGCTCAGCAAGGTCTCTAATGCGATTATTCCGGTCCATACCTTTACGTCTTGGAATGACTATTTCAATACCGCTCCCTATTGGTCGGGCACGTTCTTTGCCCCGATTCCGATGGGAATTCTCAATCTCTACTTCAGCTTATTCTCAGGGTTTGTGCAGACCTTGGTCTTCGCTACCCTGTCCGCCCTCTGGATCGCCCAAGAAATGCCTGCCCAAGAAGGGCCGGCCCTTAGCGATGCCCCGCGAGCGGTGGCAGCTCAAGCTGCAGAATAAGGAAGCAACCAAATTTAAGGAGGAAAAACTATGAATTTGGGTTTAATCGCAATCGGAGCCGCAATCTGCGTTGCCTTCGGTTGTCTCTCCGCCATCGGCGAGTCGTGGATTTGCTGCCACGCCATTGATGGCATGGTCCGCAATCCGGAGATGCAGGGCAAACTGCAGTCGACGATGATCGTGGCTGTCGCTCTCGATGAATCGACCGCCATTTACTGCTTGGTCACCGCCATTCTTCTCATCTTCATCTTAGGTAGCAAAGCGGCTGCTTAATTAAGGGAAAAGGATGAACGGGAATTTCGTTACCTTCCTTTTGTTTGAAGCGACTTCATCGTCCTCAGGCGATGCCGCGCCTTTTACCGCGGATGATTTCCTGGCCAAGTTGATTCCGAATTTTTGGAGTTTCTTGATCAACTTCGTCGCGATGATCGTCCTTTTTATCGCGGTTTATTTCATCGCCTACAAGCCCTTAAAAAAGTATGTTTCGGCCCGCAAAGATTATGTTGAACATAACCTCCGCGATTCGGAACAGGCTAAAGCGATGAACGAAGCCAAAGTGGCGGAAGGCGATCAAATCATCGCCGATGCCAAGAGCCAAGCTAATGCCATCCTGGCCAAAGCCAAAGTGGATGCAACCGCCTCTGGTGAAGCGATTGTCCTCGCGGCAGAACAAGAGGCTCAGGCTCGGCAAAAAGCCGCGGATGAAGCGATCAAACAAGAAGAAGAAAAGTCGCAGCGTGCGATTCACGATGCGATTGTTAGCGTCGCTCTCGACGCGTCCAAGCAAGTCTTGGGCCGTGAGGTCAATTCGGAGGATAACGCCAAGTTAGTCTCCGATTTCGCTGAGCAAGTGAGAGGAGAGAAAAACGCATGATTTCCTTAGCCGATGAAAAACATGCCGAAGCCCTCTTTGAGTTGGCTCAAAACGAAGGGAAAGTCGCCGAATATGAGACGGCCCTCCAAAGCGTTTTGGTTTCTTTTGAAAAGAACCCCGCTTTGGAAAGCTGTCTTTCATCCTACGCGCTTTCTAAAGGGGACCTTTATCACTTGATTGATGAAATCTATGCTGATATCGCCCTCAAATCCCTCACGAGTTTCCTTAAAGTGCTGGTCGATCATCATCGGATGGCCCACTTTAGAGACGTCGAAAATGCCTATCGTCGTTTGGCTAATGCCACCTTGGGCATCAAGGAAGGCTTGGTCTATAGCGCGAGTCCCCTCTCGGAAGAGGAGATGGCGCTATTGGTGAAGACGCTTGAAGAAAAACTCGGGGTTAAACTCGAACTCGAAAATCGGACGGAACCCTCCTTAATCGGTGGGGTGAAAGTCGCGATTGATGGCAAAGTCTATGATGGAACGCTTTCGAGCAAACTCGAAGCGCTGCGTTCACGCTTATTAGCGGAAGGAGATAATCGATGAAACTGGATTCAGGCGAAATCAGCGCCCTCATTAAGGAACAAATCAAATCCTTCGAGGGTCAAGTCGAAAGCGACGACGTCGGCACCGTGATTTCGGTGGGCGATGGCATCGCCCTCATCTATGGTCTCCGGAGTGCAATGCTGGGGGAACTCCTTTTATTCCCGCACGATATCTACGGCATGGTCATGAACCTCAACGAAGATGATGTTGGGGCCGTCCTTTTAGGCGATGACGTGCTGATTAAAGAAGGCGATACGGTCAAGCGGACCCGCCGGGTCGTTGAAGTTCCGGTCGGCGATGGCTTATTGGGCCGGGTCGTTTCTTCCTTGGGCTTGCCGATTGATGGACTTGGACCGATTTCTTATACCAAGACCCGGCCGATTGAGCGGATTGCTCCGGGCGTTATGACGAGAAAATCCGTCGACACACCGCTTGAAACAGGCTTAAAGGCCATTGACTCGATGATTCCGATTGGCCGCGGTCAGCGTGAGCTCATCATCGGCGACCGTCAAACCGGAAAAACTTCGATTGCAGTCGATGCGATCGTGAACCAAAAGGGCAAAGGCGTGAACTGCGTCTATGTCGCGATTGGACAAAAGAACTCCTCGGTCGCTTCGCTCGTCGCCAAACTTAAACTTCGCCATTGTTTTGATTATGTCACGGTGGTCAACGCTTCCGCGAGCGAACCCGCCCCGCAACAATATATCGCGCCGTTCGCCGGAATGGCGATGGCCGAAGAATGGATGGAACAGGGCAAAGATGTCTTGATTGTCTTTGATGACCTTTCCAAACACGCCGTGGCTTATCGAACCTTGTCCTTGCTCTTACGCCGTTCACCCGGTCGTGAAGCTTATCCTGGCGATATTTTCTATCTCCATTCGCGTTTGCTCGAACGTTCGTGCAAACTCGCTCCGGAATATGGCGGTGGTTCGATCACTGCCCTTCCGATCATCGAAACTCAGGCTGGCGATATTTCTTCCTATATTCCGACCAACGTCATTTCCATCACCGATGGACAGATTTTCTTGGTGGCCGATTATTTCGCGGCTGGTCAGCGTCCGGCCATCGATTCCGGTCTTTCGGTCTCCCGGGTTGGCAGCGCCGCTCAAGTCAAAGCCATGAAGCAAGTCGCTTCTTCGCTCAAAATCGAATTAGCCAACTACCGCGAGAACCTTTCTTTCTCCCAGTTCGGAAGCGACCTCGATCCGGAAACCAAGAAGATTTTGACCCATGGCGCCGTTGTGACCGAAGCGCTCAAACAAGTCAACTTCGCCCCGATGGCGATGGACAAAGAAATCATCGAGCTTTTCGCCGTGAAGAACAAATTCTTGGATGATTTGCCCTTGGATCAAGTCAATCCTTTCCTTGAAGGAATGGTCGATTATCTCAACACTTCGCATAAGGATCTTATGGATACCTTAAGAAAGAACAAAGCTTTCGATGATGCCTTGAACAAGGGCTTCATTGATGCGATCAGCGACTACAAGAGTTCGAGGCAATAAACGATGTCTTTGGGCTTAGCAAAAACCAAACGCCGGATCACCACGGTCAAAAACACCGAGAAGATCACCAAATCGATGGAACTCATCGCCACGGTGAAAATCAAGCGTTTTAAGAACGAATCCAATAAGGAATCGCTCTACACCCGGGAGTTTGAATCCCTGATGGGTGAGCTTTTCGCCCACGATAGCGAAACCGGAACCCATTATGGTCGGGCGAATGAAGGGAATTTGCCCTTTCTCTTCATCGTTATCTCCTCGGATTTAGGACTCTGCGGCGGCTACAATAACGAAATCTTCAAGTTCGTGAACCAGGTGGCTAAACCGAGCGACGTCATTGCTCCTTTAGGGGGCAAAGCCGTTCATCATTTCGCTCATGATCCCGTCTTTCATAACATCAATCATGATTTCGAATCGTTGACGCTCGCCGCGCTCGATTTCACCGAAGTTCATCGGCTTTGCGCTGGTTTGAAGGATGACTTCAACGCCAAAAAATACGCCCGAATCTACATCCTTTTCACCCGCTACGTGAACTCGATCACTTTCGCCCCAACCCGCTTCCAGCTCTTGCCCGTGCAAATTCAGCACCAACAGTGGGAGCATGAAGAGTATTGCCCGCCGTTATTCGATGCTTCGGCTCGCGAACTGATCCATGCGCTGCTCCCTTCTTATCTCAGCGCTGTCTTCTATGACCGCCTCCTCGACTCGGAACTCTCCGAACAAGCCTCGCGTCGGACGGCGATGGATAACGCGAACGATAACGCCGACCGCTTACTCAATAATCTCACCATTCAATATAACAAAGCCCGTCAAAACGCGATTACCCAGGAAATCACTGAGGTAGTCTCTGGCGCTGGCGAAAACACCCATTAGGAGGAATTCGGAAATGGAACAACAAGACGCAAAGGAGCTCTATGGCACCGTCGTTACGGCGGTGGGACCGGTCATCGATGTTCGCTTTGATGATAAGCATCTTCCGGCCTTATTGACGGCCCTCAAGATTATTTTCCCCGATGGGAAAAAGACCTTGGTGAGCGAAGTCATGCAGCATATTGGCGATGACACCGTTCGTAGCGTCGCGATGGGCGCGACCGAAGGGGTCGAGCGGGGGATGAAAGTCCTCGATACCGGAAGTCCGATTACGGTCCCGGTTGGCCAAAAGACCCTCGGGCGGATGTTTAACGTCCTCGGGGAGCCGATTGATGGCTTGGGCGATGACGATTTCAAGGATTGTCAGCGCGATCCGATTCACCGGGAAGCTCCGAGTTTCGCCGAGCAAAAAGTCTCGACGGAAATTTTGGAAACCGGCATCAAGGTCATCGATTTGCTTTGCCCTTATGTCAAAGGTGGCAAGATTGGCTTATTCGGCGGTGCTGGCGTGGGCAAAACCGTTCTGATTCAGGAACTCATTTCCAACATCGCTTCCGAACACCATGGCATTTCTGTTTTCGCTGGCGTTGGCGAACGCTCCCGTGAAGGCAATGACCTTTATGGCGAAATGAAAGCTTCGGGCGTTTTGAAGAACACCGCCCTTTGCTTCGGACAGATGAACGAACCGCCAGGCGCTCGTATGCGGGTTGGCCTTTCGGCTCTCACGATGGCGGAGTATTTCCGTGATCAAGAGCATCAAGACGTCCTCTTATTTATCGATAACATCTTCCGCTTCACCCAAGCGGGTTCGGAAGTTTCGGCTCTTTTAGGCCGGATGCCTTCCGCCGTTGGCTATCAGCCGACTCTCGCGACCGAAATGGGTCAGCTTCAGGAACGCATCACCTCGACTCAACAAGGTTCCATCACCTCGGTTCAAGCCGTTTACGTCCCGGCCGATGACTTCACCGATCCGGCGCCGGCCACGACTTTCTCACACCTTGACGCCAAGACCTTATTGGACCGCAACATCGCCGCTTTAGGCATCTTCCCCGCCGTTGATCCGCTCGAGAGTTCTTCGAACATCCTCGATCCTCAGATCATCGGGCAAGAGCATTACGATACGGCGCGCGGCGTCCAGAAATTGCTTCAACGCTATAAGGAATTACAAGATATCATCGCCATTTTGGGTCTTGATGAACTTTCGGATGAGGATAAGGCGATTGTCGCCCGGGCCCGGCGGGTCCGGAACTTCCTCTCCCAGCCTTTCCACGTCGCCGAGCAATTCAGCGGTTACAAAGGCATTTACGTTCCGCTCAAAGAGACGATTCGTAGCTTCAAAGAAATTCTCTCGGGCAAATATGACGCCTACCCCGAAAGTGCCTTTATGTTCTGCGGCACCGTCGAGGATGTCGAGAAGAAAGCTCGCGAGATGGAGGCGAAATGAGTCCGCTTCTTTTGACCTTATTAACGCCCCAAGGCCTCGTCTATGAAGGCGAGGTTTTGGAGGCTTACTTCCCGACGGTCCAAGGACCGCTTGGCGTTTTGCCTGGCCACACGCCTTTTATCGCGCAAATCGCCCCCGCGGGCGTGATTCGCTTGAAGGATGCGCGCGGCTTTTCTCTTTATTTCGCCGTTCGACAAGGAGCGGTGGAGATTCGTCCCGATAAGACGATTGCTCTTTCCGAAGAGTGCGTCAAAGCCTCCTCTTTAGAAGCTGCTCAAGCCTATCTGGATCAAAGGACTTCTTTGACCTCGAGCGATGAAAAAGATATCGCCCGAGCCCAAGCTGCTCTCACGTCGCAATACGCCAAAGGAAACAAATAATCTTCGATCCGTTTCGCCCCTCTTCCGAGGGGCTTTCTTTTTTCAAGAAGCCTTTGCCTTTCCCAAAGCCTGCCCACTTCTCCGAAAATGTCTTATAATAGCAAACGTAACAAGAGGCAAGAGTATGAATTTCATCTTTATTTCCCCCAATTTCCCGCCGCGCTATTTCAAGTGGGTCGAAGCGCTCAAGGATCATGGTGTCACCGTCTTAGGCATCGGTGATTCACCCGATTATGATGTTCATCCTCGTCTCAAAGCCGCTTTAACGGAATACACCTTCGTTAGCGACCTCGGCAATTACGCGAAAATGCTCTCCGCTTGCAAAGCTTACGAAAAGAAATACGGCAAGATTGATTTCATTGAATCCGATAATGAGTGGTGGCTTGAAATGGATGCCAAACTCCGCGAAGGTATGGGCGTCAAGACGGGGTTCTGGCCCGCGGAGATGGAACATATCAAAGCCAAGAGCGCGATGAAGGAATGCTTCCAAAAAGGCGGAGCGAAAACCATGCGCTATACCTTATTGAACGGTCCGGAAGATCTTCGGAAAGCCCAGGATTTCATCAAGACGGTGGGCTGGCCTGTCTTCGTCAAACCGAACATTGGTGTCGGCGCGAGCGAATCGTTCGCCCTTCATGATGAAAAAGAACTCGAGAAATTCTTAGCGAAGAAACTTTCAGAGACTTACATCATGGAAGAATACATCGATGGCTTCATCGTGAGCTTCGATGGCGTTTGCGACTCCCATAGTGATGTGGTCTTCTGCACCAGCGATCATTTCATGACGGCGATTGCGACCGTCGTGAACGATAATACCGATTATTACTATTACAATAACCCCTTCGCTTTACCCTTCCACGATATCGATGGGCAAGCCTTCGAAAAGGTTGGCCGCGCTTGCGTCAAAGCCTTTGGGATCAAGCAACGCTTCTTCCACATTGAGTTCTTCGTCTTAAAAGAAGACAAACCGGGTTTTGCCAAAAAAGGCGAATTTGTCGCTTTGGAATGCAATATGCGTCCGGCCGGTGGCTTCACTCCGGATCTCATCGACTATGCGAACTCCCTTTCTTGCTACGAGCTTTGGGCCGATGTCATCACGAGCGACAAGAATCATCAGGATATGACGCTTCCGAAATACTATGCCTTTGCTTCGCACCGCAAAGACGTGATTCATTACGCCCACACCAAAGAAGAGATCTTCGCCAAATACGGAACTAAGATGTGCATGACGGGACGCTATCCTGCCCACATGGCTCTTGCGATGGGCGATGAATATTTCTACGCCAAATTCTTAGACTACAATGAAGGCGTTGCCTTTGATGAATTCGTCCGGGAACGCGCGAAGTAATTAAGCAAAATAACTTGCAAAGAGCGAGAGGGCACTAGCCTTCTCGCTTTCTTTACTGATGTCGTAGCGAGCGGCTTTCTGAAGGACGAGTGGGGCAAATTCGCTAAGGGAATATGCCGCTAAAAGAGCTTTTTGGTTCGTTTCATCCATCGCGGAGTAATCTAAAACCGCGAGGGGTTTGCTGGAGGTTTTTGCTAAGGGATAAAGGCTTTCGCCATAAAAGGTTGCCGATAAACTTCCCGCCGTGCGGTCAAGAAGATAGCAGAGGGCATCGGGGTTGTCCTTAAGATAAGCACTATAGCGTTCGTAAGAGCTGAAAAGTCTCAACTGGCTAGCTTCGCCATAATAGTTAAAAGCGTTTTGGAGTCCCAAATAGGATAATCCGGCAGCCCCCAAATAATGGAAGATACCTTTCCGGGCAAGGAAAAGAGTGGGGGTTGCTCCTTGGATTTGATCGACATTGTTGAAATAGCTTTGAAGACTGAGATAGCTATCGCGATAGACGGCGTCGCTCAGGCTCCCTTTTTCAAAATGGATGATCTCAATCTTCGAATTGAGAACGAAAGGAACGAAAGTGGATTTCCAGGTTTCGCAATGCGAGCAGGAAAGACTCGTGAACAAAAAGGCAACGCTTTCGCCATTTTCGTAGCGGCGGATCAACGTTTGGACGTCTTGATAGTGGGTGACATCGTTATAATCCGTCCCCGAAGTGACGCCATAGAGGTCCCCATTCAGCCCCAAGGGAAAAGAAGAATGGAGTTCTTCCTCGAGGCTTGAAGAAGCGGAGGAGAGACTAGGAGAACTCGAGGAGCAAGCGCTCAAGAGCAGGGCACTTAAGAGGAACAAAAAACAGGGGAATTTCCGCATGAAGGTATTTTAGCGCATTTCGTAAGTCTACGCGGAAACTCTCTTAATTCTTTTCGCTCCGTGTTAAGATAATCGCATACCTCAATGAAAAGAAGGATCTTATGAACATTTGGCATGCCGTCGAAAAAGAAAGAGTCACCCCGGAGAAATTCATTGCCTGCATCGAAATCAGCGCGGGCAGTAAAAACAAATACGAACTTGATAAAAGCACCGGCGCTTTGATTTTGGACCGGATTCTTTTTACCGCTACCCACTATCCGCAGAACTACGGCTTCATTCCTCACACGCTTTCGGAAGATGGAGACCCGCTCGATGTTTTAGTCATTTGCTCGGAGCCGATCGTACCTTTAGCCTTAACCGAAGCTTATCCGATCGGCGTTCTTGAAATGGACGACACCGGCTCGCTCGATGAGAAGATCATCGCCATCTGCGCCCATGATCCGCTTTATAATGGCTACAAAGACATCTGCCAGTTGCCGGAGCACGTTTGCGAAGAAATCCGTCATTTCTTTACCGTCTACAAAGAGCTCGAACATGGCAAACACACCTTGGTCAAAGAGATTAAAGGGCGCGACGCGGCAAAAGAAGTGATTGCGAAAGACATCGAGGCCTATGAAAGAAAGTTCCCAAACCCCGAACAATAATCCCGCCAAAACCCCGAACAATAATCCCGCCAAAACCCCGGGGTATTTTCCATTTGAGAAAGGCCGTTTTCCTACTCTAAAAAAGCGTAAACCCGGTGTTTACGTCTTTTTTGCTCTCTATCTTCTTTTTGCGGTCGTCATCCTTGGCGAAAGCGCCGTTCCGGCGAATGCCTCGGGCAGTCAGAGCAATACTTTTTCCTCGATTTTGGCGGCTTTCGTCAACTGGTTCAATCCACCATCCGTTGGCAAAGTCATTGAACCCCAACTTTTGACGTTGGGCGATGATACGACGTTATTGCCGAAGAGTGGGGATATCCCTCAATATGCTTTAGGCACGACCAGTCGTTTGACTTTCGATTTGACGTATCCCGAAAAAAGCGATGCGAAGGATTCTTTTGACCAGAATTTTTCGGTGAAAAGTCTTCAAGGGACTGAAGGCGAAGACTTCTCCATCAACCGCAGCATCGACAAGGACAAAAACAAAATCTTTCTCCGCATCAACGTTAAGAAAATCAGCGCCACCCCGTATCAAATCTCTTTGACGGTGGGTTCAAGTCTCACGACGACTTATTCGTTTTTGGGCGTTGCCCTTCCTGCCCCAAGCGCTTACACGATTGCGACTCCGAGCGTGACGAGTCTCAAGGTCGGAACAAGCTATCCTTTAGCCATCACTTTGCTCGATCCTCGGACTTCGCTGAGCGATGCGGAAAAGAAAAACGACCACGATTTGCGGAGATATTTCGATCCAACTCTTTTAAAAGGAACTTCCAGTGATGAAAGCGTCCTCAGCGTCGACTCGAATGGGGTCGTGCGGGCCTTAAAAGAAGGTAGCGCCACCATTACCTATCCCGGTCTCGATCATGGCTTTCCTTTTACGGTCAGCGGTACCTCTTCCGCACTGCCTCAAAGTCTCACTTTGACGAAGGAAGGGGCGACCTATCTGACCGATTATGATTTCTTTATTCCGAATTCTTCTGGCGAAGATGGCTATCTCTCCTATTCCGCGGTCGTCAAAGCTTCTTTTGGGGGCACCCTCCCGGAAGATCAAGGAGTTAGTTTTGTTTCCGAAGATCCTTTGAAAGCCAAGATCATTCCTTATTCTTACGATACCCAAACGGGTGCGAGCTCCTTTCAGGATGAAGCGGGTCAGCCAGCGTGCCGGGTTCAAGGCTACCGGAATTCAGGCGACGTGAAAATCAAGGCTTTGGCCAACGCTAACGCCGACATTACCTCGGAAATCACGCTTCCCATTATCGGAGCCCCAGCCACAGCCATGACGCCATCAATTGATCTCAATAAGGACACGGTTATCAACACGAATAATCAATTGTTCGTGAGCGCTTCCTTTAAACCAAAGAATACCGCCAATGGCGCCATCACCCTCAGTCTCAACAAAGAAGGGGTGGTCCAAATCAGCAATAATGGAACCAACACGGTGACCTTAACGGCGCTCGGACAAGGAAGCTGCGTGGTCACCATTGTTTCGGTGAGCAATCCTTCTCTGGTTGCGTCTTTCAATTTAATCGTGACCGATCCTGGGCTCATCAATGACAGCAATTTCAACTCTTTCGCCGCCTTCATGCGAAAAGCGGCGGGGCATTTCGCTCTCTTCTTGGTCACCGCAATCATCGGTGCCATCTTCTTTAATTTATTCTTCGCTGATCCCCATGCGGATGCCTTCGCTATCGTCTTGTCTTGTTTATGCGGTTTTCTTTTTGCGGGCTTTAGCGAGATGATTCAATTTTTAGGGGATCTCTGGTGGAAAGGCGGACGCACAGGATCTTGGGCCGACGTCGGGACCGATACCTTAGGCTATGTGATTGGCGCGCTCGCTAGTTTTGGCGTTATTCTTCTCATCCGTCTCCTCAAAAAGAAACGGGCCGAGAAAAAGCAACTTTCAACTTCGGCAAGCGAAAAGGTTTCAAAATAGCTGATGTTTTTCTCTTTTTAGCCTCTTAGCGGGGCTTTTTGTTGTATTGTGTGGGAAAGAGGACTAGTCTAAATATGCTCCAAATAGAGCATTGGGAGAATCT
>DAISHV010000054.1:0-12041 GCA_036822315.1 Bacillota bacterium | reverse complement strand
GTGCATCAAGTGCGGCACCTGTATGGCAGGCTGCCCCTTCCATGCCATTTCCAAGCGCTAAAGGAGAAAGAACATGGAACAGATCACTATCAAAATCGAAGGTCATGTCTATAGCGTCGACAAAGATCTTACCGTCCTCGAGGCGGCAAGACGCTGCGGCTATAAGATTCCGACCCTTTGCTACTACAACCATGGCAAGTGCTCATTAGCTTCTTGCCGGGTTTGCCTCGTTGAAATTCGGACTGCGCGCGGTGGCAAGCTCTTTGCCTCGTGCGTTTATCCCGTCGCGGACGTTCCCGCTGAGAAAGGCTTTGAGATTTTCATCTCTTCGCCGATGGCGGTTCAGGCCCGCAAAGCTTCCGTCGAACTTTTGCTCTCGAATCACTCTAAAGATTGCCAAACCTGCGTCAAAAACGGCCAGTGCGAACTCTTGCACGTCGCGAACATCACCGGCGCTGAAAGCGGCAAATACATGGGTGAAATCACCCCGACGACCGTCGATATGGTGGCTCCGGGTATCATCCGGGATACCAGCAAGTGCATTTTGTGCGGACGCTGCATTGAAAAGTGCAAAGACGCTCAAGGCATTGGTATCTTAGGCTTTGAAAAACGTGGCTTCCAGACCGTTGTTGGCCCGGCCAATAACCGCAGCTTTGCTGAAGTGCCGTGCTTACAGTGCGGTCAATGCATCGAAGTTTGCCCGACTGGCGCTTTAGCCGAGCATCGTGAGATTAACAAAGTCGATCAGGCAATGGCCGAAGGTAAATATGTGGTTGTGCAAACCGCTCCGGCGGTTCGGGCTGCGATTGCCGAAGAATTCGGCAAGATGCCTGGCGAAGAGAACGGCGAAGGCAAAATGGTCGCCGCGCTCCATCGTTTGGGCTTTTCTCGGGTCTTTGACGTCAACTTCGGCGCGGATTTAACCATCACCGAAGAAAGCCAAGAACTCGTTAATCGCATTGCGAAAAAGACCGCTCCGCTTCCGCAAATCACGTCTTGCTCGCCTGGCTGGATCAATTACATGGAGTTCTTCTATAGTGATTTGATTCCGCATGTCTCGACCTGCAAGTCGCCTCACGAAATGCAAGGCGCGATCACCAAGAGTTATTTCTGCGAGAAACATGGTTTAGATCCGAAGAACGTCTTCGTGGTTTCGATCATGCCGTGCACCGCGAAAAAATACGAAGCTCAACGTCCGCAGAATGCGGCGGTGGAGCATCTCCCCGACATCGATGCGGTTCTCACCACGCGTGAGCTTGCCGTCATGATCAAGCGGGCTGGTCTCATCTGGGACAACCTCCCCGAAGAGAAGTTCGATGATGATCTTTTGGGCGAATACACTGGCGCTGGCGCCATCTTCGGTGTCACTGGCGGTGTCATGGAAGCGGCGCTTCGTACCGCTTATCACACCCTGAATGGGAAAGAACACGATCCGATTGAATTCACTGCTGTCCGCGGCTTCGCTAACGTCAAAGAAGCCGAAGTCGATATGGGCAAAGTCGGCAAAGTCAAAGTCGCTGTTACCAGCGGCATGGCCAACGCCAAGCCCTTACTCGATCAGGTTCGCGCTGGCAAATCGCCCTACGCCTTCATCGAAATCATGTGCTGCCCCGGTGGCTGCATCAATGGCGGCGGCCAGCCGTTCGTTAAGCCGTCCTTGTTAACCAATGGCGACGAGTCGATTCTCGACACCTATCGCCAGAAACGGGCCGACATCCTCTACTCAATCGACGAGAAGAAGAGCGTTCGTCAGTCGCACAATAACCCCGATATCATCCGCTTATACAAGGATTACCTTGGTGAGTATGGTTCGGAGAAGGCTGAAGAACTCTTACATACGTCTTACGTCAAAGATCGGGAACAATTCCCCGTCAAGAAGTAAGGAGCCCGTTCTCATTTAAGGAGGTGGAGAAACCACCTCCTTTTCTTTTGGTCTTTTTTGAGGAAGGCGATTTTTGAATCCGGGGGACTTTTGCGGAGATTTTCATTTTGCATCCTCTTTTACCTCCTTTAGGGTGAAAGAGAAAGGCGATTTTTCTTTTTCTTTCGTTTTGCGCGGTTGTGCCTGAAAGAAGGCTGACCTAAAATGAAAGAATGAATGGACGAAAGAAGAAGGCGATTTTCATCGGCTCTCTTTCTTTGGCGATTCTCCTCTTCCTTGGTCTTCTTCTATTAGCCTTTTTTAACGTTTTGCCTTCTTCAAATCAGCAAGGGTCTCATTTCGATGCCTTTGTCTTTTATGTCGCGCTTCTCGTTTTTGATGCTTGGGGGTTCTTTCTTCTCTATCGCATGAAAGAAAAGTGAACCATTCGCCTCTTTTTCTGGTTTTTCCTCTTAAGCGAGATTTGGCTCTTTAGCGGTTTCATCAAGCGCTTCACGGAGCCGAATTCTTTAGCGGAGGAACTCCTTTGGTATTTTGCCTATGGACCCTTGCTTTTCATGCCGGGGATTTGGCTTTGCTTGGTGCTCAATGATCTCACCCAATGGAATATCCTCCATCTTTTGCGTATCCTCGATCTCGTCGCGGGGGTTCTTTTCATCCTTGTGATGCTGAACCCTCTTCACCATCGGGCTTTTATTTTTCTCTATGATGGCTCTGGCGTTTACCAAGGCTACACCTATGGGCCGCTTTATTATGGGATGGCTGGGGCGATCTGCTTTTATTCCTCTTGCCTTTAGCCCTTCTTATCACGTATTCGATTCTTTATTCTCTCCATCTCGGCTGGATTCGGAAAACGCCGGTTTTGAATAACTATTACGTGATGGACGCCCTCTTTATTTTTTGGATGGTGGAAATGGAGTTACGAAGCGGGCTAATTCAAAACTATGGAGCCTACCATTCGTATTTCACCGAAGGTCCTTACCGTCTTGCCTTAGCTTATCCGGATTATTCGCTTTATGCGGAAAGCGAAGGCTTTACGATGAACGACGCCATCAAAAGCCAAGAGAAAGTGGTGCAAGGAGGCTTTTGTTACCGCAAACAAAAGATTGCGGGCGGCTATCTTCTTTTCCAAGATGACATCCAATCGATTTTATCTTTGCGCTCGGAGCTCCTCAACAAACAAAATGAACTTTCAAAAACCACGGCATATCTCACTCATAAAGAGCGGGTTGAACAAGAATTGGCTCATCTTGAGGAGCGGTCGAAGTTGAGCGCGGCTCTCTTTGAGGAGATCGAGCAAGAAAGCGGGACGATTGAACGCTTGGTGAACGCTTTGCCCGATACCTTGTCCCCCGAAGAACGGCCCCAAGAGGAGCCGATTCTCCTTGAACTTCAAAGCCGGTTGGCTTTTTTGAAACAACGCTGCCTTTTTCTCGTCAATGCCAGCGCCGATGGGCGCCTCCTCTATGAGGATTTCGCTTTGTCGGAAGGTTCGCTTCTTCGCGACGTGAGCAATGGGGGCTTTAACGTGGCGTTATCCTATCCCCCTTTTAAAGAGATCCCGCTTGAAGAGGCACTCCGTCTCAACGGCTTTTTCCGCAATCTCATTCGTCTATTCGGTCAAGATCCCGGTGATCTCTTTTTGAGTTTCGATCCGCAGAGTTTCCGCATTAACGCCCGCCTCCGAAGCAAGAAACCCCTCGATTTTTCCTCGTTTCCCCCGGAAATTGAAATAGAGGAAGAAGAAGGAGAATATCTCCTTCGATGGGAGGAAAAAGCATGAATCCTTCCTATGACATTTATTCCAGTGGAGTTCTCTTTGTTTTCTTAGTGCTCCTCGTTCTCTTTTTCCTTCTTTTTTCGCTCCTTTCTTTGCTCCATTTCCTCTCGGGAGAAAAAGGATGGGCGATTTGCGGGGAAATCGGCGGTTTCTTCTTCGCGATTCTTTTTCCTTTGGGGATTCTCTTCACGATGGAAGGACGCTACCCCCTCCTTCGGACGCTCTTCCTTTATTCGCTGATCTTTCCGCTTTTGCTGAATTTTCTTCGCTTTAAAATCAAGGAGAAATCAAGGCTCCTTCTCCTGCTCGATGAGATGGCGTTTGTTCTTCTTTTGCCTATTCTTCAACTATGGAATTTCTCGATCTTTTTTAGCTATGGCGCCCTTCTTTATCTCACTTCTCGCGAAGCCTTCTCCCTTTATCAAATGGCAGAAAAGAAGAATGGTTTCTTTTCCCTTTACAACTATATAGAAGCTCTCGATTCGTTAAGCGAAGGGATTCTCATTGCCAAAAAGAATGGCAAGATTCTTTATCTTAACGAGGCCTTCGAAAGGCTTTTGGATGATTTTGAAATCGATTCGCACGAGAAAGAATCGTTGATCTTTCTCCGCCTCCGATGGAAAAGCTATCGTTTGCTTGACGAGAGAAGCTTCATTCTCCTTGCCCACGGTAATTATCTTTTGGCCCAAGAATTGAATGAGAATAACCGGCTTGCCCTCCGCCTCACCCCGGCCGATAGCGAAGTGCTTTTGAACCAAGAATTAGCGGAAACCAATCGTGCCTTGCAGAAAGAAAAGACTTTCTTATTGGCGACGCTTGATGGGATGAAAGGAGCGGCGGAGCATCAAGAGAAAGAAAATCTTCGGGGATTTGTTCATGATTCTTTCGCTGAGGAAGTCTCCTTGATCCATCAAGTCTTAATCAATCCTTCTTTGCGGAATTTGAGACCTTTAAAAACCTTGGTCGCCCATGGTCTTACCTCTTATGACACCCGTTATGAGGATCTCGAAGAAATGGAAAATTTCTATGGTTTATTAGGTCTTCGTTTCATCCATGAGGGGGACTTCGCTCTTTGTCCGGATAAACAAGGTGGTCTTCGCTTAATTCAAGAGGCGACGGATAATGGGATCCGACATGGTAACGCCAGCGAAATCACAATCAAATCCCGCCTCGATTCCTCTTTCTATTATCTCGAAGTAAGTAACAATGGTCTTACGACTCCAGTTGAAACGCTGCACAACGGCCTTGAACATCTCAAAATACTCTTCGAAAAAGAAGGTGGCGTTCTCGGAGTTATTCCCGATCCGGTTTTCTTGGTGCGTCTTCGCCTTTCGAAAGAGCAATGAAACAAGGCGATTCCAAAGAATAGACCCAATAAATCTTTGGAGAAACTCCCTTGAAGAAAAGGCGGGGCTTTTCTTCCCCGCCTTCATCGTTTTAAAGGTTTTTGTCTTTTTTGAAGGCGTTTAATCCGCCATAGACGATTCGGCTTTCGACTTCGATGCGGTGGGCATTGCCTGGAACCTCGCTATAAATGACGTAACGGGCGAAACAAATCGTTTCGCGGATGATGAAACGGAAGGCTTCATCGAGATCGGGGAAAGAGGCATCGGGGAAATATTTCCGGAGCGCTTGCAATAAAGAGAGAGGCACCGAGGCAGGATTCTCTTCTCTTTCTAACGAAAAGCGGGGGAAGATTGAGGAGTAATTGAGCCAAAAGCCATTCCAGGAGGGGTGGCGGACTTGAAAGAGCATTAAATCGGAGAAGAAGTCGCTGAAACTATCATTAATCTTCACGGCTTCTTCGCTATAGGCAAAAAGGAGTTTGCTCAGATAAAGATCGGCAGCATTCAATAAGGCGATTTTGCTTTTGAAATGATCGTAGATGAGGAATTCGGAAACGCCGCAATTCGCTGCCACTTTCAGCGTCGAGAAACGATTGGTGGGATTATTTCCACCTTCCTCAATGGTCGCAAGGATGATTTTTTCATTGGCTCCTTCGATCATTTTTCTCCTCCGAGAACATGAACGAAAGCATTGAGTCCACAGTTCATGATCATTTCATTGCGGTAACGATTTTCCTTGGTGTCGGTTCTGGGGTCGTTCAAGACGTAAGCGGCGAAGTAAATCAAATGGCGCAAGATGTAACTCCACAAAAGGAGATAGTCCTCGGTCGGCTCGATTCCGAATTTTCCTAAAATGCTGGCGGCATCGTTGATGACTTTTTCTCGGTGGGTGGTTCGATCGTCCGCTAACGGCGCAATGTGGGGGACGCCATGCCCATAATTGAGCGTAAAGAAAGTTAATGTGGGGTTTTCAATTAGCCAATCGAGATAAAGGTTGAAGAAATCGTGAACCGTGTTGGTGCTATCGGCGAGGTGAATCGCTTCCGCGGAGAGTTTTTGATAAACCTGTTCGCCCGCTTTAGCCAAAAGAATATCTTTGCTCTTGTAGCGAGAGAAGATCGCATATTCGGAAAGACCGCAACTCGCGGCGATATCCCGGGTGGAAAAGGAACGATTGGCTTCGCTATTGCCCCCAAGGCGAATGGTTTCCTCAAGGATGGATTGATCCGCGTTTTCGATTTTCTTGCGGCTCATGGCTTCTCCTTTTCGCTCTCGGGTAAGACGAAGCCATGGCTGACGGCGTAGATTGCTAATTTGGCAATCGAGTCGTAACCGGTCTTATTAAGAATGCTACGGATATAGGATTTGATCGTGTTTTCGCTATTGAACATCGCCTCGGCGATTTCCTTGCGGTCGTAGCCTTCGCAGACGTAGCGGAGTACTTCCATCTCTTTGGCAGAAAGGTTCAAAAGGAAGCGATTTTCATCGGAGATTTTCTCCGAGGGGAAAACGCTATAACCACGATAAGTCGAGACGATGACTTGCTTGGTTTCTTCAAGAGAGGTGTTCTTGTAGATGAAAGAGTCCGCCCCTTCTTTTTTGGCTTTTTTGAGGAATGAAACTTCGGGGAAGCCCGTCATGATGACCACTTTGACTTTCGGAAAATTCGCTTTGATGTCGGAAAGATAGTCCAAAGTGTTGGTCTTTTTGAGGCAAGTATCCGCTAAGATCACGTCGACATCGTGCATGGAAAGGAATGAAAGTAAGCCATCCGCGTCCTCAAAAGCGCCCACTAATTCGAAATCGTTTTGCAAAGAAGACACAAAAGAATCCAAAAGAATCTTTTGGTCTTCGAGCACCACCAGCTTGATCTTCGGCGTTTCCATCTTTTTAGTTTAACTCGAAATTTCATGAAGACTACACCCAAAAGGGTGGTAAAGAAGGAAAATATAGAAATGTCTTCGCCTTAAAGAAATGAAGTGGAAAGCCTCTGATCTTGAGGAAAAGAGCTAAGAGATAGCGAAAGAAAAGACCCTTTTTCTTTTTTTCATGAATGGGGCAAAGACAATCGAACGGGTTTGTTATAGAATTAATGCCGATGAAACAAGCTCTCTTTTTTGATCTTGATGGGACCTTACTTGATACCCTCACGGATATTCGCTTAGCGATTAATGAAGCGCTGAAGACGTGTGGCTACGACTATGCTTTCAGCAAGCAAGAATGCCATTCCCTCATCGGCAATGGCGCGGATGTTTTGGTTCATCGAGCCTTAAAAGACCACGATACGCCCGAGGCTTTCGACCTTTTAAAGAAAGCCTATATGCCTTTATACGCGGCCAAACAAGAGGATCACACCAAACCTTTCAATGGCGAAAAAGCGACCCTGACTTATCTTCATACTCGGGGGATGCTGTTGTTCGTCTGTTCGAATAAGCCTGATGCGCTTTGTCAAAAGGTCATCACGAAATACTATGGCGAGGGACTCTTCGAAGAGGTGCATGGCCTGAAAGAAGGCGAAGCCCCCAAGCCCGATCCTCACATCGTGAATGATGTGATTCTCCGCCATGGCTTAAAGAAAGAAGAATGCGTCTTCGTCGGTGATTCGCTTCCGGATCTGTTGACGGCTCAGAATGCCGGATTGCCTCTCTGTCTCTGTCTTTGGGGCTATGGCTTCTATAAGCCTGAGCTTCTTCAAGAAGCCCGCTATGTGATAAAAAAACCAAAGGAGCTTGCCCAATTTAGCTTATGAGACCGCGTCCAAAAAATATCTATCAGCCGAGTCTAGCGAACGTTTCCTCGCTCGCTTTAGCTTTGGCTTGCTTAGTGTTCTCTCTTTGCATTGGCAACCCTAACTATGACACGGCTTATTCCTGCTTTTCTTTAACGTTTTGGTGGATTTTCCCCTTTGCTCTTTTAGCATTCCTCGATGTGATTTTGGACCGTTTCGTTACCCGGTCATGGAAAGGCTATAGCATCGCAAGTTTTGCGGTGGCTGCGGGCGAAATTCTCTTCTTGATTATTTGTGCCTCTTCCTATTTCTCCTTTCGCGGAGAAAGCGACAATGGCATTTTGCTTCCGCGCATTGCCGCTTTGATTCTTCTTATTGGGGTTTGGCTGGTTGGCACAGCGATTCGCATCCTTTCTTTCCAAAAACCCGATGAGATGAAGAAACCTTTGGTTTTTGAACGCTGGTGTTTCCTCTTATTTTCTTTGATTATCCTGGTCTTCGCTTCCTTCGTCTGGAGCATCGATAAGGCGGTCTATACAAGCGTCAGCGCCGATCAAATCTTCCTCTATCTCAGCTTAGCCGCCGGAGTGGTGGCTCTCATCTATAGCCTTTACCTCTTCCTCACGGGCGATAAGATTCCGGAATTAAACGTGATTCGTTTCGGGATGGGAATCTTCCTTGTTGCTGCCATTTTGGCTCTGGTCTTGATCTTCATCGTCGCAGGTTCTTTCACCCTTTCGGGAAGCAATAACGCTGCGACTCGGGTCTTCTATTGGTCGATTTTCTCGATGGTCGGCTATGTCTTGTCTGCTCTTTCGGCTGGCGGATACTACGCTTACGTCTATTATCGTTTGCAAAACTAACTTGGAGAGCCCCGCTAATGTCGGTGTGCTAAAATAAACCTATGCATCCAGTTCATCTTTATAACTCCTTAGGCAATCACCTCGAGGAATTCGTTCCCTTAGTTCCGAATAAAGTCTCGATTTATTGCTGCGGGCCGACCGTTTATAACGATCCCCACATTGGCAATTTCCGTCCGGTGATTACTTTCGACGTCCTTCGCCGTCTTTTTATGACGTTAGGTTATCAGGTGACCTTCGTCAGCAATTACACCGATGTCGATGACAAGATTATTAAACGGGCGGCTGATCTTCATATTAGCGAACACGAACTCACCGAAGGCTATATCGCCGAATATGCGCGCTTGGTCGATGCGGTGGGCGCTCTTCAGCCGGACGAAAAACCCCGGCCGACCGTCTATATGCCCCAAATCATTCATTATGTCGACGATTTGGTGAAAAAAGGCGCCGCCTACGTTGTTGATGGCGATGTCTACCTCAAGGTTCGAGAGATTCCGAACTATGGGGAACTCTCTGGCAATACGGTGGACTCTTTGGAAAGCGGAGCCCGCATTGATGTGAACGACAAGAAACAAGACCCGCTCGATTTTGCCTTATGGAAGAAAACCTCCGAGGGCATTAAGTGGACTTCACCTTGGAGCGAAGGTCGCCCGGGTTGGCACACGGAATGCTGCGTCATGATCGATTCAATTTTCCGCGATCAGAATGGCTTTATCGATATCCATGGCGGTGGTTTTGACCTGAAGTTCCCGCATCACGAGAACGAAATGGCTCAAGCCAAAGCCCATAATGGCAACCGTTTAGCTCGTTATTGGATCCACAATGGCTTCATCAACGTCAACGATGAGAAAATGTCGAAGAGCATCGGAAACGTCATCTTGATGAAAGATGTGGTGAAGCAATATGGCGGAGCCGCTTTCCGCTTGATGCTTTTGGCTTCGCATTATCGGGCTCCCGCTTCTTTTAGCGAAGACACGATCAAAGAGGCTGGCGTTAAACTCGCTCAGCTTCAAGAAGCCGTCAAACAAGCCTCAATTCGTCTGCAACTTCAAGGCGTGGAGAATCCTGAAGCGCTTAAACCGATTCATAACGAACGTTTCTTGGATGCGATTTGCGATGATCTCAATACCCCGAACGCTTTAGCGGTGCTTTATGACGAGAACAAGGCACTCAATGCCGCTTTGCGAAGTCGCCCCATCAATTTGGAGACGCTTAAGGAAACTTATGCCGAGGTTCGCCAAGCCGAATTCGTTTTGGGAATTTCACTTGCAATCCCCACTTTAAGCGAGGAAGATAAAGGGCTCTATCGTGCCTATCTGGACGCGAAAACAGCAAAAGATTTTGCCCGGAGCGATGAGCTAAGGCAACGTCTTGTCGCCAAAGGGCTATTCTAATTTTCGTGAGGAGGAGCGATCATGGACACTCTCGACCAACAACTAGTCAGCTGGTTCAACTCAGGTTTTAATGGGGCAACCTATCCCTGGGCTGGCAATCTCCTTTTAATCATCCTTTCGCTTTTATGTGCTGCCTTTTTATCCGGTGTCATCGGCTTTGAACGCGAATATCACGGTCACGCGGCTGGCTTAAGAACCCACCTTCTCGTCGCCGTGGGCAGTGCCCTCATCATGATCATTTCCATCTATGGCTTTCCCGCCGATTACGCTTCGCACCGCGACCCCGCTCGTTTGGCCGCTCAGGTCGTCACGGGTATCGGCTTCTTAGGCGCGGGCACCATCGTTCAGACGGGAACCGACGTCAAAGGTTTGACGACGGCAACGACCATCTGGGTCGTGATGGCCATCGGTCTTGCTTGCGGCAGTGGCAACTTTGTGATTGCCGCTTTAGCCACGCTCTTAGCTTACGTTTGCTTGGTCATGATGCGCAAAGTCGAGAAACTCTTGGCGCGCCGCAATCCGATTGTCATGATTGTCATGCCTTCGGATAAGCCCGTTCTTAAGGAAATCATCTTGATTGCCAATCGCTATTCCATTTCGATTCGCGATACCCAGTCCGAACTCGTCTCTTATCAAGAGAACTCCGCGATTCGAATCACCATGCGTTGCTCGTTTGCCACCCAGAGTTCCATCACTGCTTTCGTCGATGAGATTCGCTTTACTCTTCGCCCGCTTGAGCTTAAGGTTTCGACTGAAGCTCAATGATGCTGTTTTTAACTTAAGGATCAGCATTTGTACTTTTAATTCATGAAACAAAGTAGCACAATCATCTTTGGAAGAAACTCGGTTCGTTCGGCCTTAGAGGCCGCGCACGCTAACCTCCTTTATGTGAGCCCGCGTTTAAGTAACGATGCCTTGGTTTCTTTAGCCCGGAGTCAAGGGGTTGAAGTCAAAATCGTTGATGATGGCTATTTGGATCATCTTTCGCAAAATCAATTGCACCAAGGCTTTGTTGCCGAGGTGGCTTCTTATCCGACGCTGAGTCTTAACGAGATGATCGCTCAAGCGAAAAAGCCCTATCCGCTTGTTCTGATCCTCGACGGAATCGAAGATCCGCATAACTTAGGGGCTATCTTACGGAGCGCCGATGCCTTTGGTGTCGATGGGGTTATCCTCAAGAGCCATGGCGAGGTGCAACTCAATGGTACGGTCGCCAAGGTGTCTACCGGCGCGATCGACTACGTTCATATTGCGGTGGTGAGCAATCTTTCGCAAGCGATGGAAACCCTCAAAAAAGCAGGGTATTGGATCGTTTCAAGCGATGGCTCAGCCACGATGAGTTACGATCAAGTCGACTATCATTCCCCCATCGCTTTGGTGGTGGGCTCGGAGGGCTTCGGCATCTCTCCATTACTCTTGAAACGCTCTGATTTTGTTGTGAAGATTCCGATGTTTGGTCATGTGAATTCCCTCAATGCTTCCGTAGCGACAGGCATCTTTTTGTCCACAATCGCGCTTTTACGGAAATAACTTTTCGGTTCCCTAGCTTAGCCTTCCGAACCCTCTCTATACATTCAAAAACGAAACCTTAAGGAGGTTTCTTTATGTGTGCGCTAGAAAATGATGAAGCGATCATCAAACGCCATCGGGCTAATGACCCTGAGGCGTTAAGCGACCTCGTCACACGCTATTACGCCCGCCGTCTTTTCTATTATGAGAAAAATCTTCCTTCGACGTGGAAACGCCTCGGCGAAGGAGAATGCAACAGCGTCTTCTTCAGCACCGTCCTTGATACGGTGGTTTCCTATCGTCCGGGTCGGGTCCATTATTCGGCTTATTTCCAGAAAGCCCTCAAAAACAATTTGCTTCGGAGTGCCCGCGAGATGGGTCTATTGGCTGAGCCAGTCCTCTCTTTGGACCATTACGAAGGCGAGGAAGAGGAGGGGAGTTGCCTTCATGATGTGGTGGCCGCACCCTCAAGTTATCAAGATAGTCCGATCGAGGCCATCGAACGTTCAGAAACCGCTAAAGCGCTCCGTTTGGCGCTCAAG
>DAISHV010000053.1:0-12111 GCA_036822315.1 Bacillota bacterium | reverse complement strand
CTTTTTTCGCTTGCTTGAGCGAAAGACCGATTCGTTTGCGGTCCAAATCGACCGAGAGGACTTTGACTTGGATGATTTCATTCACGTGGACGACTTCAAGGGGAGAGGAGACGCGATTCTCCGAGAGCTCGGAAATATGGACCAATCCATCCTGATGGACACCGATATCGACGAAGACGCCGAAGTCAACGATGTTGCGAACCGTTCCGTTGAGAATCATGCCCGGACGAAGATCCTTGATATCTTTAGCTTGGTTATCCAAGGTTGCGCTATGGGCTTCTTCTCGAGGATCGCGGCCTGGTTTCTGCAATTCACTCACGATATCGCTGAGCGTCTCTTTTCCGACGTTGAGTTTGAGGGATAATCCCTGCAAATCCTTGATGGACGAAAGGACCAGACTCGCTTTTGGCGTTCCTAATTCTTCGAGCGAAAGTCCCAATTCTTTCAATAAAGCCAGCGTAACGGGGTAGCTTTCAGGATGGACGGCGGTGTTATCAAGAGGATAGCCATCGGCAATCCGCAAGAACCCCGCGCATTGTTCGAAGGCTTTCGGACCGAGTTTCGGGACTTTATGGAGATCTTTTCTGGTCTTAAAAGGTCCGTTCTCGTTGCGGTAATCCACGATGCCTTTGGCTAAAGATGTGCCAATGCCCGAGACATATTTTAGTAAGGAATAAGAAGCGCTATTGAGATAGACGCCAACTTCGTTTACGGAGTCTTCGACAACGCCATTGAGCGCGGACGAGAGTTTCTTTTGATCCATGTCGTGCTGGTATTGACCAACGCCCATCGCCTCCGGATCAATTTTGACCAATTCGGAGAGAGGGTCTTGGAGCCGGCGGGCCAGAGAAATCGCGGAACGCTTTTCAACATGGAGGTCCGGGAATTCTTCACTCCCTAATTCCGAAGCGCTATAGACGCTGGCGCCTGCTTCATTGACGGTGACGACGGGAAGCGATAATCCGGCTTGGGCTAGCGTTTCTTTGATGAAGGCTTCGCTTTCACGCGAGGCGGTGCCGTTACCTAAAGCGATGTAATCGATGTGGTCTTGTTTTAAATACGAAAGGAGAATCCGGCGGCTTTCTTCAATTCGTCCCGCGCCACCGACGGTCGGATAAATCACGTCGACATGGAGAAGTTTGCCCGAGGCATCGACGGTTGCGAGCTTGCAGCCATTGACGAAGGCAGGGTCAAAGCCAAGAATGCGTTTTCCTTTTAAAGGAGCTCCTAAAAGAAGTTGTTTAAGATTGTCTTTAAAGAGAATGATCGAGGCATCCTCTGCCTTGAGCGAGAGCTCGCCACGGATATCGTTTTCAACTGTCGGAGCAATCAAACGTTTATAAGCATCTTCAGCGACTTCGCGGATGCTATTTTCCAAAGGCGAATGGGGTTTCAAATAAGCGCGGGAGACGAGATTAATCATCGTCATTTTATCGTAGGAGAAACTGACAGATAACCCTTTCTCTTTTTCGCCGCGGTTCAAGGCAAGGGTCTGATAATTCTTGACCTGTTTTACCGGGCAGGAAAACGCAGCATAAGAAGCATATTTTTTCTCGATATCGTCTTTAGTTTCTTTACTTTCGAGGCGACCGCTTTTCTCGATGTAGGCTTTCGCGTCATCGTAGAAATGGCTGACATCCGCCATCATTTCGGCAACGATGTCTTTTGCTCCCTGTAGGGCGTCTTCTACCGTGGCAACGCCTTTTTCTGGATTGAGGAAACGAAGGGCATCTTGCCGCCAGTTGTCTTCGCTCACGTTTTGATCCAGCAGTTCTTGAGCCAAAGGCGTTAAACCGGCTTCTTTTGCGATGGAGGCTTTGGTTTTGCGTTTCTTTTTATACGGGCGATAAAGATTTTCTAGCTCGCTGAGTTTCGTTGCCGCTTCGATGCCGACTTTGAGTTCCGGCGTTAATTTGCCTTGTTCCTCAATGCTATCCAGGATGCTTTTCCGTCGTTCTTCGAGTCCTTTTAAATAATCGAGGCGCTCAGAAAAGCTACGTAGGGTCGCATCGTCTAACGAACCGGTGACCTCCTTGCGGTAACGGGCAATAAACGGAACGCTGTCGCCTTCCGATAAAAGTTTTAAAGTTGCTTCAACCTGTTCGGTTTTGATGCCCAATTCCTGGGCCAATGTTGCTGTGATATCCATAACGCGATTAGTGTAATCTTTTTTGTTGAGGAAGACTATGCTTCTTCGGATAAAATATTCTTTCGCTTTTCTCGGGGATGGAGAATAATAGGAGTGCGCAAATTCGGGGGATCAAAAAATGGGATCATTACTTCTTTACGAAGACGTACAAATTAATTGGAACAACACGGATACAATAGTTATTGTGTGTTTGGCCGTCTTCGCTTTAATCGGTTTACTTTTTGGCGCCAATCGCCTTGGCGGACAGATTGTGGGTCAGTTTGTGGCCGTCCTCGGCGGCATGGCTTTGGCCAACATCGTCTTACCCTATCTCGCCAGTATGGATTGGTACAAAAGCGTTGTTACGGCTTTGTGGAATAACACCCAACTCGTCAGCTGGATTTTCTATATTCTTTTGTCGGCCGTCTTCTATTTGCTCATCAATCTTTTGTGGCGCCTGGTGATTTTGCGTTTGATCGATTCGGCCAAGAGTACGCCGGTCTTGTCCCGCCTATTGGGTTTGCTTCTCGGGGTCATGGATTGGGCGATTCTTCTTGTGATTGCCTGCATCCTCTTTGCCGCTTTGCCTGGCTGGCTCGGCCAAAATGCACCGGAATGGGTGACAAACGCCGATCATTACCTTTCGTCTTCTCAAATTGGCGGATATCTCGTGCCTCTATTTAAACAACTCTTATACCTCCTTGGCATCGTTAAGGCGTAAAACATTCTTATGGACGAGAATAACAAAAAAGTCGTTGATCCCTATGATCGGTTCCTTTCGCTTTCGGACACGCTCAAAATTACCCTATACCCCTTTGAACAAAACGGCGCGTTGATTCATTTGCCGGCGAAGAGCCCTTATTTTCGCTTTACGACCCCTCTTATTCGCAAAAAAGCCCTGCAAAACGGGCGTGGATGGGATAAAAACATCACGGATTTGATTGCTTTTGAAATCATCAATGATGCGAAAAGCCGCGAGATTGTCCTCCATCTTTATGTTGGACCCGGCGAAGAAAGAGAACGCCAAGGCTGGATTAATTATGCCAAAGAGAAAGGCCAGCCTTTTCTTCTTGGGCGCGGTCTCTTCGAAAATGGCAAGCGGTGGCAAAGCATCTACGATGAGCTTTTGCTTGATAAAGACAGCTATGACGAAAGCGAAGATTTCGTGAGCGAGGTTTTGACGCGAAATCTCAATGGTTTTTTCGCAAAGAAATTGCCTTTCATTGAACGAGCAATTCTCGAGAGAAAATAGCCTTGTAACCCTTTCGTTTGAGGATTATTCTAAGAGCCGAAAAATGTTTGCAGATAAAATCAAAGAACTACGGGCGAAAAAAGGCATGAGCCAACTCGATGTGGCTACTTCGCTTTTCGTGAGCCAACAAGCGGTGAGCAAATGGGAAAACGGGAAAGGCTATCCTGACCTTCCGACCTTGCAAGCTCTCGCGAAACTCTATGGCGTGAGCGTCGATAGTCTCGTGGGCGTGGAAGAATACGAAAGCGCCGAAAAGAGCAAAAGCATTCGCCCTTCACCTTATTTTGCTTTCGTCTTATTCCTCGATTTGATTCTCCTTATCGTCTCGGATTTCGCGAGCGGATCTTTCGTTCGTCTCTTCCGTGACTTCCTCGATAACGTTGGCAATACCCGGATGATGGTTTTTGTGAGCGCCGGTTTCTTTTTTCTCTCGTGCATCGCCCTTGTTTTTTATCCTTTGGAGCCAAAGCCATCGCCTTCGGATCGTTCGTTTTGGCGAATATGACGGGCTTTTCTTTGCCCTTTATTTCGCGGTCTTATCCCTCATTGACCGCTATAGCAATAGCGCGATGGATTACGGTCATGCGACCTATGGTCTCATCGGAACTTCAGCCTTACTTTTCGCTGCTTTATTCTTCTATTATGAGCGCGCGACGCTGATCCTTCGGCGCAAAGCCGGGGTGCCTGGAATTCGACTTAATCCGATTGAGGAAACAGTCCTCAAAAAAGGCAAAAAAGCCGAGTTTCTTCTTTGGGGTGGCGTTTTATTTCTTTTGAGCGCTTTCAGCATCGTCTTATCTATTTTGGTCTTCTTCCATTGAACGATAATGCTTGAAATCTTTCCCCGATTTGCTAAGTTATCCTCATAAACCGTTAACGAAGGAAGAGAAACGGGTTCAACGCTATCCTAGAGAGCTGGGAGGATGGAAACCAGCATAGCGAACTCGCGCATATGGTCCTTCAAGGGCAAAGCGAAATCAGTAGCCGCGCCGGCACCTGCCGTTATCCAGGAAAGGATGTGTTAGCATCCAAGGGTTAGTTCTTCCTAACCGAATCAAGGTGGTACCGCGCTGAAATGTAAGCGCCCTTGAACGAGGGCGCTTTTTTGCACCTTCAGAAAGAAGACGAGATGAAGTTGAATGGAGTGGACTTTGCGACGTACGAGGCGAATTATCCTGATGCGAAAGGCTACTATGGCCATTTTGGTGGCAGTTACCTTCCTAAGGAACTTGAGGGGGCGTTTCACGAAATTGTTGACGCCTATCATGCGCTAAGGAATTCGAAGGCATTTCGGGATGAATTAGCCGCGATTCGCAGAGATTTTCAGGGACGACCAACTCCGTTATATGAGGCGAAAAGACTCTCAGAAAAACATGGAGGCGCCTTAAAAATCTACCTGAAAAGAGAAGATTTGAATCATACTGGTGCCCATAAAATCAACCACACGATGGCTGAAGGTCTTTTGGCGAAATACCTGGGCAAAAAGAAATTGATTGCTGAAACGGGGGCTGGTCAACATGGTTTGGCGGTGGCGACCGCCGCGGCCTATTTCGGGCTTGAATGCGATGTCTATATGGGCGTAGTCGATATTGAAAAACAAAAGCCGAACATTCAAAAAATGAAAATCTTGGGAGCTCACGTCGTGCCAGTGACGGCGGGACAAGCTACCTTAAAAGAAGCGGTGGATGCAGCTTTTATGGCTTACGCGAAGGAAAAAGACACGGCGTTATACTGCATCGGTTCTGCCGTTGGTCCCGCCCCATTCCCGGAGATGATTCACGATTTTCAGCACGTGGTCGGTGTCGAAGCTCGGGCGCAGTTCATGGAGAAAAATAATGGGCGCCTACCCGAGAGAATTTGCGCTTGCGTCGGCGGTGGCAGTAACTCCATTGGTCTTTTCGGTGCCTTCCTCAATGATCCTGTCGAAATCATCGGAGTCGAACCTCTTGGAAAAGGAAAGGGAATTGGCGAAAATGCCGCTTCGATTACGTATGGCAAAGAAAAGGTTATGCATGGATTCGATTCTCTGGTCTTGCTCGATCAAAAAGGCGAGCCTTCCTTAACCTATTCTGTTGCCTCGGGTCTCGATTATCCTTCCGTCGGCCCTGAACATGCGTTCCTTCACGAAATCGGACGGGTTAAATACGACACGGTGGATGACAAAGAAGCTCTTGATGCTTTCTTCGAACTTTCGCGTCTCGAAGGCATCATTCCAGCGATTGAGAGTAGCCATGCCGTGGCGTATGCGACCCGCTTGGCTGATCAAGGAGTGCAAGGAAACATCATCGTCAACCTTTCGGGTCGGGGAGACAAAGACGCCGAATACATCCTTGCAAAATACGGGAAAGAATACGGAATAGCGGACTAACCTTATTAAATTGGGTTTAAAAAAATGGGGCGAAAACTATCCGCCTCACTTTATTCCTGCTATCGTTATGGCAAGGAGACTTTCTATGATCATCGGTTTTAAAGACGCCCTAATTGATGTCCCAGGACAAGGTTTTGTCCATACTTCACTTTCGGTTAAAGAAGGACGGATTGCTTCTTTTCAAAGCAAAAAAGGCTTAGTTGTGCCTCCAAATCTCTTTGTCGTCCCTGGCTTTATCGATGAACATATCCATGGAAGCGATGGCTTTGATGTCATGGATGGGAAGCGTTCGAGTTTAGAGAAGATCGCTAACGCCCTTCCCCAAGATGGTGTCACCTCTTTTTGCCCGACGACTATGACGATGGACAAAGACAGTATCCTTAAGGCTTTATCAACGATCCACGAGGAAATTCTTGCCTCCCCGAAAGCGGGCGCTCGCATCTTGGGCGCTCATTTGGAAGGGCCGTTTATTTCTCCGGAATTCAAAGGTGCTCAAAACCAAGAGGATATTCGCGTTTGCTCCGATAGCCTCATGGACGAGTTCTTTCAGGTTTGCCCCGAAATCAAAGAAGTCACATTTGCTTATGAAGAGAATGGTTCGGCGCTTTTATCGTATCTGGTTAATAAGGGTATCGTCCCTTCAATCGGACACAGCAATTGTCCCAGCGAACTTTTGAAAGAAGGCATCGCGAAAGGCATCCGCTGTTCGACCCATGCCTATAACGCGATGCGGAGATTCACCCACCGAGATGTCGGCATCGTTGGCGTGGTTTTGCTCGATGAGAGGGTGCGCTGCGAGCTGATTGCCGACGGAATTCACGTTGTTCCGGATGCCATTGCCCTTCTGTATCGTATGAAAGGGCCCGAGAAAGTCATTCTTATCACCGATTCGATGGAAGCGAAACATCTTAAAGAAGGACAATATCAGTTGGGCGGCCAAGCGGTTTATGTCAAAGATGGGGCGGCTCGTTTAGCGGACGGAACCTTGGCTGGCTCGGTTCTCACAATGAACAAAGCCGTCAAAAATATGAAAGATTTCCTTGGCATTTCGTTAATCGATGCCGTTCGTCTTGCTACCGAAAATCCAGCGAAAAACCTCTCCCTCGATCATGAGATTGGCTCGATCCTTCCGAATTATCGGGCTGATTTTGCCATTGTTGATCAGGACGTCAATGTTTACGCTTGCATTCGCGATGGCGAAATTATCTATCGCAAAGAGAACTATCCTTGGCTTGGCTAATTTACTTTTGATGCTCAAGATGGCAGTGGATGCCATCTTTTTCTTTTTCGTCTCTAATTGAGATACCTTCTAACCTTGCATTTCGGGTTTTTTTGCATAAAATTAAACTCGGTTTAAAAATTATGAGAATCATTGTATTGCATGATGCCGAAGAAATTGGAAAAAGAGTCAGTGAAATCTTCATTGATGCGCTGAATCGTAATCCGAAGATGATTTTGGGTTTGGCTACCGGCTCTTCTCCCTTACCTGTTTATCACCATCTTGTCGAAGCATATAAGCAGGGTCGCGTTAGCTTTCGCGATGCGAAGAGCTATAATCTTGACGAATACCTCCATTGCCCTGATAAAACGCAAACCTATCGTTATTTCATGGCGCAAAATCTTTTTAACAAGGTGGACATTCAAAAATCCAATACGTTCTTCCCCGATCCGAATTCGCCCGAATCTTACGACAAGACCATCGCCCTTGCGGGTGGGGTTGATCTCCAACTTTTAGGAATCGGCGTCGATGGTCACATTGGCTTTAATGAGCCAGGGACGGCCTTCGATTCGAAGACTCACATTGTGAATCTTGCTCCTTCGACGTTGCTCGCGAATGCCCGTTTCTTCGGTGGCGATACGAGTAAAGTGCCGAGTCAAGCCGTAACGATGGGACTAGGAACGATCTTGCAAGCCCGACATATCGTCTTGGTGGCGGATACGCCTTCTAAAAAAGAGGCAGTCCAAAAGTTGATGAGCCATCAAAAAGATATCGCTTGGCCAGCGAGCGTACTCAATGATCATGCGAATACTGACGTCTTTATTAGCGAGGATGTTTTAGCATAATGAAAAAGGTTATCGGTATCGATCTTGGTGGAACACGGGTCAAAGCAGGCCTCTTTTACGATGGATATTTGAAAAAGAGTGTCAAGAATCCTAGCAATGCCGATGTTTCGCGCGAGGCGATTATCGAAGCCATCCGAAAATGCATTGATGAACTTTGGGAAGACGGAGTAGAGCAAATCGGAATTGTTTCGGCGGGCGACATCGATTATGTTCACGGAGTCTGCACGTTGTCGTTTAACTTAAAAGGCTGGACAGGTTGCCCGATTAAAACAATTTTTGAGGAGCATTATCACGTTCCAGTTTTTGTTGAAAATGATGCGATTGGAGCTCTCCTTGGCGAACTTACCCTTTTGCCGCACGAAGTCAATGCGACGATGTTAACTTTCGGCACCGGGGTCGGTGGAGCCAGCGTAATAGAAGGCAGGCTTTCTCGGAGTGAAAAAACCACGTGGGGTCACGTGGTGTTAATTCCGAATGGCAACTTGTGCGTTTGCGGTAAAAAAGGCTGTGTCGAAAGTTATCTTTCAGCTCCAGCTTTGCTCAAGATGGCACAAGAAACGATTCCAAGCCTTACCTCGACCGCCGAGCTTGATCAGCTCTATCGGGCGGGGAAGAGCGAAGCGGTTGCCATTGCCAAGCATTATGGGCAATATCTCAATCTTCTTTTAGAAAAAATCGGGAATGAAACCCATCCGGATATCATTATCCTCGGCGGGGGACTGATGGCGGCGAAAATGATGCGGGACATCATTACCATCCCTAAAGATCGTTATGTTTTTGCCCAACTAGGCAACTTGGCTGGGGTGGTGGGTGCGGCCTCTCTTCCGTCGCCGCTTCAGTGACAATTATTGTTATTTTTTGATCCAAAGGATTCGGCCATTCCGAATCTTTTTTTGAACCGCTATTGTGCTCTTTCTCACAAAAACGGATAATTAACACAAGGAAGCTCTCCCCTCAATGGAAAACAAAGAAAAGGTCGTTTTTGAAAATCAAAACAATTTCCGCGTTCTCAATCAGATTCGAGTGATGGATTCACTGAAGAAAGGCCCTAAGTCCTGCGTGGTCTTGTCCGAAGAACTCTCGTTATCCTTCACCGCCATCGCTAAAATTGTTAACGAACTTTGCGAAAGCGGCCTCACTATCATGCTGCCCGGGCATCCTGATCCCGAGAAAAAAGCTGGACGGCGTCCTGCCTTTGTTGCCCTCAACAATAAGCTTGGCGTTTTTGCCGCCATTGATTTCTCCAACCGCGATATCGGCATTGCCCTTTCGAGTCTCGATGATACGATTTTGATTGAAGAGAGTCTCGAAGAAGATGACCTCATCTCCGAGGAGACTTTAGCTAAAGTTGCTCGCAAGATTGAAACTTTATTAACGGCAAAAAATGTTGCGGGAATGCCTTTGCTCGGCGTCTGCATCTCGACTCCGGGTCTTCTCGACAGCGAAGGCAATTATATCTTCGCCCACCGAATCGCCGATTATCAGCATCTCAATATGAAACGGTATTTTTCGGCTCATTTTCATGTCGACGTTAGCGTCTACCACGACGTGAAACTCGGCTGTGTGGGGGAACGGGTTTTTGGCGCGATTCCCAAAGAAGCCCAAAACGTGTATTTTGCCTTCATCGATAACGATGCTGGTTCCTCTTTCTTTCTCAACGGTCATCTTTATAGTGGGGCCCATGGTCTCGCTGGCGAGGTTAACGACCTCAAGGGGATTGATGAAGAATCCAAATCTTCGAGGAATGGACAATTCTTCACACTTGAAGATATTCGAGACGAAGTAAAAAAGAGTCTTGCGAAAGTGGCTAAGCATCCTTTGAAAGGTCAAAAGCATTATCATGTCAAAGATTTGGCTGCCCTTTATCTCTCGGGTGATGAAATCGTCAGTGCTGCCGTTGATAAGAGCGCTCGTTATAATGCGATTCAGCTTCTTTCGATTGCTAACCTTCTCGATGTTGAATATCTCGTGATTCAAGGACGAATCCTCGAATTTGGCGAAAGCTACCGGAATCTTTTGATCCATTATTTCAGCGCTTATGATATGAACCGTTCGACCGCGAAAATCGTCTTCTCTTCTTTAGGAAGCCGGGCCAACCTCTTAGGAGCAGTTTATCAAGGAGCAAACATTTATCGCTTAAAACGCTTTGGAGAAATGACCGCTAAAAGGACGCTGAGCGAAGACTATGATGTTCGAGAATATTTTGGCGATAATATCTAAAGAATCTTTTTCTTAAAATAACTAAAAGCCGACGGAATCGGGTAGGTGGTTTTGAGATCCTTTTTCTTGACCCAAAGCCCAGAAAAAGAAGCGGGCTTTTCTTTTATAAGAATGCGATATCCCTGCAAATTCCAAATCAAATGGGAAAAAACGTGTTCTTTCGTTCCAAGATCCTCGATTGAAATCTCTTCCATCCCGTGATTCTTGAGATAGTCCTGCACTTCTTTAAGGCTTAGCTTTCCCTCGAGAAGAGGGAATTGGTATAGCGATGCCAATAGTCCTTCATCCTTGCGCTTCTCTAAGGCGAATTCTTCATTGACGGAGAAAACGAGAACCGTCCATTTTTCCTGACGTTTTTCTTTCGCTTTTTTCGCGGGAGGGTAGTCCATCATCGTGCCATCATGTTGGGCTTTGCAATAAGCTTTTAGAGGACATTTTTCACAAAGCGGAATCCCTTTGGGAAGACAAATCATTTCACCGAGATCCATTAAAGCTTGATTAAAGTGAGAGGGGTCTTCTTTGTGGAGTTTATCGAGAAAATAGCTTTCGCAAAGCCCCTTCATTTTTTCGAGATTATCTTCTTTGACTTCATCCAAGCGAGAAAAGACGCGAATTAAGTTGCCATCAACCGCGATCTCTTTTTGATGGAAGGCGATCGAACGAATGGCTTTCGAAGTGTATTCTCCGACTCCTGGAAGCGAAAGCAAATCGCTTTTCTTCTCCGGAAGCTGACCTCCATAATCCTTTTGAATCTTGATCGCCGCCTCGTGAAGATGGCGTCCGCGGGAGTAATAGCCAAGTCCTTCCCAGAGTTTAAGAACTTCTTCTTCTTGAGCGAGGGCTAAAGATTCAAAGGTTGGGAAACGCTTCAAAAAGCGTTCGTAATAGGAACGGACCGTATCCACCTGAGTTTGTTGAAGCATGATTTCGGAAAGATAGACGTGGTAAGGGGTCGGATCCTCACGCCATGCCATGTGACGGCGGTTTGCTTCATACCAGCGAAGAAGGTCGTTTTCAAAAGCCATAAGAAAAGGATACAACTTTTCTTCAAGAAGAGAGGAATGATGCTTTAGCGGATCCCCTTGCGGGCAACAAGAATGCGGGGAAAGACACTTTTATCGAAAGGATAATCTAAGGCTTTGCCTTCGAAAGCGACCTTCTTTTAAAAGAGTTTTTCTCCGAAGCGACTTGCTTCTCGAGTGTCTTAATGGCGATAGTTTCTTTGCTGTCAATCAGTTATTGGATTTGGGAGCTTGAAGTGTTTCTAGCGGGATTGGCAGGAAGCGAATCCGAAAGGGTTTTGCGGAGATACCGCTATTTTTTCATCCTTTAGGATGATTCTTTGGTGTATTTTATCTCCCAAAAGAAGGTATTATCCCGATTTCTTTTTCTCTAAACTGGGGACGATCCAAGGGAAAAATGTTTGGCCATTTCCTAGGGTGATCAACAAAAAAGCTGAGGAATCTGCCATCAGGGGATGTCCTCAGCTTTTCTTAATTTTAGAAATCAGGATCAACGTGATGCGCGGCTTTGTAGGCGGGAAGATCGGAGATCAAAGTGGAGGTATATCCTACTAGGAAGAGGAAGGGGAAGTTCACCAGCCAATGAATTAAGGTTTCTTGAACACTGCTGCCACCTAAAAGGAAGTAATTCATCACCGTTAAGGTGGGGGAAATAATGAGATAGAAGATGAGCGAAGAAATTAAGGAGGCAAGTAAGCGGTAGCGGAGGTTATGGGTATAAGTCCGATTGTCGACACCGAACAAACCCGTGAACCAGCGCCCGATTCTTGTGAGCGGGATAAAAAGGCCAATCGCCATCGCCAAGACGAAGGAAACAGCATAGTTAATCGCGAAGTTCGGCCAGTTAATATCCAAGGAGTTCGCCAACGCTCCGAAAAAGGAGAGCGCAAAGCAGACGGGCAGGTTGATGATGACGTTGTAGAGGATGCTGCTTTTGGTGATTTTCATAGCGGGGTATCATATCAACCCCATCGCCTTTCCGCAATAGAAAGCGTAGAAAAACCTGTATATACCAGCAAATGAGGGATGCCTAACGCGACCAAATGGCCGTTTTCGA
>DAISHV010000052.1:0-12467 GCA_036822315.1 Bacillota bacterium | reverse complement strand
TTGGTCCGATTCGTCCCGCTCATGAGCCCCGCCCGCCATGTTTCGTTTTCTCTCCAACAATAAATTTCTAATCCTTTTGCGGTGCCGAGCCCGAGATAACTCGAGGCATCACGATCGCCCGAATCCTCAAGGCTTCCTTGAATATCGGCGCACCCCAAAAGCGCGAGAGCAGCGAAAGAGAAGACGAGTCCCTTTTTCCAATTCATTATTTTTATTGTAGCATGCTCCAATCTAGAAAACGTCGTAGATTCATTTGTTTCGGAAACGCCTTCCTTGAACTATGTCGCTTAACCGATATAATGTTTCTTAGGCAATTCTCATGTCCTTCAAAAGCTTGGTTCGCTCCCAAAAGATGTCAGGTTACCGCCTTTCGAAAGAAAGCGGGATCCCTCAGACCACGGTCACCGATCTTTTGAGCCACAAAGCCAGCTTATTGAAGTGCAATTCCGAAACGCTCTACAAACTCTCGAAGGTTTTGGGGGTCTCGATGGAGGAGCTGCTCGAAAGCGAAATCAAGAAGAAGAGCAAAGCGGATTCCTTCGAGGATTTTCGCAAGGAGGAATGCCGCCACCTTAAAGCCAAGGGCGATGTGCCTTATCTCATCGAACTGCTCGAAAGCGGTCGGATTCAGAAACTCTATAAAGCCCATGATTATCCAACCTGCTATTATCTCGTCGCGATGGCGGATTATCTTTCTTCGCTCCACAACGTCCCGCTTTGCAAAGACTACCATGATATTCGAACGAAGAAACTTTTGACCCCTTTGTTCCCGGGCAATCCGGGAACGCTCGACGAAAAGAAAAAGAGCCTTCTCGTAGGGAAGGCCCTTCCGGAATTTGCTCACTTTAACCTTTTCGAAACCGACGTGAGGAAGATTTAACTTATTTTTTGGTTTCCTTGAAGACTCGGGAGAGCCGTTCTTCGGAGAACTCGTCATCCATCGCTTGGGGTTCCATTTCGCCCGATTCGGCTTTGAGGAGTTGTTCTCTTGCCACGCAAGTGAGGACTTCGATGGCTAAGTTTTCGACCCCGTCGTTATTGACGATCACGTCTGCGTAGTTGCTCGAAGGATGGACGATTTCGTTATACATCGGCTGAACGGTCGAGAAGTATTGGTTGATGATGTTTTCGAAACTCCGGGCTCGTTCCTCGTGGTCGCGGATGATCCGGCGCAAGAAGCGACGCTCATCGCTGGCGGAGATAAAGACGCGGAGATCGCTCAAAGAACGGAGATCTTTATCAACGAGAGCCATGATGCCTTCGGCGATGATGAGATCTTTCGGAACGATGGTCTCGGTTTTCTTGCTCCGAGTCAAAATCGTGAAGTCATAGGTCGGTTTCTCAATTGCCTTTCCCGCCTTGAGATCGGCAATCTGTTTTCGCATGAGCGGCCAATCGAAAGCTTTCGGATGGTCGTAGTTGACTTTCATCCTCTCCTCCATGCTCATCGCCGACTGGTCTTTGTAATAATCGTCCAAAGTGATGTAGGTGATTTTGTCTTCGCCGATCGCCTTGATGATACTTTCCGTGATGTACGTCTTGCCAGAGCTCGAACCTCCGCCAATCAAAATCAATCTGGGCATGTTTATGAACCTCTAGCCTTTCATTATAGAAGATTCCCTTCTTTTTCCTAGTCTTGAAGAAAATTAGGTTACTTCATTATTCAAGGCGTTTAGAATAAAAGGGTTAAAGTGATTTTGGGATGAAAAAGGAGGGTTTTGCGGTGGATATTGAAAAAGAAATTGAAGCTTACCAGCCGTTTAACGAGCAAGAAGAGAAGGACAAAATCCTGATTTTGGAAGCCCTCAGAAACGAAAAGGCCGTTTTTACCCGTGAGAACGCCTTGGCCCACATGACGGCCTCGGCCTGGGTTACGAACCCGAGCCACGACAAGGTTCTCATGGTCTATCACAATATTTACAACTCTTGGAGCTGGCTCGGTGGCCATGCGGATGGCGAAACGGATCTTTTGAGCGTTGCAATCCGTGAAGTCAAAGAGGAGAGCGGCGTGAAGGACGTGAAGCCTTTGTCGAATTCGATCTTTTCGTTGGAAGTCCTTACCGTCGATGGACATATCAAACGGGGACACTACGTTTCCTCGCATCTCCATTTGAACGTGAGCTATCTCTTGGAAGTGGACGACCACGATCCTCTTTTCGTGAAACCCGATGAGAATAGCGGCGTTCGCTGGTTCTCTCTACAAGGGGCGATCGACGCTTCGACGGAGCCGTGGTTTCAAGAACATATCTATTCAAAACTCAACGCCAAATTGGCTCGATTTCTCCAGGAGAAGAAGCCATGAAACACGAAGACGAGCTTATCGCGATCCTGAAAAAGAACCCAACCGTGTGGACGATGCTGGAGCGGGCTCCTTCTTTTGGGCTCAAACAGTATTTTCTGGGGGCAGGGGCGATTTCCCAAACCGTTTGGAATGAGCAAAACCATCAGGATGCACTCCATGGTATCTCCGATGCAGATTTCGTTTATTTCGATTCTGATCTTTCTTACGAGAAAGAGGATTATTACATCCATTTGATTCAAAAAGCCTATGCCGATCTCCCCTTAGAGGTCGACATCAAAAACGAGGCCCGGGTTCACCTCTGGTATAAATCGCATTTCGGGTATGATATCCCGCCTTACCGCAGTGTTGAGGAGGCCATTTCTTCTTGGCCGACGACGGCGACGGCAGTGGGGATTCGCCTTGACGAGGGAAAACCGGTGATTTACGCCCCCTTTGGTCTTGAGGATCTTTTTAACCAAGTGATTCGCCCCAATAAAGTCGCGGTGAAACAAGAGGTTTACGAGGCCAAATGCAAAAAATGGAAAGCCAAATGGCCGACGCTGACGATTATCCCGTGGTAATTATTTCTTGAGGATGGCTTCTGGCGCGAGGCAATCCTTTTTGATTTGATTGAAGCAAGCCGCTAGAGGGAAGCCATCCACCAAAGTATGGCTCACCGTGATATTGAGCGTTAGATGATAACGGCCATCGCTCTCTTTCCGATATTTGTCCCAAAGAATCCGGGGAACGGAAAGATTATCATGGTTTCCCGCTGGGGTCGGATGTTTCATTCCGACGATTTCGAGCTGAGGCAAACACGTCGCATAAACGACATTCGGAAGGTCAACGACGGCATCTTGGTTAAGTTCGTCATTGGGTTCGAGTTTTTTCGCCTGTTCGGTCAGGTCTTTGACGTTTCGGTAGAACGTTGGGAAATCTGATGCCATCGGACAGCCGACATTCACATAGACTCCCGAATCCGTCATGACTGTCCAGGTCGGATGGACCATCGAATAAAGAAAGATATGGCCTTTTTCTTCGCGCATCCGGAGTTCTTTGACGGAACTTACGCCTTTCATCACGAGGTAAAAGAAAGAAGGGAAAAAGGAATCGCCCCGGCTCTTGGTGAGTTTCACGAGCGAATCGACATCGATATCGACGTCGAAGCCATAACTCGGATCAGGAAAAGTTGAAAACCAGGCGTATTGGTTCCGTTTGGGATAAGTCAATAAGTCGATTTCCGTTCGTTCTTCCATAAAGATATCCTATTTTTCATCGAGGGCGCCAATGCGTTTTAGCTCAGCGATGAGCCACGCCTTGTCTTCCGGATTATAGATGACGTTTTTCTGGTCAACATCAATATCAATAATCGGACTCTCCTTATAAGAATTATGAACCCAATCGTCATAGTCTTTCCATAAGAAGCGGTAATAGTCGACCAACGATTGATCAAGCTCGAAGGAACGGCCTCTTTGCTTGATCCGCTTGAGGACCGTGTCGAAAGAGCCACGGAGATAAACCATGACGTCCGGTGCTTTCTTCGGAAGGCTTTGGAGCTCTTCCATCATTTCGTCAAGAAGCCCATCGTAAAGCGCCATTTCCACATCGCTGATTCCGCCGGTGTCGTGGTTCTTTTTGGCGAAATAGTGATCCTCATAGATGCTGCGATCCATGATGGCGTTATTTTCGAGCAAGGCTTGCTTGATCGCGTGATAGCGGGTTTGCAGGAAGTTGAGTTGGAGCAAGAAAGGATAACGGCGTTTTTCCTGTTCCTCTTTCGTCGCGGTATAGAAAAGCGGGAGGACTTTGTTGCCCTTGACTGACTCATAGTAAACGGGGATGCCGAGCTCCTCGTGCAGCATCTTGGCCGTCGTGGTCTTTCCGATGCCGATCATTCCACCGATGATAATCACCACAATTTGCTCCTTTATTGGACAATCGGATGGCCTTTTGCGGAGATTTCTCTTAATTGAGCCATCAAATCTTCTTTCTTTTTAGAATCCTCAAGAATGCCGCCTTGGTCGTAATCAAGAACGATCACAGGGCTCTCGTGATAGCTGTTTTTCAGCCAATCGTCATAGCCGGCGTGGAGGAATTGAAGGTGCTTCATTGAAGCCTCGCCCATCTCGAAATCCCGGCCTCGTTTCATCAAGTGAGCATAGACGGTTGGCCAACTGGCTTTGAGGTAAATGAGGACATCAGGTTTTTTGGATGGAGTGCCCGGGACTTCTTCCATCATCTCTTTGAATAAGGAGAGATAGATTTGGAGTTCGAGTTCACTGAGTCGGCCTTCTTCAAAGATCTTCTCGGCGAAATAAGGATCCTCATAAACGGAGCGATCCATGACGGCATTCCCTTGCTTGGCAGCTTCTTTAAGCCCCTTCATGCGCGTGCGTAAAAACTCCAATTGGAGTAAGAAGGGGTAGCGGTTCTTCTCGGTTTCTTCGGGCGTAGCAGTGTAAAAGAGGGGGAGGATCTTGTTATCTTTCACGCTTTCGAAATAGGCGGGGATGCCCATTTCCTTCGAAATGATCTCCGCCAAAGTGGTCTTTCCTAAGCCCACCATACCTGCGATAACAATCATGAAAAATTGACCTTTTCTTGTTGAACGAACAACGTCCTCTATTCTAGGCAATGGGAATCGTTAAATCACCTAAAAAGAAAACATGCTCTTAAGCGTTGTTAAAAAGGCCAATGGTCATCGAAACAATTATTCAGTATTCAGAGAGGTTGATAAAAAATAAAGTTTTTTTTACGAAAGAGAGATGTTAAAATACCCTACTGGAGAAAAAAGCAGACCCTTTTATTGATTTCTTCGCGGAAAGAAATAAAAGTAACCTTAGGGTTTCCATAGCTGAAGCGAATGTCTCAGCAGAAACTCCCCAAGCGACACCCTGTGATTGGATCCAAATATTCATACATGGGAGGAAATAATTGTATGAAGAAAACGTTAGCCGTCGTCGCGTTGGCCTCTTTTGCTGCGCTTGCTCTTGCAGGCTGCAACAAAACTGCCTCTTGTGAAATCGGTTTGGTCACCGATGTTGGCTCAATCAACGACCACTCATTCAACGAAGCCTGCTGGAAAGGTGTGCAAGACTATTGCAATACCAACAATGTGAAATCTGAATACAAGCAACCGTCAGCCGATTCCACGGCCGCCCGTGTCGCTTCGATCGACGCTCTGGTAAAGGATGGCGCCAAAGTCGTTGTTATGCCGGGTTACAAGTTCAATTCGACGATCAAGACCGTTCAAGATAAGTATCCGAACGTCCTCTTCCTCGCGGTCGACTGCGATCCGAGCGATGATGACAATGGCTACACTGCCTACACGTTCAAGAACAATGTCACCTCAATCAAGTATTACGAACACCATTCGGGCTATTTCGCTGGTTATGCCGCCGTCAAGGAAGGCTATACCAAACTTGGCTTCTTAGGTGGTATGTCCGTTCCGGCCGTCGCCAAGTATGGCGAGGGCTATGTCGCTGGCGCTGAGCAGGCGGCGAAGGATATGTCATTAGCCGATGGCGCGATCACGATGAACTATTGGTATTCGGGCACCTTCACTCCGAATAACGATATCAAGGCCAAGATGACTTCTTGGTACACCGCGGGAACCGAAGTTGTGTTCTCTTGCGGTGGTGGTATTTATTCTTCGTGCTTGAGTGCTGCTCAGGATGCCAATACGGCTTCTGGCAAAACCAACGCCAAGATGATCGGCGTCGATGTCGACCAGTCGAATGAATCGCCGCTTATCATCACTTCGGCTTTCAAGAAGATGGAACCGCTCGTCAATCAGTATCTTACCGATGCTTATGCCGCTAAGAAGAATGATCTTCCGACGTTTGGCACTTCTGTTGCTGGCCAAGTCGTCTACAAAGGCGTTCAAGATGGCGACGTCGATGCGGGAACCAACGCTGTTGGTCTTCCGACCGATGAGGGCTCCTGGAGATTGACCAAGTGGAGCGTTGCTGACTACAAGACCTTCTTCAAGGCGGTCAAAGGCGGCACTCCGAAGATTCCGGAAGTCGATGGAAGCAAAGCTGATCCGACTGTCGCGGTGACTGGCTTAAGCAAAGTTACGGTCACTTACGAATCGAAGTAGTTCGCTTTTCTAAGGGCTTGGCGCGTCAAAAACGCCAAGCCCTTCTTTCAAAAATTAGTTTTTTGTTTTGACGTAAAGGATGGAAATATGCTTCATCAATCTAAGAAAACCGTTGCAAAAGAGCCCACGGCCGCCACGGTCGCCCCTTTGCCTTTGACCGTCGAAATGCGTCATATTTCCAAATCCTTTCCTGGCATCAAAGCCAACGATGACATTTCATTAGAACTCAAAAAAGGCGAAATTCATGCCTTGTTAGGCGAGAACGGCGCTGGCAAATCGACTTTGATGTCGATTCTTTTCGGCCTCTATGCCCCTGATGAAGGTCAGATTTTTGTTAATGGCCAAGAAGCGCACATCAAAAATCCGAACGATGCGACCAAGCTCGGCATTGGCATGGTCCATCAGCACTTCATGCTCGTCGATTGCTTCACCGGTCTTGAAAACATCATTTTGGGTGCTGAACCCGTCGATCGATTAGGTGTCCTCCATCCGAAGAAGGTTCGGCAGGAAATTGAGGGCCTATGCGAGCACTATCATTTCACGGTGGATTTGGACCAAAAAGTTCAAGACATGCCCGTCGGGATGCAGCAGAAGGTCGAAATTCTCAAGATGCTTTTCCGCAAAACCGAGATTTTGATTTTCGACGAGCCGACCGCTGTTTTGACCCCGCAAGAAATCGATGAACTCATGAATTCGTTCCGCGAACTGGTCAAGGAAGGAAAGACAATCCTTTTCATCTCTCATAAACTCAATGAAATCATGGGCGTCGCCGATCGGGTCACCGTCTTACGGAAGGGCAAAGTAGTCAACACCGTGAACGTGAAAGACACAAACGTTCAGGAACTTTCGCGCATGATGGTCGGCCGCGACGTTCAACTTGTCGTTCAAAAGAAGCCCTGCGAACCGAAAAAAACCGTTCTTTCGGTTCGCGATCTTTGCGTTTATTCCCACGCCAAGCGCAAAGACGTGGTTAAAAATGTTTCTTTTGATGTTCGCGAGGGCGAAATCACCTGTATCGCCGGCATTGAAGGAAACGGTCAAACTGAACTCATTTATGCCTTAACTGGCCTTGAGAAAGCCCGTTCGGGGAAAATCTATCTTCGGAATGTTTCGGAGGATGGCACGGATATTGAACTTGAGCATTTTTCGGTTCGGAAGAGAAACGAATCCGGCGTGGCTCATATTCCGGAAGACCGCCATCGCTACGGCTTGATCTTGGATTTTGACCTTCAGTCGAATATGGTGCTCGAACGCTATTATGAGAAGCCTTTCTCCCATTTGGGCTGGATCAATCGCCAAGCGATTCGGAGCTATTCTGATAAGATTGTCGAACAATACGATGTTCGCTCGGGCCAAGGCTCTTCATCCATCGTTCGCGATATGTCTGGCGGCAATCAACAAAAAGCCATTGTTGGCCGGGAGCTAGATCGGCGGACGCCTTTGCTTATCGCTTGTCAGCCTACTCGCGGCCTTGACGTGGGGGCCATTGAATATATCCACAAACAAATCGTCAAAGCGCGCGACGAGAACAAGGGAGTGCTTCTTCTCTCGCTTGAACTTGAGGAAGTGATGAATCTTTCCGATCGCATTTTGGTGATGTACGAAGGCGAGATCGTCGCCGATCTCAACCCGAAGGAAATTACCCTTCAAGAACTGGGCCTGTATATGTCCGGCGCCAAGAAGATGGAACTTCCTCCGCTTCCGGAAGTCGTTAAGAGCGTCCCCGCCGCGAAAACCGTATTGGATGATGCGGTGGCGGAGGAAAAAGATGCCGCGATTGCCGAAAAAGCAAATCCCGAGTCCTCTGAAACCAAACCTGATGCTGCGGCCGAGTCCATCGTCGAAGAAAAGCCGGCTCCCGAAGAAAATGCTTATCAGAGCTTTGGTGTAGAAGTCAAAGAAGACCGGGAAAAAGCCGTTTCTCTCAAGGAAGAAAAGTCGGAACCCGTTTCGGACTCGAAAAAGAAGGTAGTTGATTCGAAACCCGTGAAAGGGCCAAACAAAGACGCGCCTAAGAAAACTGCGACGAAAGGAGAGAAGTGATCATGACGGACAATTCGGCAAAACCAGCGGAAGCGAAACCTAAAAAAGCTTCGATTTTCCGAAAGCCATGGGTTGTTTCGGTCGGCTCATCCCTGATTTCGATTCTCACGGGTCTTCTTTTGGGCTTCCTTGTTTTGGTGTGCATCAACCCCTCGGCGGCGCCTGAGGGGTTTGCGAACATGTTGAAGTTTGGCTTCACCGATCAAAACAGCGTTGCCAATATTTTCTATTCTTGCGCTCCGATTTTGATGACGGGGCTTTCGGTGGCGTTCGCTTTCAAAGCCGGTTCCTTCAATATTGGTGGCGCCGGGCAATATATGGGTGGAGCAACCTTGGCCTTCATCGGGGCTGTTTTGTGGAAACTCCCGTGGCCAGTTTGCGTTTTGTTGGCGATTCTCGGCGGGGCCGTGGTGGGGTTCATCCCCGGTGCCTTGAAAGCTTTCTTCAATGTCAACGAAGTTCTTTCGGCGATCATGCTGAACTGGATCGTTCAATGCCTTTTCTATATGATTTGCGCTTCTAATACCGATCTTTTCGTTTCGAATGGAGCGACCGTTAAGGTCTCGAACGTGAGCCCAAAATCGGTTCTTCCCACTTGGGGGATGGAAGCGATTGATCCTAATTTCACGATCGGCTTCGTCGTAGCTGTCATCTTCGCCATCATTATTTGGGTTATCCTCGAGAAAACCACTTTGGGTTTTGAAATCAAGGCCTGCGGTCTCAATAAGGACGCCGCAAAATACGCTGGTATCAACGAGAAGAAAAACATCATCCTCGCTTTTACGATTTCAGGGGCTCTGGCCGGAATTGGCGGCGCTTTCTACATCTTGATGCCTGCCGCTGCGAATTCGGGACTCGACTTCAAATACTCGGGCATCCCCTCACAAGGCTTTGATGGAATCTCTGTCGCCTTGCTGGCCAACAACAACCCGATTGGTTGCATTTTCAGCGCCCTCTTCATTCAATATCTCACCTATTCCGGCACCGGATTGGGTTCGGCCTTCTCCCATAAGATTCCTTCTTTGATTGTTGGTGTCATCGTCTATTTCGCTTCTTTCGTTGCCTTCATCCGCATGATGATTCAACGCTACGGAATCGACACGCCCTTTCGGCGAAAAAAGAAGCAGACGCCTCAGCCTGTTAATGCTTCCGGGAAGGAGGATTCTGTCAAATGATTATCCTGGCATCAACCCCTTCAATGATTTGGGGGACGTTCATCGGCCTTGTCATCGCCTTCGCTATTCCGATGATCTTTGTCGCCTATGGTGGAATGTATTCAGAGCATTCTGGCATCGTGAACATTGCTCTTGAAGGCATCATGGTCGTTGGAGCAATGACTTCCGTCATGGTTTGTCGGCAAATGAGTTCTGCCGTAACGGCGGGGTCCATTAAGCCTTGGTTTGCTATGTTCGTCGCCATTTTGGCTTCTGGATTGGTTGGAGCTTTATTCTCGTTGCTCCTTTCTTTTGCCGCCAATCGCCTCAAGGCCGATCAGACGATCGCGGGCACGGCAATGAATATCATGGCCCCGGCCATCTTCTTGATTGGCGCAACCGCGATGAATGCCGGAGTCGAAACCGAATGGATCAGTTGGCCAAGCTGGGTTAAGTTCTCGCCCAATAGCTTTGGCATCATCGATGCTTCATTCATTCGCTCTTTCTCGGTTTACACCATTTGTCTTGAAACGACTTTCTTTGCCCTCGTTCTTATTCCGCTAGCGGCTTTCATTCTTTACCGGACCCGTTTCGGACTCCGTCTCCGTTCTTGTGGCGAGCATCCGGAGGCCAGCGCCTCTTTGGGCTTAAATGTCATGGGCTACCGTTATGCGGGTGTTACGATTTCCGGATTCCTAGCAGGCATTGGGGGAACGGCTTACACCTTGGCTTCGACTTCGGATGTCTACGGCGACGTTGCAGGCATTGGCTTCTTGGCTCTCGCCGTCATGATCTTCGGCAACTGGGATGCTCTGAAGATTCTCGGGGCGGCAATCTTCTTCGCTTTCTTCAAAACGCTGGGGAATACGACTGCGACCTTGGCCTCTTCCGACAATGCTTTCCTCAAGGCCCTCGTTTCATTCCCGAGAGCGGAGATCGTTTATGCGATGCTTCCCTATATCGTGACCCTGATCGTTCTCATCTTCACCTCGAAGCATTCGCAAGCGCCAAAAGCCGAAGGCACGCCGTTCGATATTTCTCGTCGCTCTTAATTTTAGGAAGGACATATCATGAAAATCTGCATCTATCCGATCAAATCCGTTTTAGCCTATGGCGATACGATTTCGAAGGAGAGCGCAAAACTCCTGAATGAGCTTCATGACAAAACCGGTTACGAATTCGAACTTGTTGGCTTAAATGACCTTTCCAAAGGGGATTTGCCGCTCATTTTGGTTCAATCGGGCGGTTCCGAAGGCTTCTTCAAAAAGGATATCTACCCGACCTTCAAAGGCCCGTATTACCTCTTGACCTATGGCTCAAGCAATTCGTTGGCGGCTTCGCTCGAAATCCTTTCGTTCATCAAAGAGGAGAACAAGAAGGGCGAAGTGCTCCATGGCGATAACGATTACATTGCGAACCGTTTGAAAGCCCTGATCGCTGAGAAAAAAACCAAGGCGAATAAACCCGCTCGTTTAGGCGTGGTAGGGGTTCCTTCCGACTGGCTCATTTCTTCCAACGTCGATTATCAAAAAGCCAAGGATATCTTCGCTATCGATTTGGTCGATGTTCCCGAAGAGAAGATCCTTGAGCTCGTTAAGAAACATCACGAGAAAGTTCCTTCGGGCGAGTTCAAAGCCGAATTCAATCCGTCGGAACTCGATAAAGCCTATGGCATTTACGAGGCGCTCAAAGAGCTTTGCGCGGAAGAAAAATTTGAAGGATTCACCCTCCGCTGCTTCGATATCATCAAAGCGGTCCATATGTCGGCTTGCTTAGGACTCTCGCTGATGAACCGCGATGGCATCATTGCTTCTTGCGAAGGCGATGTCCCAGCGATGATCACCGCCTATTCGATTCTCAAATGCTTGGGGGTTCACGCTTTCCAAGCCAATCCAAACTGGATCGATCCGGCGAAGAACCAACTCACCTTGGCTCATTGCACCTTGCCGCTCGACATGGCGGAGAGCTATCAGTTTGATACCCATTTCGAATCGGGAATCGGCGTTGGAATCCATGGCGTCATGAAGAAAGGGGACGTGACGATCGTCAAAGTCTCTTCGAGCCTTAACGAATTCTATTGCGAAGAAGGCGAGATCTTGGAGAATCAGTATCGAAAAGACCGCTGCCGGACTCAGATCGTGATCCAGATGGGGGCGCCGGTCACTTATTTCCTCAAGTCGAGCTTGGGCAATCACCATCAGGTGATCTACGGCCATCACAAAGCCGAGCTTAAGGCCTACTTTGAATCCTTAGGCTTACGCGAGATCGAAGGCTGATTATCTTAGGCAATTAAGGCGCGGATTTGCTGATCCGCGTCTTTTTTATAACTGCCCGTGAACTCCAAATACGCATTGCGGCCAATGACTTCGTAGAGGGTTAGGGCTTGGCCTTGATAAACGATTTTCGTTTTGAGTTTTTTCTCGACGCGGTTGATCTCGAAACCGGAATTGAGGAAGTCACTCAGGCAACTCTCCTCATCTTTCCAAACATCTTGGATTGAAGTTTCATCCAAGAGAACGTTGATTGGTCGGACGATCTTATTGTCCTTCCGAGCTTTTGGAGCGCCTTTATGAACCAAGGAGGCTGGCTCATAAGGAGCGATTCCATCGGGACTCGTCTCCCGGAAACGCAAAATGTTGTTGTATTCCTGATTCTCGCCAGGGGCAACGAAATAGAAGTCTTTCTCGTAGGCCGTCGAGACGATTCGGCCTTTCGCTTTCAAGGTGGCGATGGCCGTTGGATTATTGATTGGGAACGTATCGCGGGTCGTATAAAGATCGCCCGCCCTTAATTCGCGGAAGGAAATATCGTTATTGAGGATGATGTCGGCGTATTTCCGGGCGGGGAGAATCGTCTCCTCATAAGCTTTAACGATGTATTTGAAATA
>DAISHV010000051.1:0-12996 GCA_036822315.1 Bacillota bacterium | reverse complement strand
TTAATTGTTGTTTACTAAAACAATTGACAATATTTTCTTTTCATTCGTTGCTTTTCGCTTTGTTCATCGTAAAAAGAAAGAATCCTAAACGATTTTATTTCGCTTTTCGGATCAAAAAGAGCCCACTTCCTCTTTAGCCAAAGAACGTGATAATGAAAGAGATGAAGCGAAAACTTGCCCTTTTTTTCTTGATGGGATTGTCTCTTTTTTCTTGCGGAGGAAACAACGTGAAAACTGTTGACCCTTATCGTTTGAACATGGCTTTCCATTCTTCTTTTAAGATTCTTTGGATTACCGACATCCATTGGGGTTGGAGCGAAGATCAACCCGATTACCAAATTGAAACCTCTCACCTCAACGGGATGATTGCTTCAGCCAAAGAAAAAGAAGCGCCTGATTTATTGGTTTTAACCGGAGATTCTTTCCGTACCGCTTCAAACGCTCAAGTGAATGAGCTTCTCTCTTTGATCGATTCTTCCGGGATTCCTTGGGCTTTCACTTATGGCAACCACGACACCGAATCCTTTTCGGCTTACCGTTATTACATCAATGAGCAAATCAACAAATGCAAAAACCAAGTGTTTGTCGACGTTAAAAATGACGCCTATACAGGCTTAGCGAATTATTACATTGATCTCGTCAAAGATGGAAAAACGGTTTACCGTCTCTTTATCATTGATAGCAACACCTACCAAAATCCTGAACAAGAAGGCTCTGGTTACGACGTTATCCACAGCGATCAATTAGACCATCTCAAAGCAATTAATGAAAGTCAAAACGATGGTGCGCCTGGTCTGGCTTTTTTCCATATTCCTTTAACGGAGTTTACCGCCGCTTATCAGGGTTATAAATTGGGGTTATACGAAGGACAGGGAGAGAACGGCGAAGCGGTCTGCAGTCCTTACACCAATAATGGGGCCTACGACGTTTTAAAATCCATTAACATCAAAGCGGCGTGCTGCGGGCATGACCACAAAAATTACAGCGACATCAATTATAAAAATGAAATGATTCTCTCCTATGGCCTAAAAGCCACCGATCTCGATTACCACAGCGAAAACCTCTATGGCTACAAAACCATCACTCTTCCAGAAGATTCCAGCCAATTTTCTCTAGCCTCATTTAAAACCGTCAAATATCTTTATTAACTAGGCAAAACCCCAACGCTTTTATCAAAAAGCCATTATTTTTGTTGAGGGGCATCGGCTTCGATACGCAGTTCTTTTTGCGCAGACACAAGTTTCAGAATACCCAAAGTAATCTCGGCAAGGTCAACCGCAAAACACGGAATCGTCAATAACGTTAAGAGAATTCCACCGCTACTTAGAGAACGGACGAAGAAGACCAAGCAAAAGCCCAACAAGGCTCCAAAATAAACAAGGAGGCCAATCGCATAAAGCCGTTTCTCGTTCGCTTCGGAAACCTTGATCATTAAGAATTGATCCAATCCCAGGACTAAGAGGCAGAGAAAAGAAAACACAATCGGAAGGATAACGTATTGCTGAAGATTCTCCATTGTTAAAGTATCTGCCCGACCTGGCGTATAGAGATTGAGTCCGCCCAACAAGAGGAAATAAACAAAACCAAAACCGGAAACGAGAAGAATCAAATAACTAAGAAGTTTTTTTAAAAGTTTTGCGCTGTCCATAATTACTCTCCATGTTTAAGATCGATGTTGTCGTTCGGTTTCATCAACATCGCCATCGGCGCTGTGACCTTCATCGCCTGGTGATAATCCCAAAGCATGCCGGGTTTCATGTGGATAGGAATCATGTGCTTCGGCGCGATTTCAATTGCGGCCTTTGTCGCGTCTTCCGGAGTCATGGTGTAGAAACCATCAATCGGCAATAGGGCGTAATCAATCTTCAAAGCGGTGAGATTCGCCATCTCGGGGATTAAATCGGTGTCGCCGGCATGATAGAGACGGATGCCATCAAAATCAAGGACATAGCCAACGCATTCACTCTTTTTGTGGTGGGCGTTGTAGGCGGGAACAGCTTGAATATGGACGCCGTATTCATCGAAAGGATGATAGGAGCCATTACTCAAAGCATCACGTGAACGAATCACAATTGTCCCGCTCTTCATTTTAATTTTGCTGATATCGTTATGGTCGTAATGCTCGTGAGTGATCAAAACCAGATCAGCCGGGGTCTCGTAGCCTAATCCCGCAAAGGGATCGATAAAAATCACGATGCCTTCGTCCGTCGTGATCCGGAAGGATGAGTGACCTTGATAAAACAGTTTCGCCATAACTAATCTCCTTTTTATAAAGCGAGTTTACCCTCGTTATAGGCAGTCCGATATTCTTCGGGCCAATACTTTTCCGGAAAATAGAGTACTTCTTTGGAAACCGATGGACTGGCCAAAATAAGATTAACCCCTAAATGAAAGAAACTCACGTGCTGAGGGGGAAGATAGACGATAGAAAGATAGACGAAATGACCGCAAGAATACGCGTCTGGGATGACAAAATAAGAAACATCGCTGAGGTATTCCTCAATATACTTTTTCAGTGATTTTTCATTTTTTTCAGTCGGTTTTACATCACGAATTGATTGGACTTTTGCACAAATATCTTTGAGAATTGCGGGGTTTTCGTTAATGGATTTTTCTGGAGAAAAGAGCATCCATGTCGGATAGGTTGTGCCTTTTTCTGAAACAGCATTAGTCCAGGTTTGAAAGACGTAAGCGAAATAAATTTCACTCGAACGAATTAGTTTCTCTCTTTGGTGATAGGCGGTTGTTAGGAAGCCAAGTTTTCGACCTTGAAAGGTGTCTTTGTTGGACAGATAAGCAATCTCGCTTTTATCAAAGGAGACCCGTTTAAGAGACCACGTTTCGTTCATATCGTGAATCAGCTTGGAATAATCCATGCCACCATAATACCCTTTTTAAGTCCTGTTTCCGCAACCTCCCTTTGCGTGTTTTTCCTTTCGGGGGGTGTATCGTAAGGATATCTCGACCAATTGTTCATAAGAACAAATGGTGAAGAGACAAGGCAAATGTGATAGTATGCGCCTTGCAACCAAAATCAGGAGGAACAATATGATTTCGAAGTCTTTGGCCCTCAAGGTTCTTAATGAAGCTCTCGCTACTGGCGGGGACTACGCTGAGATTTATCTTGAAGAAAACGATTCCCAATCTGTCATGTTGGAAAACGGCAAAGTCGAAACGAGCGGAACCCGTAGATCCTACGGGGCTGGCATCCGCATTTTGAATCAGCTCAAGAGCGTGTATGGCTATACCAGTGTCCTTTCGGCGAAAAGTTTAACGACATTAGCTCACGATTTGGCCGCCAGTTTTACTGGAACACGGAAAATTGAGGTGAAGAACATCGAGAAACAGCGCGTAAAAAACACCAATCCCATCGTGGACCATTTAACCGATGTCCCTGTCGCGGATAAAGTGGCTTTATTAAAAGAATGCTACGCGATCACTTCCAGTGTTGATAAGCGATTAGTCCGCATTCAAGACATGTTTGCCAACAATTTGAAAACCATCGAAATTTATTCGGCGGAAGCTGAAATTGGAAAACAATTTGAAAACACGGAAGAACGCGGACGCTTAGTCATGGTGGCAGCCGCTGTTGATAATGGCAAAATCGAAACCAATTTCCAAGGACCTGGTCGCTATGCCGGATGGCATTTCTTCAAGGACGTCCTAGATTGGAAGAAGCTTGCAAGAGAATGTGGCGAAAAGGCCATTCTCTTCCTCGACGCAAAGGAATGCCCCTCGGGACGTTTCCCGGTGGTCATCACCAACGGATGGGGCGGCGTTATTTTCCACGAAGCGTGCGGCCATTCGCTTGAAGCCACCGCTACCGCCAAACATCTCTCAGTGTTTAGTGATTCGATTGGCAAGCAAATCGCCAATCCGATCGTCTCGGCTTTCGATGATGGAACGATGCCCAATGAATGGGGATCAAACAACATCGATTCTGAAGGACACGTCACGCAAAAGAACCAGCTCATCAAAGACGGTATCTGTGTCGGGTTCTTGGTCGATAAGTTCAACGGACGGCGCCTCAACATGGAGGCCAATGGTGTTTCCCGTCGTCAAAGTTATAAATATGAGCCGACCTCGCGGATGTCGAATACCTACATTGCAGCAGGCCAAGATAAAGCCGAAGATATCTTAAAAGACACGAAACTTGGTGTTTTTGTTACCAATTTCGGCGGTGGATCTGTTAACCCCACGACCGGTGAATTTAACTTCTCTGCCAGCGAAGCTTACATCATTCGTGACGGCAAAGTTTGTGAGCCAGTCCGTGGCTGTACGCTAATTGGAAGCGGCAAAGAGGTTTTGATGAATATCGACCGCGTCGCTGACGATGTCGCCCTTGGCCAAGGCATGTGTGGCTCGGCTTCTGGGTCGATTCCTGTCAACGTTGGTCAGCCGACGATTCGTATCAAAGAAATCACCGTTGGTGGTCGTGGAGGTAAATTAGAATGAAGTTCGATCAATTCTTTGAGTTAGCCAAACAACGCGGCATCAGTGAGAGCCAAATCCAAGTCACGCGAAGCAAATCCTTAGCAATGAGTTTGTTCCATCATGAAATGGATAATTACAACATCAATGAAGGACAAAGTATCGTTGCTTGCGGCGTGGTCAATGGAAAATTTGGCAGTTGCCGCACAGAAGAGTTAGATGGAAACACCTTCGAATTCCTGATTAAAGGGATCATCGAGAGCGCAGCCGTTTCAGAAAAAACCGAAACTTCGGAACTCTTCTCGGGCAGCGAAAAATACCATAAGAAGAACGTCTATAATGCAGAGCTATCCTTAATCCCTGTTGAAAAGAAAATCGCGTTAATCCACCAAATCGAAGATGATTTATTCGCCTTCGACAAAAAGGTTAACGAGGTTGAATCCGTTTCTTATGAGGAAAAGGAAGCCCTGTCTGAGTTCTACAATTCCCGTGGCCTCAAGTTGAAGCAGAAGAGCAACTACTATGTCATTGTGGCCGTTGTCGATGGCAAGGTCGGCGATGAGGTCAAAGTCTCTTATGACGTCTCCTTAGGCAACGACCTTAATAGCTTTGACGCAAAAGCCTTCGTTAAAGGCATTGGTGACAAGCTATTGGCCAAATTTGGGGGAGTTCAATGTGTTTCTGGCCAATATCCGACCGTCCTCCAAAATGACGTTTTCTCCGATTTAATCAACTATTTTGTCTCTTCAACATCTTCGGATGAAGTTCAACGGCAATCCAGCTGTTTGATTGGAAAACTAAACACCAAAATCGCTTCCAGCAAGGTCAACATTGCCGAAAAGCCATTAACGAAGAACGTATTCTTCTCCTACTTCGACGACGAAGGTGTCGCTACAACAAACAAAGACATTGTAAAGGGTGGCGTTCTGAAAACTTATCTCTACAACCGTGAAACGGCAAAGAAGGACGGCGTTACTTCAACCGGCAATGGTCAATGGGAAGGCGATAAGATTGGAATTGGCTTCGGCAACATCTTTGTCAAAGGATCCAAAAAGTCCTTCGCCGAGATGGTCGCTCCGATCAAGGAAGGGGTCTTCATTACGGAGATTCAAGGCTTAGGCACCGGAATGAATCCTCAATCCGGGGACTTCTCTTGTCAGGCCCAAGGCTTCATGATCCGAGATGGAAAATTGGCCGAACCTCTTAACCTCATCACTTTATCCGGCAACCTGCTTCAAATGCTTCAAGACGTTAAAGGCTTCGACAATACGATGAAGCTCAATACGAACTCCATTGAATGTGCCGATGCCTTCATCAAAAAGATGGCGATTGGCGGCAAGTAAAAAACGACTTCAAAACCAGCATTCGAAAGAACGCTGGTTTTTCTTTTTGTAAAGATTCATCCAATTCAATGTTTTAGACCAAAATAAATAAGAGTTCCTTCAATTTAAAAACGAAATGAGGGCTTTGATTTGAGATAGTGAAAGATATTTTTTTGGCGTCTGAAAAAAGCTAGTAAGTCGAATGAGGGGTCGGTCCTTCTCAACTACATATCAGGAATTTCGATGGCTCCTCCCATAAGGCGATTCTTCGAACGAGAATTTTCACTTTCGAACAGTAACTTAGTCCAAAATTTTCCTATAAGATAAAAAGAGACGATAAGCAAGAAATAAACCTCGATTCTGCCTAAATAACACAAAATATTCAAAAATTTGTATGTTATATTTTTACCTTTTTATTTGGTAATGTTATAATTCGATTATGCCAATGCAATTAATAGACAAACTAAAACGACAATTTGAGCCAAATAAACTGTTTTTGTTCTCAGAAATCAAAGAAAAAGGCTTGACGGAGGCCGCGTTGAAAGAAGAGTTGCTTCGTTTATCAAAACAAGGCGAAATAAAGCGTTATGGTTACGGCATTTATTATTTGCCTGATCCCAAGCAAGAAACTCCTCCTAGCGCCCTGGAAGCCATTTCTCTAAGGTATCTAACCGACGGAAAAGAAGTCTATGGTTTTTATACAGGATCCGACTTTCTTGGTAATCTCATGGGCCGCAGGGTTTCTCTTCAAGAGCATCTTGAAATTATGACGAATAAAGCCACGAGCGGAAAGAAAACAATCTATGTTTTTTCGAAGCGTATTACCCTGCGAAAACCATACTTTACAATTAATAAAAACAATATCTCAATTAATTCATTTTTGTCCTACCTATCTTTTGCGCCTTTGGACGAGGTAAAACAAAACTATTCTTTGTTAGCAAACTATATCCGCTCCAACCAGCTTTCAGCTAATGATGTCATGAAGATGGCAACACTCTTCCCGGCAAAAACCTCAACCAAGCTTTTGGCGACAGATCTTTACCGCTCACTTTGGAAACATTAATCGAAGCGGTTTCATATTCTCATCGCTCACCTATGCGCGGGGGTAAGGGTATAACTTATCCGCTATGAAAGCACTTAAGAACCTTTTTAAACCTGTCGACCTCACAAACGGAACCCCTTGGAAGGTAATACTTCAATTCTTATTCCCGATCTTCTTGAGTCTTTGCTTTCAACAAGTTTACTCCCTTACCGACGCCTTAATCGTTGGCCAATATTTACCCCTCCAATTTGCGGGCGTCAGCGACACCGGAAGTCTGGTTTTTATAGTTTTACAATTTGCCTTTGGATGCACTGCAGGTTTTAGCGTTATCACTTCAAATCGCTTCGGCGAAAAGGATAACGACGGTGTCAGAAAATCCTTTGCGACATCGATTGTGTTGTCGTTGGTTATTTCTGTTCTCTTAACCGCAATCGCTCTCGTCAGCGTACCTCTTCTTCTTCGCTGGATCAAACTTGACCCAGCAACAGACCCCACCACTTATCAAGCTGCCTATATCTATATCATGGTCATTTATGGGGGTTTGATTTGCCAGGTCTTCTACAATATGATTTGCAGCGTTTTGCGCTCTCTTGGAGATTCGTTAACCCCGCTTCTTTTCTTAATCCTTTCTAGTCTTCTTAACATCGGCTTAGACTTTGCTTTCATCCTTCTAATGCCTACAACGGATTTAAAGGTGGCTGGCGCCGCCATCGCAACCGTCCTCGCCCAAGGTTTGTCGGCGTTCTTCTGTTTCCTTTATGCCTTTAAGAAATATCCGGAGTTAAAACTCCATAAAAGAGACTTCGCCCTTGATCTTGCCGACGTAAGAGCTCATTTAAAACAAGGGCTTCCTTTAGCCTTCCAATTCTCGATTCTTGCGATTGGTTTAATCATGATGCAGGCTTCGGTAGACGCCTTTGATATCGGACAGACCCTTCCCAATGGTTCCCCCGCCCATTATTCTCAAGATGGTTATGGCGCCGGCGGTAAACTTTTTAATTTTTTGATGATGGCCTACGACGCTTTAGGAACCGCAATGCTCTCTTACACCGCTCAAAACAATGGAGCCGGTTTAAAGTCCCGCGTTAAGAAGGGGACGACTCAGTCTTTTGCGATTATGGGCGTTATGTATGTACTTGTTAATGTCGTTGGCTTGTCAGCCTGCATTAACGGCGCCTTCCTTTATATCTTTCTTTCAGCGGATTCGATATATCCCCAAACCATCTTCTTTGGTACAAGTTATTTCTATGAAGTTCTCCCCTTAAGCTTTGCTTTGGGTGTTCTCTTTATCGGACGCAATGTCGTCCAGGGTTTAGGAAGACCTCTATTCCCTTTCTTAGCTGGTGTTGGTGAACTCATCGCCCGCTTGTTGGCTTGCACATTTTTGCCGAGTTTAATCAATCCTGCTAACCCCACCAGCAACGCCTCGTTCTACGGTGTTGCTTTGGCCGATCCCCTTGCGTGGTCGTTTGCTTGCTTATTTTTAATCTATGGTTTGGTCCGTTATGTTTATATGGACAAAGGCCCGGACACCATTAAGGCGGTCCCGGTAAGACTAGAGCATCACTGCGATAAATAAAAAGCCCAACTTTCCGCGAATTTGGGGAAAACGTTGGGCTTTTGCAGGGGTTTTGCCCTACTTGCCAGAATTATCGCTCGGCTCGTCTTTTGCTGGAGTATCGTTCGAAGCCTCCGCTTTCGGAGCGGGTGCATTGAGTGAATATCCATAATCGGAAAGGTCCCAATCTTTGTGAGCTTCGAGAACCTTCATGACAGCCTCTTTAAGGAGGGGCTCTTCAATCGGCTTTTTGTCGCCAGACTTCTTTAAAGCACTATCAGCCTTGTTTAATGCTTCTTGGGTTTCATTGATCGATTCTTCGATCAACCCACTGATAAGGACGTAAGAACGGACGGCACCGGCAGTCGAAAGGGCGGCAATGTATTTTTTGCTGTCCAAAGGTAAACTGATATAGAACTGCTTGGCTTCGGCGAGAGGGCGGCTAACGATGTAAATGGCTGTTTTTTGCGCGACGGCTTCTTGATAGATGCCAGAAGATACTTTATCCTTGCAGGCAATCGTTTTCTCGAGAATCTCCAGCGCTCCGTTATAATCCCTAGTAGATAAACGCTGATAGAGCGTCACATCGTTAACCCGGGCGGTGAAATCCGTGACCGAGTCATAAACCGGGGTCTCGCCAGAGGGAAGACCTTTTGCCATCCGATCTTCGGCGATGAGAATTTGGTTATAGGCTTCTTTATTCGTCTCGTTTGTGAGTATCAAAAGAAGATACCCATCGTTTCTCGCGTCAAGAGCAGCCGGGAAGATATCGTAGAGGTAGATCATGGCTCCAATCGTGAGAATAACTGCGCCCCAAACGCAACCCCACCAATACATCGCGAGGTTGCCGGCTCTTCCTTGAGATTGTCCTAAGGCGATCAAAACTGAAAGACCAACGACTTCAACCAGCAAGAACACAAGCGGCATATAAATGATGTGACGCGGGTTGCTCTTTTTGACATCCTGAGGAACGTATTTCGTTTCTCCAGTGAACCCATTGAATTCCGCAAAGGAGAATTTATATTTGCCGTTTTCTTGTTTTTTGAAAGTGAATCCCAAGATCGAAACGGACGTGATGTCATAATGGCCGACTTTGCAGCCAATGATGTGACCGACTTCGATAAATACAGCATTAATAACAATGCCAATGAGGACGGCAACCAAAACGAACAAAATATTCACAAAAGGGGCGTCGCCATACGTAGCTGAATTGCTGAAATAAGGACGCAGCACACCAAAGCCAACGCCAACCGCTAAGCCCAGCATCAAAGCGTAGACGACATAGCCCATCGCATCATTTTTCTTCATAAAGAAATCCTCCTGATTTTAAAGACACAAGCGATAAACCGCTTCAATGTCTTGCTTATTTAGTGATTGGGGGCAACAGCCAATCACACGTGTTCCGTTGCCACTCGCTAAATCCGCTAATCTTGGGAGGTCTGATTCAATTATCCCCACTTCATGTAACGAGGTGGGCATGCCAATGGCGAGATAGAAGTCTCGCATCGCATTGATACCCATTATAGCGGCTTTTTTATCGTCTTCTACACTTATGTTAAAGAGTCGACGGGCTAATTTCGCAAATTTCGGAGTAGCTTTTTCGTACACGTAGCGGCTCCAGCCGAGGTAGCAAATCGCAATGCCAGCGCCATGAGTAACGTCTTTCTTGTAGCCAGAAACCGCGTGTTCTAAGGGATGGACGACGAAGCTGAATTTTTTACCTAAACCGGTCAAACCATCGTGAGACAAAGACGAATCCAACATCAAAGCGGCCCTCGCATCATAATCAGAGGGGTTTTGCAGGGATTTCACACCAGCAACCATGACGTTATGGCAAAGATCAAGCGCCCAGTCATCAGCCAGTTGATTATCATCGGATTCGTTAAAATAACGCTCCAAAGAATGCATCATGATATCAGTGATGCCCGCTGCAGTCTGATAAGGCGAAACACTAAACGTTAATTCGGGATCTTCGATAGCGAAAAGCGGACGCACCAAAACACTATTGAAACCTTGTTTGATTTGGGTGTCGTTATTCGAGATAACACAAGAATCGCTTGATTCGCTGCCAGCTGCTGAAATCGTCAAAATAACTCCCAGGGGAAGGTGTTTCGTTGGCGTGACTTTTTTGAGATTGAAATCGAAAGGATCGCCTTCGTAATAAAGGGAAACGCTGATGGCTTTGGCCACATCGATAACCGAACCGCCACCGATAGCCAAAATGGCATCACAGCCTTCTTTTCTGGCTAAGGATCGTCCTTGGATAACGAAAGTCTTATCCGGATTCGGAGTAATCCCTGGTAACTCCGTGTGGCGTATACCATTTTGATCTAAAAGGGTCAATACCTTTAGCAAAAGCCCGCTCCTTTGAATCGATCCGCCACCGTAAACGACAAGAATATTCTTAAAGCCATAACCCGAAAGAACCGTGGCAATTTTATCTTCGACTTTATGACCAAAGATAATCCGTGTCGGCATTACGAAATCAAAGTCGATCATTTTTTCTTTTCCTCCTGAGCTAGCTGGACGAGCGATGGGAATACGGTGTCCAACGAAGCCGTGATGAATTTGCGCATAGTCTTATCAAATTTCACCGGGGTCAAGCCGACATCTTTGAAACAATAGCCGAATTCATCGCTGACGATTTTGGCATAGCGGCGAGCAATGTTACGGTAAGAATCTTTCTGCAGGTTGTAATTGTCGGCCATGGTCAAAATTGAAAACATCTTCGCCATGATTTTGCTATAGAAGAAATCATCGACCAAATCGTGGGCAGCCGAATTATAGGAGGAACGAAGAAAAACGAAGTTATTCTTGGCGTAGTTCAAGAAAGAACCAAGCGCTTCTTCAGCATCCTTGGCTTTTTCGAGACCTTCAATATCCTCGTTGAGGAAAATCGCCGCCAAAAGATCGTAGATGTCTTGGTAGTGGTAATAGAACGTCTGCCGATGACAGGCGCATTTGTCGCACAAAACAGTGACGTTGATTTCCTCGAGCGGCTTGGAAAGCATCATCTCTTTCAGCGCATATTTAAATTTGGCTTCGGTGGTCATATCCCTTTATTAGCCCTACAAAGTGAGGCGTACTCCTTCGCAATTTGTGCCCCGAGCTTCGCGTTATTAACAACCAAGTGGATGTTGGTATCCAAACTCTTTCCACCAGTCAGCTCAACAATCCTCTTTAAGAGATAAGGCGTCACATCCTTGCCCTTAATCCCCTGCTCGTCCGCTTCTTTAACGGCTTCATTGATCAGACCATCGATGTATTCGTGCGACAAGGCGTCTTCTTCCGGAACGGGATTGGCGATCAAAATGCCACCGCTTAATCCGAAATCCCGCTTGGCCTTAATGATAGCCGCGGCTTCTTTCGGGGACTGGAAGGCGTAATCCACCGGCTTCCCCGACTGGCGGCAATAAAAATTAGCAAAGTCTTTTTCTTTATAGGAAAGGACCGAAACGCCTTGGGTCTCCAAGACCTCAAGTGTCTTATCGATGTCGAGAATGGCTTTGCACCCGGCACAAACGACCGTCACCGGTTCGGCGCCTAATTCATACAAATCACGAGAGACGTCCCACGTCTCGCTGGCACCTCGGTGAACGCCACCAATTCCGCCCGTCACAAAGACTTCTATCCCAGCAGCTTTGGCCATTAAAATCGTGGCAGAAACAGTCGTCGCGCCCCAGGCTTTGGTTGCGATGATAATCGGCAAATCACGTTTCGATACTTTTGCGATACCTTTAGTTTTACCGAAGAGCTCAATTTCTTCCGGTGTCATGCCAACGATGGGTTCGCCAGCAATAATGCCCATTGTTGCGGGGATAGCTCCATTCTCACGAACGGTTTTCTCCACTAATAAGGCGGTTTCAACGTTTTTCGGGTAAGGCATCCCATGCGAAATTATGGTGCTCTCCAAGGCAACAACCGGCCGCCCTTCTTTCAGGGCAAGTGCCACTTCTGGATTAATTTTCATTAGGTTTATCCTCCCGATTCATTTCTGCCTGATATTTTGAGACAATATGCCGACTTCCCCAATCCAAGAGGAAATAAGCGCCCGTCGAAGCCACAAAGACGCAAAATGCGGTAATAAGTTGCGGAGTTTTAATCTCGAAATAGGAAATGCCAAAGACCTCTTTCCAGTTGTTTGTTGGATTGAGATCGGTGAAATAGACATCAAGAAAGAAGAATAAAACCGCAAAAAAGAGCATTGCTGCGAAGACAGAGGTTCGATAGGTATCAAAAGGCATAGAGACCCGGAACAGAACGCAGAAACTCAACCCTGTGAAGGTGATTACTGATAGGGTTTTGGCAGCTTCTTGGCTCATAGACGAAGGATTAATAGCCGAAATAAGGAAATAGCAGCAAACTGCGAAGACACAGACAAGTCCGCCGGGCGCCGACTTTGATAAAACGTTCGAAAGATAGGAGCCTTTCAAACGCTCTTTGGAGGGCTGGAGCGATAAGAAGAGTCCGCCGCCGCCGATGGTGACGATTTCCCAAACATACATATTGTTGGTCGTAAAAGGATAAGCAAAGGCTTTGTTGGTCACCCAACTCACGACCAAGAAAAGTAAAGTCAAAAGAACTGCGAACACCGTTTTCGTCAGGAAAAGCGTGGCGGTGCGTTGCAAGTTATTGATAACGCG
>DAISHV010000050.1:0-13015 GCA_036822315.1 Bacillota bacterium | reverse complement strand
ATGGCGCCCATCAGGCGATGGAATGGGACAAAGACACCCGTAAGCCGAAGTGCAACCACGACAAGTGCGTCGGTTGTTTGCTCTGCGGGCACGTTTGCCCTGTCGGAGCGATTACGAAAGGCGAACTTGAGTTCAAAAAGGGTCGGGCTAAACTCCGCAAACCTGAAGACATCATTCGCTAAACAACTTTCCGTTTTTTGAAAAAGGAACGCCCCGAGAGAAGAAAACCTTCTTTGTAAGGGCGTTTTTCTGAAACGATTTGTGGATTTCCTTTTTTTTCGTCATCTTTGGCCAAGCCTTGCCTTAGATTGAAGGGAGGATTCTCTTGGTCTATGATGTAGGCGAAATAAAGGAAAAATGCATGAAAAACGCCAAAATTGGCCTCTTTGCGTTATCTGGTGTCGAATTTGTTGTCGCGCTCGTTTTGTTTTTCGTTTTCACCATTCATGGCAAAATGAATGTGGGAGAAGGCGGCGAGGCGCTAGGTTGGATCATGGCGGTTTCGATGACACCTTTGCTCGCGTTATTCGTGCTGCGTTGTATCTTTCTTTCGAAAAAGACCAAGCCTGAAACGAAGATGAAATTAGCCCCGGTTTATGCGGTATCGAATCAACTTCATATGCCGATTGGCGCCGTTACCCTCGGTCTTCTTTGCATCCATTTCGCGATGGTGTTTGATGTCCATGATCCTTCGTATCTTCATTTCATCACCGGCTATGTGCTAATCGGCTTGCTTTTCGCTTTGGCCATCATTGGCATCATCGCTCATACGAATAAGACTCCAGCCCGCAAATACTTGACGCTTTGCCACCAAATCGATGTGGCGCTTCTCATCGTCGCTTTCATCGTTCACTTAATTTTGAAATAAGCCTATCGCTTTTGACATCGTCGTTCTTTTGTCTTGTTTCTCATATTGTTTTGAAGTGTTCGATTATCCTTTTCCTTTTTCTTCCGCTAGACTAAAGGCAATTAAAAAGGAGACTATTTATGCCAAATTTTGCCGATCCCTTTACCGCCAACGTTCAACGGAAAATGACCTCAGCCGAGTTGATTCAAGCGCTGCGTCTTGATATCGCGGGAGAACTTGAAGCGATTTATCTTTATGACGCCCATTATCAGGCAACGGATGATCCGCGGGCCAAAGCGGTCTTGGCGGATATTCGGGATGAAGAAAAAATCCACATGGGTGAACTCATCACGCTGATGAGGACCCTTGATCCTAAAGAAGCCGAGCAATTTCTTAAAGGTGAGAAAGAAGTAAAAGAACTCTTCGAAGAAATTAAGGCGAAATAAAAGCATATCTGCCGCGTTTTCTCTTTTCTTTTGAAAAACGTTTCCTCCGCAAAAAGCCTTTCTTTTTCGCAAAACTCCCTCTTTTCTTGTCCTTTTCAGCGGTGATATAATGGGCGAGTTTTATGGATAGTGACATCGAATCGTTTTTCGAAGAGCCTTTCTTGCCGAATACCCCGATTTCTTTTTATCCTCGCGATGAACATGGTGATGTTTACCCCACGCGGAAGACTCGGTCTTTTGATTATGTGAAAGATGCCAATCTTGTTTATCGACCCTCCTGTTTTTCTTTCCGCCTGAAACGTGTTTTGTTTCGTCTCGTCGGCTTGGCCGTGGGAGAACCGGTTGTCTTTTTCCGTTATCTCTTGTCCATCAAAGGCCGCAAGATCTTTCGGGAGCATAAGCGGGAACTCAAAGAGGGTTTCATCACGATGGCCAACCATGTTTTTCCGCTCGATTGTTTAGCGGTATCCGCGATTCGCCCTTTCCGGGTGCCCGAATTCCCGATGTGGCAGGATGGCTTTGAATCCTCTCAAGGGGCGATGATGCAGGCTTATGGCGGCTTTCCGGTCGTGAAGAATCCTTATGGTTATGAAAAGGCCTATCGGTGCATGAAAGACGTTCTCCAAGAGAAAAAGTGGCTCCATGTTTATCCCGAAGCGGCTTGCTGGTATTACTATGTTCCGATTCGGAGTTTCCTCAATGGCGCTTTCCGTCTCGCCTACGAAACCAAGCGTCCGATTTTTCCTTTAGCCTTCTCCTTTCGTAAAAGAAGGGGGATTTATAGGCTATTTTTCCCCAAAGAACCTTTAGTGACCTTGCGGATTGGTCAGCCTCTTTATGCCGATACCTCTTTATCTCAAGGTGAAGCGATCGTCAAACTTCGTGATGAAGTTCATTTGGCGATGGTGCTCTTGAGCGGGCTGAGCAGCGAGAAACAAAATCAAGAATTGAAGCACCATTATTCCTATCGCTGATCCGAAAATGGCGATTTTGGTTTTTCGGCACAAGGTCTTTTTCCTGCGATTTGTTATCATTCAATTGTTAAGGAATCGCTGTTCAATCTTGATTGAGTTTTCCCCATCTAAGCTCCTCGTTTCTTCTTGGAAGAAATGGAGTGAAGGAGTTTGATCCTTAATCGCCTCTTAATGAATGCCCGTAAAGGAACCCTTATGAAAAAAACATCTTTATTTCTCCTCAGCGCCTTCACTCTTTTGAGTCTATCCGCCTGTGGAGGAGTTCCGAGTTCCTCTTCCATCTTGACGTCAAAAGACTCTTCCTCTTCGAATTCCGCCTCTTCCGCTGATGGGACGGTATCTTCTCAAGAGACATCTTCCTCATCTTCCTCCGAAGGTTCTTCGAGCAGCTCTTCAACAAGTTCTTCCGAGAGTTCTTCGAGCAGTTCATCCGAGAGTTCTTCAGTCTCTTCGGACAGTTCTTCTTCCTCAAGTTCGAGCAGTTCTTCTTCCTCGAGCGTTGAGCCCCCTGCGGAGTTTGTCCAAGCGACCTCTTTTACCGCGAATGAGTTTGAGAGCAAAACGTATACCGCGAATTTCACGGTGGGAGGCTTCGTTTTTACTTCGGATGTCACCAGTGGATGGATTTGCGACAGCAACACCAAAGATGTCAGTTATAACGGTACGAAAATCACCAAACGAGTGAAATCGGGTGGGGTGGGCAAATATGGCAATCGTTCGATCCAATTCTATACGGCGCAGTCTGGCAGTTTGAATTTAGGGATCGTCTCATCGAATTCTTCGACCGCAACCAAGGCCACCTTAATGAGTTCCGAAGGAGAACTCGTCGAAGAAAAAGACATTGCCACAACGATTGGCGTCGTGACTTTCTCCCTTCCGGGCGCCGGTGTTTATTCCTTATACGCCACCGGAGCAAAAGGCATCAATGTTTTCTATGGCGAAGTCACCAATACCGGTGGCGGTGGTGGTTCGACTCCGACTCCGACCCCCGACGTCCCCGCTTCGCCTGTCGCGGACTCCTCGGCGATTTACGTTAGTAGTTCCGCCCTTTCAACGGGCACGGGAACCCTGATGGATCCCACTTCGTTTGAAAATGCCCTTCTTAATGTTAAAGCCGGCGGATCGATTCTTCTTAAAGCGGGCACTTATTCTTATGGCTACACCGTTCGAATCGCCTATGGCAACGATGGCGAAGCGAACGCTTTGAAGACGATTCGAAAAGCCGATGGGGAGACTGGCGAAGTGGTTTTTGATTTCGCCGCTGAGGCGCTTGACAGTACGATGCGGGGAATTGAACTCCATGGCAATTATTGGCATCTGAAGGACCTCAATATCACGAACGCCGGAGATAATGGTCTCTTCGTTTCGGGAAACCACAACGTCATCGAGCTTTGCACCTTCCACGAAAACCGTGATACCGGATGTCAGATTTCCCGGAGGGTTTCGACCTTGTCCGCCATGGCGGATTGGCCCCATGACAATTTGATTAAAAACTGCACCTCTTTTGATAACTCTGACGCCTCGGGCGAAAACGCGGATGGTTTCGCTGCCAAACTCACCTGTGGGCCGGATAACACCTTCGATGGTTGCATCTCTTATGCCAACTCCGATGATGGCTGGGACTGCTACACCAAAACGGCGACAGGTCCGATTGGGACGATCCATTTCCGCAACTGCTTGGCGATGTATAACGGCTACACCTTTAAAGGAACGACAGCCCAAGGGGATTGCAATGGCTTTAAACTCGGCGGCAGCAAAATCGAGGTGAACCACGATTTGGTCAACTGCATTGCTTTTGGCAATGGCAACCATGGTTTCACCGATAACTCCAACTATGGAACCATCACCATTAGTCATTGTACTTCCTACGATAACTCGCGCGCCGATGGGAAGAAATCGAACTTTGATCTGAACCGTGACAAGATTGCCCATCACGTCATGAGTTCTCTTCTCTCGGTGGTGGTGAAATCGGCTTCCGACAAATATGGGGGCAGTTTGGCCTATTCGATTTTGAATAACGGCGGGAAATATTACCAATGGGCTGCTGCGACGACGGTTAATGGCGATAAAGTGGGGGCGAGTTCCGTGACGATTACTCCGGCGGACACCTTTGTCTCCACGAGCGCCCCAGAGATGACCTCTTCCAGCGTCCATCAAGACTATCGCTCAAGTGATGGCAGCATCAAACTCGGTGATTTTCTCAAACTGAAGTCGTCGGCTTTAGCCTTCACGGCGGGCGAAAATTCCGCTCCTATAGGCGCCGATTTGAGCGGAAAGTAGCCTTTTTGTCGATGCTATTTTGAAACGTCTTGAAAAACATTACGAATATCACGATAATCAAAATTAGCTTAAACAAGAGGCAAAACACATGAAAAACGCAAGTCGAATTCTCATTATCATCGGTATGGCTTTGATTTCGTTCAGTACCATCCTGACCCTCAGCATCTTTGGCGCGACAGGCTATGCCGCGATTAAACAAGGACTCGCGGATGGTTCCTTCACGAGCGATGTGAGCAACGATCCTCAAACTCTATTCACGATTGTGTTCGTTACGCTTGCTGTGATTTTTGGTCTCAAGCTCTTAGGAACGTTCCTCGTTGGCTTCTTTGCCTTGAATAGTCTCAAGAAAGCGACGGAAAAGAGCCAGGTCATCGCCCCGGGCGTCTTGCTTATCATCTTTGGCGACACCCTTTCGATTGTTGCTGGCATTCTGATGCTTTGCTTACCAAGCGACTCCTTCCAAGCCGAAGCGAAGAACAACTAAATTCATCACAACATTAAAAAACGGCTTTGGCCGTTTTTTTTAGTCTCGTCCGTCGTTTTTTCTTTCGCAAAGCGGGGCTTCATCGTCAAGGATTTTGAAATCCTGAGCGAGCGTCGATAAAGGCGATTCACTTGCACCTTTGTTCGCGTTTGGAGTGGCGGCAGGCTTTTTCTTTTTCATCATCCTATAATCTTAGGTCGTTCTATGCGATAATCAAAACCAAGCACGGAAGATTTCCCGTTTTTGGGACCTCCTGAAAGGAAAGGGTTTTATGAAAGATAAGTGGGATTTGCGGTTTATTTATAAGGATGAAGCGGCGTTTGAAAAGGATTTAGCCTATATCAAGGAAGTCTTGACTCCGAAGATGGCTTCCTTCCAAGGGAAACTCCAAGACGAAAAGGCTTTTAGCCAGTTCCTCGCCCTCGAACGTGAGAGTCAGAAAGTCTTCACCAAACTTTATCTTTATGCCGGCTGCGCCAGCGATCAGAACAAAAAAGATGTCAAAGCCAACGAACGGCATGACCGCGTTCAGCTCGCGATGCAAGATTATATGGACAAACTCTCTTGGAGCGATCCGGAGATCCTCGCTTTGGGTGAGGAGAAAGTTAAAACCTATTTCGCTCATCATCCCGAAGACAAAGAATTTGATTATTCTTTTGAAAAACTCTTCCTGGATCAAAGCCACATCTTAAGCGCCGACAAAGAAAAACTCCTTGCTTCTTTCGCTCCGTTAGAGGAAGAAGGCAGCAAACTTTATTCGATGCTTTCCGTGGGCGATTATGTGCCAAAGAAAGCCACCCTTAAAGATGGCAGCAGCGTGGAAGTGAGCCAAAGCAATTGGACCAGCCTCATCGCTGCGACGAAAGATGCCGAAGACCGCCAGGCGATTTTCGAAGCGTTATACCGCTACTATGACGAACATAAAAACGTCTATGCCGAAATCTATAACAATACGGTCCAGGCTGAATTTTCGGAGATGAAGTCTCGCGGTTATCATTCGATTCTCGAAGAGCATTTGTTCCATAACAAAATCCCGACTTCGGTCTTCCTTAACCTCGTCGACGTCGCTTCCTCGAATGCGAAGCCGCTTCACGAGTATTACGAGATTCGGGCCAAATATCTCGGCTTAACGAAGCACCGTTCTTACGATCGCTTCCTCCAACTCGCCCACTCGGACAAGAAATACACCTACGAAGAAGCGAAAGGACTCTTCTTCCAGTCGATTTCTTCTTTCCCCGAGGACTTCCAAAAGAAAGCTCACACCGTCCTTGAAGAGGGCTATGTTGATGTCTATCCCGCCCCGGGCAAACGGACGGGCGCTTACTCCAATGGCGGCTATCAAGATGGCAAGGATTGGATTCATCCGGTCATTCTCTTTAACTTCCAAGGCGAACTCGATGATTGCTTCACCGTCGCTCACGAGTCTGGTCACTCCATCCACACGCTTTATGCGATGGAAAGCCAACCGCTCATGAAACAAGACTACACGATCTTCACCGCCGAAATTGCCTCGACCTTCAATGAGCATAACCTCTTGGATTATTTGCTCCATCAAGGAACGCTCGATAAAGAAACCCGGATCGCTCTTCTCCAAAAAGCGATCGATGAGATCGTCGGAACCTTCTACCGCCAGACCCTCTTCGCCCAATACGAATACGAGATTGCCCAAAAGGTCGAACAAGGAGAACCGTTATCCTATCAGGTCCTTTGCGATGAGATGAGCAAACTCTACGAGACTTACTATGGTATCGACATCCGCGAAGAGAAATTGAAGCCGTTTGTTTGGGCCTATATTCCGCATCTCTTCTATACGCCTTTCTATGTCTACCAATACGCGACCAGCTTCACCGCTTCGATGCTTCTTTATGCGAACGTCCGCGAGAAGAAGCCGGGAGCCTTTGAACGTTACGTCTCACTCCTTAAGAGTGGAGGCGAAACCTTCCCGATTGACGAAGTTCGCGCCGCCGGGGTCGATCTCACCACCAAGGAACCGTTTATGGCGGTGGTCGCCCGGATGCAAGAGTTGGTCGATGAACTGAAGAAAACCTTGGCCGAGTAGAAAACCATTCGTTAAGAGGAAGCTTTATACTTCCTCTTTTTTAATGGACTTTTGCAGGGGATTTCTAAAAGGAGACGGGTTTTGCGGAAGAAACGTGAATGGCACAGTTGTTTCTTTTTGGTGCATTTTATGATAAAGTAACAAAAACAAAAGAGGTGTCACTTTATGTTCAATCGTTCTAAGAACCCCCGTGTTTGGCAATCACTCGATAAAACGGCGACGGCCCTTTTCGCTTTGATCCATGTCAAGAATTATAGCGATATCACCATTAGCGAAGTCTGTTTGAAAGCGGGATTAACCCGCAAGACGTTCTACCGCGATTTCGACTCGCTGGATGACGTGATTGATTTCGCGGTTTACGCTCGGATGAAGGATTACATCCGCAATCCGGATCCCGAATCCTTTGAAGACTACGCCTTACAGTTTTTTAAATTCTGTGCCCAAAGAAAAGAAGTGCTTGCCCTTTTCGAAAAGCAAGGCATTTCCCATCTTCTTGCCCGGAGTTTCACCAACTATTTGCCCGAATCCACCTATTTGAAGTCTTTGGCGGTTCAAGTGGGCTTCAATAGTGAAAACCGCGACTATTTCTGGAAGAGTCTCGTTCAGCAAGAAGTCGCTTTCCTTGAAGTCTGGGTTCAGCGGGGTTTCAAAGAGACCCCCGAGGAATTGGCTCGGCTCAATTTCCGGCTCCTCTCGGTCTTTAAAGGGGTCGAGAAGTGAACGCCGATATCGATGTTTCATCAGCACATCTCGAAACGCCGCGTCTTCTTTTACGACCCTTTCAAAAAAGCGATTTGGTGGATTTTAACGCCTATGCCAAAGTTCCCGATTGCGGAGAATGGGCGGGCTGGCGTCATCACGAGAGCCTCGAGGAATCGGAACGCGTGTTGACGCTGTTTATCGAAGAAAAGAAAACCTTTGCCCTCGTTGAAAAAGAAACGGGGCGAGTGATTGGAAGTTTGGGCTTAGAGCAAATCACTTGTCCTTTGCCTTCTTCTTTTGCGGACTTAAAGGGGCGGGAAATCGGCTATGTCTTGGCTAAAGATCAATGGGGCAAGGGACTGATGAGCGAAGCCGTCAAAGCCGTGATCGATTATTGCTTTAACACCCTGCATCTCGATTTTTTAACGGTTGGTCATTTTAAAAGAAACCTCCGCTCTCAACGCGTTATTCTCAAAGCGGGATTTACCCTTTTTGGCGAAGATGTCTACGCGACGAGTTATGGGAGCAAGGAAGAGAATCTTTATTACGTTCTTATGGCGCCAAAAACCGAAAACTAAAGAAAGTGCAAAAGTGAACCCCTCCAGGGGTTCTTTTTGAGTATAATAAAGGGCATGGATGCGAATCTCGCTTTAGCCAAAAGCGCTGTGAAGAAAGCCCGCCGGATTGTCTTCTTAGGTGGGGCAGGAGTTTCGACCGCCTCGGGAATCCCTGATTTTCGTTCTCCCCAAGGGATTTATAACGTTCATTCCAAGTATGGCGTTCCTTATGAAGTGATGCTTTCGCATAGCTATTTTGAAACTCACACGGACACCTTCTATGATTTTTATTGGTCGAGCATGGTCAATAAAGCGGCGAAACCGAATGCCGCCCACTTGGCCTTAGCCAATTATGAGAAAGCCGGTCACAAGGTCATCATTTTGACTCAGAATATCGATGGTCTTCACCAAGACGCCGGAAGCAAACAAGTTTACGAACTCCACGGCTCAACCCGCCGCTATTTCTGCACCGGCTGCCAAAAATTTTATACCTTGGATCAGCTGGAGCCGCATGGGGTACCCCATTGCCAAGAATGCGGTGCGATCCTCAAACCCGATGTGGTTCTCTATGAAGAGCCCCTTGACCAAGACCTCCTCATGCAAGCGGTCGATGAACTTCGTTATGCCGATGTCTTGATGGTCGGCGGGACTTCGCTCAATGTCTATCCGGCCGCCGGACTCATCAACTATTTTGGCGGTGAGACCCGCATTATTATTAATAAGGAAGCCACAGCGGTGGACGACACCTTCGACTTTGTCTTCCATGACGATATTGGCACCATCTTAACGGAGCTTCTCTCATGAGTCATCCTTTTCATCATTTCATCACGATTACGAAACATCGGCACCAAGTTCTGAGAAACGCCTGGCACATGGGCATCTTTTTTCATGCCTTGCGCCATGACCTTTCCAAACTTTCGCCGACCGAATTCTGGACCTCGGCCAAATATTACGCCGGCAATTACTCTCCCGTTTATAAGGAGCGTATGGCCAACCATTATTTCTCAAGGATTTGTCAGCATCACACCCGGAGAAATCCCCATCATTGGGAATATTGGACCGATTTCTTCAATGGTCGCATCGTGATGAAGACGATGCCGTATAAGTGGGCTTGCGAATACGTTTGCGATATGCTTTCGGCTTCGAAAACCTATGATCCCAAACACTTTAAACCTGAAGTTGCCTTAGCCTATTTCCGAAAGAAATCGCCGCATTATTACATGACCTCAGCTACCCGGGCGTTCATCGATTGGTGTTTGGAGACTTATGCAACCCGCGGTTGGAAGGGGTTAAAGAAGAAACTGACGAAAGCCCGCTACGAAGAAATCACCTCCAGCCTGCCTGAGGTTGAAGTCTGTGAGACACTCAAGCTCGATGGTGATTTGCCCCCGTTAGCGCAATAAGGTATGATTTGAGGAATAAAAGAATATGGCCATCAAAAACAAAATTGTCATTATTGGTTGCGGGAGATTAGGCTCATCGATCGCCAATCTCGCCTCCGAACGAGGAGAAAACGTGATCGTGGTGGATCAAGGGTCCACGTCTTTCGATCGTCTGGATGATAATTTTTCGGGTTATAAAATTTTAGGCGATGCCACCGATATTTCCCTTTTGGAAGAGGATGCCTATATTACTTCCGCTCGCGAAGTTGCCATTTGCACAGGTGATGATAACGTCAACCTTTTCTTGGCTCACGTTTGCGCTTTGATTTATGAAGTGCCGCAAGTTTTTGTTCGTTTTGCCGATCCTTCGAAGTCTTCCTTGATCGCCGGCATGCCCAGCATCAAAGCGATTTATCCTTGGGAACTCTCAATTAATAAATTCACTTCGCTCGAAGGAGGTAACGATCGATGAGAATCGTCATTGCCAATGGCTCAAAGCAAGCCTCCTTCATCATCTCGATGTTCAAGAGCAAAGAGAATCAGTTGACCGTCATTAATTCGTCACGGAGTTTTGCCAACGAACTCGTCCACAAGGAACATATTCCGGTTTTGGTCGGTTCGCCTTGGCGGAAATTCGTGCTTGAAGAGGCTAATGTTCACGATGCTGATGTCTTTATTTCTTTGAGCGAAAAAGATACCGATAACTACGCTTCCTGCATTTTGGCCAAGAAAGTTTTTAACGTCAAAAAATGCATCTGCGTGGTCAATAACCCTGAAAACGTCGAGCTGTATAAAAAGCTCGGCATCGACTCGGTCATCTCTTCCACCTACCTTTTGGCCCAGTCGATCAAGAGCGAGTCTTCGATGGAATCCTTGATGAAGACCCTGACCCTTGAAAACAATAAAATCGTCGTTTTGGAAATCCCAGTCCTTTCGAAGTATCGGATCGCCAATAAGCGAATCATGGATATCGATTTCCCAAAGTACGCGTCGATTGCCGCGATTTACCGCAACTTCACCGTCTTGATTCCAAATGGTCAAGTCGCGATTAAGCCGAAGGATCTTTTGCTGGTTTGCTGCGCGCCGGAAGATCAGAAGAAAATCTTCAATTTCATTCAGCAAGAGGAACGGGCGAAGAAGTAGGGGAAGTTTTTATGAAAAAAGAAGCCAAAGGATTTCGACTGATTTTCGGTTATCTCGGAATCTTTTTGATGTTCGAGGGCTTCGTGACGGTTTTGCCCTTATTAATCCTCGCTTTTTATCCGAGTGAATGGATGGTTTTCTGGGATTTTTTAATCCCGGGTCTTGTGGGGATTGTCCTGGGAGCGGTCTTGTTCTTTCTTTTGGTCGCTGGCCGTCCCAAAGGTCATTTCGCCCGCAATGACGATGCCTTGCTTTTGGTCTTGCTTTGGCTTTGCGCCATCGTCTTGGGATCCTTCCCGTTTTACCTCACCCGGTTCCCCGCTCTCAATCAAGGGTTAGCGAGTTTGAACCTCGATATGAGCTATTCGGAAAGTTTCTTCGAGTCCATGTCGGGCTATTCGGCGACGGGACTCACGGTGCTTCCCACTCAGGTTTTTCTCGATGCGAGCGCTTATAACCTCACCCTTTATCCTGCCGCTCACGTTTTTCTCTTTCACCGGGCGCTCATGCAGTTCGTCGGCGGCGTTGGATTGGTCCTTCTTGTGGCTAGCGCGCTAAGCGACCGCTACAACCTCAAACTTTATTTCGCCGAAGGCCATAACGATAAATTGATGCCGAACCTCGGCAAAAGCGCCAAACTCATCTTCGGAATTTATTTCGGCTACATCTTGATTGGCACCATTTCGCTTTGGCTAGCAGGCATGCCGCCTTTTGACGCTTTCGTCCATGCGACAGCCGCCTTGGCCACCGGGGGTTTCTCGACCCGATCGACCTCTTTGCTTTATTTTGCCGGCGTCGATGGGGCCCACCTTGAAGCGACGGTGTTACCCGTCAATTCGATCGCGATAGAAATTATCTCCATTGTCTTGATGCTCCTTGGCGCGACGAACTTCGTGCTTCATACCTTTCTCCTCACGGGCAAATGGAAACAATTCTTCAAGGATATCGAAATTCGCTTTGCCCTGATTGCCTTATTCTTCTTCACGATGGGTTGCACCCTCTCGACGATGTACCTTTATCAAAATTCCGCTGGCGCCGCGACGGGGCTCGATTTTTGGAACTCGCTCCGTTATAACGTCTTTAACGCGGTTACGAGCCTTACGACCACAGGCTTCACGAATTATCCTTCCTTGAAGTCCTTAGGTGAAGTGGCGATTTTCAGCGGCATTCTTTTGATGGGCATCGGCGGTGGGGTTGGCTCGACCGCAGGTGGCATTAAGCAATACCGTTTATCTTTGCTGCTCAAAGATTTCCAGTATTCGATCCGCTACCATTTTGCTTCGACTCGGGAAGTCAATCCTCATCCTGTCTACCGTTTGGGCGAGCTCAAAGAGGAAGACGATTCTTCTTCTTCGGAAGCCCATAACTATGCGCTCTTATATATTGTCTTCTTCCTTACGGGCGCGATGGTACTGATGTTCATGCCGGGGATCGGCGTGGTGGAAGCGACCTACGAATACATGTCTGCCCTCTCAGGAACCGGCATCGATATCATCGGCTATTCCAATTACAAATTGAATTACGCGACCTGGTATCCTTTGCTCCTTTGGATCCTCTCATTCGCCATGTTTATCGGCCGTTTGGAAATTTTACCGCTATACTATGCAGGGCGGCGTTTGACACACCGTTTACGTCATTTCCGGAGAAAATCCGCGATAGAGGAGGCCTAAAATTATGTTGATTGATGAAATTAAGAAAGCCAATATCGAGGCGATGAAAGCCCACGACGCGGAGACGCGTGGCGCCCTTTCGATCGTGATTTCGAAGTACACCGAACTCAAGACCAATGGCTCGGGCAAAGAAGTCACGGATGCCGATGTTTTGGGCATTATCAAAAAAGTCGATAAAGAACTCGATGAAGAGAAGGCTTCTTTCGCTCAGGCAGGGCGCAATGAATCGGTCGCTTTGATCGAAAAACAAAAAGCGGCTTTGGCTCGTTATATCCCGAAACAGCTGAGCGAAGACGAGATTCGCAAAATTTTCGCCACTCTTCCCGACAAGAGCATGCCGGTCGTGATGAAGTTCTTCAAAGAAAAATATAACGGTTTGGTCGATATGTCTCTTGTCAGCAAGATAGCTCGAGGCTTATAATGAACCACGCGCCTAGGGGCGTGGTTCAGTGGTAGAACAGAGGTCTCCAA
>DAISHV010000049.1:0-13152 GCA_036822315.1 Bacillota bacterium | reverse complement strand
ATAGTGGGAACTAATTGTAAAAGTTTTATGAGTGGTCCCTTATTAAAACTTGTTTAACAATCTTTTAAATTTTTAATATATTTAGGCTTCGTCTTGTTTTCCTAAAAATTGCGAATTATAGAGATCGGCATAAAAACCCTTCTTTTCCAATAGCTCTTGATGGGTCCCCATCTCCAAGATTTTGCCTTGATTCATCACCAAAATCATCTTGGCATTTTTGATGGTGGAAAGACGATGAGCGATAACAAAGGAGGTGCGCTCCTTCATGATGTCGTCCATTGCATCTTGAATTGCTTTTTCGGTTCGAGTGTCGACACTGGAGGTCGCTTCGTCGAGAATCATGATTTTCGGCTTGGAGCAAATGGCTCGAGCGATGGTGATGAGCTGCCGTTGACCTTGAGAAATGTTGCTGCCATCTTCATTCAAAACGAAATCGTATCGCCCGGGCATCGTGTCGATGAAATGATCAACGCGAGCCGCTTTCGCTGCGTCATAGACCTCTTGGTCCGTTGCGTTGTGGTTACCATAACGGATGTTTTCCCGAATGGTTCCGTTGAAAAGCCAGGTATCTTGCAAGACCATTCCGATGGATCCGCGAAGGGTTTTACGCGCATAATTTTTTGTATCTACGCCATCAAGATAAATCGTGCCTTGGTTGATTTCGTAGAAACGCATAATCAAATTGACCAGGGTTGTTTTGCCTGCCCCAGTTGGACCCACAATAGCGACGGTTTCGCCGGGATCAACTGATAAATTCATATCTTCAATGAGAGGCTTATCGGGACTATAGGAAAAATACACGTGGTCAAACACGATATTCCCTTTGATGTTGTCGCTACTGGTAAGACAATTCACAGGGTCGGGCGTTTCTTCTGGAGCATCAAGGATGGAGAAGACCCGTTCGGTCGAAGCCGCAACGGATTGGAAAGTCGAAGAGATTTGGCCGAGCATTTGAAACGGCTGGTTAACGATATTGAGGAACATTAAGAACGCGACCAACACACCGAGGTTGCTTCCGTCGGCGTAAATCAATCCTGCGCCCACGGCAACCGCAACGAAACAAACCTGGGAGATAAAGCGCATCGTCGGATAGATAAAGCCAGAAATCCATTGTGATTTGCGGTCGGCTTCGGTCATTTCGTTATTGATCGCGTCAAATTTTTCTTGGGCCGTGGATTCTCGGCTAAAGACCTTGAGGAGTTTGTAGCCGTTATAGGCTTCTTCGATTTGACCCTCAAGAACGCCGTATTTCGCACGATATTTTTTGAATTGGATTTGGCTGCGTTTTCCGATCAGCATCACGACAAAGGCCGTTAAAGGCAAGGAGGCGATGACGATTAACGCCAACTGCCAGGAAGCAATGAGCATTGCGATGATGCATCCGACCAACATGACCACGGCAGAAATCGCCTGAGAAAGAATGCCATAGGTGTTATGACCGATGTTGTCGACATCGTTGACGCCAGTCGAGAGAACGTCGCCATAGCTTTGCCCATCAAAGAAGGAAAGTGGTAACTTATCCAACTTCCGTTTTAAGGCATTATCAAGGCGATAGGCATATGTCTTAGCAATTTTGATTCCAATGAATTCGCTGAGCCAATTGCAGACGTTGCTTGAGGCAACCATGATGAACAAGGCGGCAAAAAGCTTGGAGAGACCGCCCCAATCAATCGCATAGAAGCTTCCACTAATGGTGACATAATTCGTTAAGCCATTCACGATTTGTTTCATGATCATTGGCTCTAAGACATAAAGGACGCTTGAGGCGATAAGCAAAAGCGAAATGAAAATAATGAGCGGAAGCTGGGGCTTGAAGTCTTTCATCAAGCGCTTAAAAGCCTTCTTGGGGTTGCGGGCTTTGCGGATGTCTTCATTGTGACGTGGCATTAGCGTTGACCCCCTTGAGAAGCCATCGCCAAGGTTTTGGTGATTTCTTCTTTATCGAGTTGGGATTCGACAATCTCTTGATAGACCGGGCAGCTCTGCAGCAAAGAGGCGTGACTACCTTGTCCAACAATCTTGCCTTCATCAAAGACGATAATGTTATCGGCATCGATGATGGTCGAAACGCGCTGAGCAACGATGATAATCGTGCTTGTTTGGGTATAACCCTTGAGTGCTTTTCTAAGCTGAATATCTGTTTTGAAATCTAGGGCGCTAAAGGAATCATCAAAAATATAAACTTCGGGTTTGCGGACAAGGGCTCTAGCGATGGCTAGACGTTGTTTTTGACCGCCTGAGAAATTTTTGCCATCTTGTTCGACTTCAAAATCTAGCCCGCCTTTTAGGGCATCGGTGAATTCATTCGCTTGAGCGACCTTTAAGGCTTCAAGAATTTCCTGATCACTTGCCCCCATTTTGCCGAAAGCGATGTTTTCTCTTAAGGTCCCGCGGAAAAGCTGGGCTGTTTGAGGTACGAAACCTAATTTTCCCCGCAAAACCCCCTTATCGTAGTCTTTAACATTAACTCCATCGATGAGGACTTCACCTGACGAAGCATCATAAAATCTGGGGATTAAACTAATCGCGGTAGATTTGCCCGATCCGGTGGATCCAATGATGGCGGTGGTCTTTCCTGGCTTGGCGGTAAAGGTTACAGAACTTAGCGTTGGAGCACTGGCTTGGGGGAAAGAGAAGGTTACGTCTTTGAACTCGACTAAGCCATCATTCGTTTCGGATGTTTTCGGATTTTTCGGTTCGACGATGGGGTTCACGCTGGCAAAGACCTGATTGATTCGCTTCGCGCAAGCGCTAGCGCGCGGAATCAGAATTAAGAGGAACATGAACATTAAGAAAGACTGCATCAATTGCATGGCGTATTCAGCGCTGGTAATGATGTTAGAGAAGTTAATAGCTCCGTCGGCAACCTTAGCCCCGTCATATCGGGCAAAACCATAAACGTAAATCGCGACATAGGTAGCGTCGAAGCAAATTCCGATAATCGGCGAGCCAAAGCTCATAATTCGGTCAACCCGAATTCCGACATCTACAAGGTCTTTGTTGGCCTTTTCAAAACGGCCGAACTCCTTGTCTTCTTGATTAAAGGCACGAATGACACGGACGCCCTTCAAAGATTCGCGGAGAACCGAAGTCAATTTATCCATAAAGTCTTGGAGTTTTTTGAAGAGTGGCGTGGCTAAAATGAGCAAAACCGTGGCGACAACAATCAGGATTGGGATGACGCAGGCGACGATGAGACCGAGCATCGGATCGCTAGTGCAGATGAAGACGATAGCGATGGCGAGAGAAACCGGTGACATGATCATGATGCGAAGGCCCATTTGAATCGAGAGCTGGGTTTGTTCGATATCGTTGGTTGTACGGGTGATCAAACTGGCTGTTCCAAAATCGTGGTATTCTCCGACGGACATCGAAGTTACTTTTTTGAAAAGGTCGTGACGGACGCTTTTGCCATAAAACGCTCCGATGTGACTGGTAATAAGAGAAGTCGTAAAAGCGCAAAGTAAGAAGCCAAGAGCGAAGGTGATCATGAATCCGCCGATGATCCATGTATCTTGCATGGCGTTGCCGCTCGGCGTGATCCAGTGGACGTTCCATAAGTCAATTAACCCCGTCATTTCACTGAGATAATTTTGGGGATATTCCATGATGGCGGTGATGTTCGTCATCAGCTTCGGAATCAAAAGAGCGAAGAAGGATTGAAGACCCAAAAGGACCACATCGATGAGGATGAGCCACCAAATTGGACGGAGGTAACGAAGAAGTTTGTTCATGTGTGTCAATTATAAGGATTTCTTTGTCCGGTTCAATTTGAGTATTAAAAAAGGCGATTCCATCGATAGAAATCGCCTTTTGTATCGACTATTTTTCGAAGATTCGCATGATTGATGCACTGGTGATGGGGTAGAACTTGTCGTTGCCTTCAACAATACGTCGATACATTGCACCATTTGAGAAATCGATGAACATGTTTGCAATTTCGCGGGCGTCACCATAACGGACCGTCCCCTCTTTTTGTCCATCTTGAATCAACTTGATTAAGTTCGGATAAGGGTCTTCGCCTAAGATGGCTTCGTTGTAGTTGGTGACCGTATAATGACGAATGGTGCTAATGCGGGCGAAGTAAGCGACTTCGTCTGGCGCCGAAATGATTTGTTCGCAATAATCCGCTAGGATTTTTAGACCGGCGATGCCACCAGCCTTCATGGCCGCTTCTTGCGGAATCAAGAGATCCTTGTACTTCTCTTCTTTGATCCGGACCAATTCGTTAAAGACGTCTTCTTTAGAACGGAAATAATGGTAGAAAAGACCGTGGGCGCAATTGCTGGCTGTCATAATATCGTCGACTGTCACATCATCGAAACCTTTAATGGCAAATAGGCGAAGGGCTCGATTAAGGATTTTGTTCTTTTTATAGTCCCTCAGCGCTTTGTTTTGACTTTCGTTTCTTGGCATAAATTTTCCTCGTGTTCCGGTTAAACATAAAACATTGACGAATAATATCAACCAAAACGTTCAGGATAAAAAACCGGATAATTAAACCAAGTTACTTAATTTCGTTTTTCTCATCGGCTGTTTCTGTAGTTTGAGAAGGCGCTTCCTCTTGTTTTGCACCCATTTTGCGGCTGATGAAATAGAAGCCAACCAAGACAAGGACAAAAAGGATCGGGCCAACAATGTAACCCCAAAGTGGTGTGGTTTCGTAAATTGTTTTTTGTGTTTCCGTATTAAAAATGTTTTGATTGATAAACATAGAAATGACTGAACCGAGAATAAAGCCCAAAACCACTTGGAATGTTGGAACTCTTTTTGTCTCCAGGAGCTTTTTCATTGCTTTAGCCACAACAGCTAAGCCAAAGAGAATGCCAATTAATAAGCAGAATAGATAACCAAAGCCGCTGGCTAAGCGAGTATGGTCCTGGAACATTGAACTGACGACGATATTTCCTGCCGTGTCTTTTTGTGAAATAACGATGCTGATGATCGGGGTGTAGAGACCAAAGATATAAAGAATCATTGCCCCTGAGATTCCTGGGATAACACAAGCGATAGCCGAAATGAACCCTGCCACGAGAACGACGATGTAAACCCACCAATAGGTTCCGGCAACAAAATAGGAATTCAAATTGAAATTCCAATAACGGACGCTGCAATAGGAAAGAACGCCGATCCCCGCCGCCACGATAAGGCCTATTAAGATTAAAGATAGGCCTTTTGCGGAGGTTTTTTCATTTTTAAGCTCTTTCGTGACCAAAGGGAGTGATCCCAAAATAAAACCGGCGAAAACACAGGTGATGACAAAGGGCGCGTATCCATAACCATATTGAACCGCAACTAGAATTAAAGCCGAAGATAAGACGAGACCTAAAAGAATTGGCAACAGGGTTCGAAAGGAAGCTTTGAAGTTCTTTCTTAACGAAGCGATTGCATCGATTAATTCGTCATAGATGCCGACTAAAACCGCCATTGTTCCAGCGCTGACGCCCGGAATCATTCCTAAACCCATCGAGCAAGATTTAAGGAACTTTTTAAACCATTCATTCTTTTTCATGCAAACATTCTAAACGTTCCCTTTCCTTTTATCTATAAAAGGGTGTTAAACTCTTACCGCTATGAAAACACTGATTCTTTACACCTCAAAAACGGGTAATACGAAAGCCTACGCCGAAGACATTGGACGACAAGTCTCTGCCACCGTGGCGCCTTTAAAGGGCTTCCGGGCCAAGAAGATGCTCGACTACGACACTATCGTTTTCGGTGGCTGGGTCCAAGGCGGGACGATTAAAGGGCTCGATAAATTTCTTTCAAACTATAAGAGCATCGAGAAGAAGAACGTCATTGTTTTCTCGGTGGGAATGTCTATTCCTTCTTCGGATGCTCGCAGTTTGATGATCGAACAAAATCTCTTGGATATGTATCACGTTCGATATTATCAATTCCGTGGGTCTTTCGATATGAAGAAACTTCATTTCCCGGAAAACTTCATGATTACGAATTCTTTGAAGATGATGGCAAACGACCCGAGCACCGCTCCGGATCAACAAGCCTTACTCACGATTAAAGACCACCCGATCGAATTCTACGATACCGAAAAGGTTGCGAAGGTTGTTTCCGTTCTCAACCAGCTTTCTTTTGCCGATGCGATGGCCTCCAAGGAGAAAGCATGAAGCTTTACGTCGGACTTGGGAATCCGGGCCGCGAATACGAAGGAACTCGCCATAACATGGGGTTTAAAACCCTTGATAAATTTGCCGAGCTAGTTTCGGCGGATTTTGATCGTGAAGAATTCAAGGGCGTTTATACCATCGTTCGCAATTCCGCCTTTAAAGAACCCATTATCCTTTGCAAACCCCAGACCTTTATGAATTTATCGGGCACTTGCGTGAGTCCATTAGCGAATTATTTTAAAATTCCGCTTGAGGACATCGTTGTGGTTTATGACGACATGGCTCTTCCCGAGGGGACGATTCGGCTGAGAGAAAATGGGGCCTCAGGCGGTCACAAAGGCATTCAAAGCATTATTGAGCAGTTGGGAAGCGATAAAATTCGACGAATTCGGGTTGGTATCGGCGAGCCGCCGCACAACAACCCCATCGACTATGTCTTGGGCAAGCCCGTTGGCGATAGTTTGACTCATATCGAAAACGCAACGGACAATGCGGCGAAAGCCCTGCGCGATATTGAATTAAGAGACTTTGCTTATGCGATGTCGATCTACAATAGCAAGGTCGGTTAGGAGTAAGCTCGACGGACCTCTTCGACGTTCTAAAAAACAGTAGTGCGACCTCCCCCCTTCAGAACAAGAAGGGGCATTTAGTCGTTGATGATACCATCGGAACGGCCTTACTTTTTGCTTCGCTTTATCACGAAGAAGCCGCTAACTATGCCATCATCTCCAACAATCTTTATTCGGCACAAAAAACCTATGAGTTCCTCCTCAATTTTCTTAGCGAGGAACAAGTCGTCTTCTTCCCTGCCGATGAGCTATTGCGGGCGGAGAGCCTTTCATCTTCGCGTGAACTGATGGCCCAACGCCTCTATGCGATGGGGCAGCTTCTCAAACCTGGCAAAAAAATCTTGGTGACTCATCCTGCTGCTTTTTTACGCTACTTGCCGAATCCCACTGAGTTCAAGACCAGTACGATTCATCTCGAAAAAGGCTGCAAAACCCCTTTGGATGATCTCAAATCCCGCTTGGTTGAACTTGGCTATCGTCGAGTTAACAAGATAGATCAATCTCTCGAATTCGCTCTTCGGGGCGACATTCTGGACATCTTTTCGGTCAACGAAACCTCTCCGATTCGAGTCGAATTTTTTGACGACGAAGTCGCGGCGATTAAAGAATTCGATATTCAAACTCAATCCTCTTCAAAAGAGCTTAATGCCATTGATATCTTGCCGGCGACTGACCTCTTTTTAACCGACGACGAACTCTCTTCTTTTGCACACCGCATCAAAGAAAGGCTCGAAGAAGATTGCAAGACACTACCAATGGACCCAGCCGACATTCTTCGCGATAACGTGTCCCGGGATCTCGAGGATTTTGTCAACCGCGATTACAAGCCGTCTCTTTATAAGTATTTTGGCTTCGCTTTAAATCACCCTTTTTCTATTCTTTCTTATTTCGATCCCGCGCTCGTTTTTATTGCCGGCAAAGAAGGCTTTGTCGCGGCGACGGACTTGTTAACTAACGAAGCCCACACCTATTTAGGCGAACTCCAAGCTCAACGTCTTATCACCTCGCACCTTGAAGAATATATGGAGTTAAGCGAAGCCCTCCCTGATTATCGAAAAGTCTTCTATGGTCTTAAATACGCAGCCGAACCGACTGACCCCATTTTCACTGTCCGAAATGTTGTGACCGCTGGAAGCGGCATCGCGGCTTTGGTGCCGACGGTTCAAAGTTATTTGAAAAACGATAAAAAAGTTATTTTGGCGCTAACAGAGCCTCATCAGCTTGAAACCGCCAAGAGTTTTCTTGACGAAGCAAAGATTCCTTATGAGACGGTGAGTGGCTTCGCTCTTCCCGAAGGCAATCTTGCCGTTACTGCTTTGCCTTTATCCCAAGGCTTTGAAGCATCCGATATTGGTATCGTTTACCTGAGTTCTGCGGAGTTATTTGGTCACCGGATCGCCAACACGCGTTTTACTTCGCGCTTTAAAGATGCAACCATTCTAAAGAGTTACGAGGACCTTAGACCTGGCGATTATGTGGTCCATGAATATAATGGCATCGGACAGTTTATCGAAATTAAAACGCTTGAGGTTGAAGGCGTTCATCGCGATTATCTTCGAATTGCTTATTCGGGCAACGAAACGCTTTATGTTCCGCTCGAACAATTCCGTTTGGTTCGGAAATATTCTGGTCGTGAAGGCGCGGTGCCTAAACTTTCGCATCTTTCGGGTGGAGATTGGCAAAAGAAGAAAGCTCACATCAAGGAACGGGTTAACGAATTAGCGGACCGTCTGATTGCTCTTTATGGTCAACGGGCGAAACAGACCGGATTTGCTTTCCCGCCCGATGATGAACTTCAAAAGAAATTCGAAGATGAATTCCCTTATCAATTGACTGCTGACCAAGCTCGTTCTCTCAATGAAATCAAAGCCGATATGGAGAAGCCTGAAATCATGGATCGGCTTTTGTGTGGCGATGTTGGTTTTGGTAAAACCGAAATTGCCTTCCGAGCAGCTTTCAAGGCTATTTTAGCCGGCAAGCAAGTTGCAATTTTGTGCCCAACGACCTTGTTAGCCCGTCAGCACTACGAAGTGGCGATCGAACGTTTTTCCGCTTTCGGTGTCCATATCGCTGTTTTTTCTCGCTTGGTTCCGGAACCGATTCAGCGTCAATCCATTAAAGCCGTTCTTGAAGGCAAGGTCGATTTGGTTATTGGCACTCACCGTCTTCTTTCGAAAGAAATCGCCTTCCACGATTTAGGTCTTTTGATCATCGATGAGGAACAGCGGTTCGGTGTTGAACAAAAAGAAAAGATCAAAGAATTAAAGACAAATGTCGATGTTTTGACTCTTTCGGCCACCCCGATTCCTCGGACGATGCAGATGTCCTTGGTTGGAATCCGCCCCTTATCTGAAATCAACACCGCGCCGGAATCCCGGATGCCGATTCAAACCTACGTGACTCCGTTTAAAGAAGATGTGGTTTATGAACTTATCCAGCGGGAACTTGGTCGGAATGGACAAGTGTTTTATGTTCATAACAAGGTCATGAGCATTTATCAAGTTGCTTCTCGAATCGCCCAGGCGGTCCCTTCGGCAAAAATCGGTGTCGTTCATGGCCAAATGGAAAAAGATGAAATCGAAGATGTCATGGCCAAATTCTATGATAATGAAATCAACGTTTTGGTCTGCACGTCCATCGTGGAAAATGGCATCGACATACCCAATGCGAACATGATTATTGTCGAAGATGCCGACCATTTCGGTCTCTCGCAGCTTTATCAAATCAAAGGTCGAGTCGGGCGGGGCGATAGAATTGCTTACGCCTACCTCATGTATAAACCACAGAAAGACATGAATGAAGACGCCCAGAAACGCTTGCAAGCCATCCAAGAGTTCACCGAACTGGGAAGCGGTTATAAAATCGCTCAACGCGACTTGATGATTCGAGGTGCTGGCGATATTCTCGGCGCCGAACAGGCGGGTTTTATCGACACAGTCGGCCTCGATTTGTATATGAAGCTCTTGAATGAAGCCATCGAAGAAAAAAAGACCGGTGTCACCAAGCCTGAACCTAAGCCCAATAAACTCTTTAACATCGACGCTTATATTCCGAAAGATTATGCGATTAATAGCGATAAAATTGAGCTTTATCAAGAATTGGAAAACGTGAAGGATGAAAAAGAACTTCTCGCTTATCAAAAACATATGCGTGATGTCTATGGTCGCTTGCCAGAAGAGGTCACTCTTTTGATTCAGAAAAAGCGAATTGATCTTTATACGTCGCAAGAAGAATTCACCAGCGTTGAAGAATATGAGACCTATATCGACATTCTCATGAGCGATACCTTTTCGAGAATCAACGGTATCGGAACCGAGCTTTTTAACCTGATGGTGCCTTATTTAAATGTGTTGAAAGTCACCTTCTTAGAAAAGCAGTTACGTCTCAGGATTACGAAAACGAAAGATTGGCTTAATGATCTCGAAAAAATCGTTAAAAGCATTCATGTGCTTTATTCAAAGCACAATCTTCCGTCAGTGTGATAAACTAAGCCGATGAGGATTGACAAGTTTTTAAAAGTTACGCGTTTGACTAAGCGGCGGGAAACTGCCAAGGAGCTTTGTGATGACGGTGATGTCTTCATCAATGGCAAAGCTGCTAAAGCGATGAGCGAAGTTGAAGCCGGTGATACCCTTCTTTTGCTTCTCGGTCGTCATAAAATCACTGCGAAAGTCCTTTCGATCCGTGAATTCGCGCGAAAAGAAGAGGCGTCAAAAATGTATGAGATTATCTCCGACGAGGTCGGGGAGAGAGGAGAATAAATTATGCTGTCTGCTGCAGTGTTAGGTTACACCTTTGGTCCGGGGAACACCTATTTGGTTGCTGATACCTTTGGTCCAGCATCGCAATGCCTTTTGGGGCTCATGCTCGAAGAGGGCGTTAAACCCGTTGTTTGCCATGTTAACTATCACCTGAACGAGGATTCAGAAAAAGCCCAAGCCCAATTGAGCGAGTATTGTGCGAAAGAAGGATTAAAGCTTGAAGTCTGCGATACCGCGAACGTTGACCAAACGGGCAAGGATGTGGATTATCCGGCTTGGCAAAGAAAAACGCGATATGCGTTCTTTGTTGAAATGTACAAAAAATACAGCGCTGCCGCTTTGTTCATTTCTCACATGCAAGACGATGTTTTGGAAGCCTATCTCACCGCGAAATCCCAAGGCATCAAAAAAGCGAAATATGGCTATAGCAAGGTCTCATCTTACGAAGGCATGATTGTCGTTCGTCCTCTTCTCGAATTTACCCGAAGCGATTTGAAAGCCTATTGCACCCAGAAGGGAGTTCCTTTCTTAGAGGCTGCTGTCGGCTTCGAGCACGTTTTCACAACCGCAATTCGCCAAAAGATTTACCAGATGAACGAAGTCGAACGCGATCAGCTTTACGAAGCGATGATGAAAGAGAACTCGGAAAAGATGAATTTCATCAAAGGCATCGACAAGTCTATCGAGGCGGTCGATGAACTCGAAATCCGCGCAATTCTCGCCTTAAATGATGATGAGTTCACAAAGACCATCATGGATTTTGTTAACCGTCACTCTCCGACCCACATCACGATCAATCCGAAAATGATCGCCGAGATTCGAGCCCTTTGCCTCGACAAAGAAGCGAACGCCACCCTTAAGCTTAAAGGGCAGATTTATATGGTGAAGGAGTACGATGTTTTGGCCCTTGATACTGACGGGTTAGACATGCCTTACACCTACACTCTCGAGAAGCCAACCAAGTTCGATTGCGAAACTTTTGATCTCGATTTCACAACGGGAGCAGAAGATCGCAATATTCGCCCGGAGGACTATCCGTTAACAATTCGAAGCGTATTGCCGCAAGATGTTTACGCTTATGGTGGCTATTTGGTCTCGGTTCGCCGCATGCTGGTGGCCGCCGGAATTTCCCCGCGGTTACTTCATGTGTGGCCCGTTTTCTTGAACAAAGATGGTAAAATTATTTATGTTCCTCGTTACAAAAAGGGCTTTAGTGAGTATCACAAGTCGATTTTGAATATCCATGTGAAAAACGACGAGAAATGAGCAATCTTGTTGTGGCGATTCGATTTCGGGTGTATCTTGCGTGTATCGCCAACAAAACGAATTAACTTATAGTTAATTAGACGTCCACAAATGAACGGAGATAAAAAATGAACGATTCCAACAATAAGCGTAGCGTCTGGAGCTACATTCTACCCTACTTCTTCACCGTATTATTCGTTGTCTTGGTGGTCAGCTTTATTGTCCGCTACCTTCTTGTCGGTGCGAGCACAGTGACCTTTGAAGAAGGCTCTTTGGATACGGTTTTGAGAGTCGATGTCGCTGATCAGGAAACTTACGATAAGAATGCCAGTTATTCTGACATGTATTACATTCGCACCGTAAGTGTCAGCACGAATATTTCGACGACCACTGTGACGGGCGAAGCTTTCGATAACAAGAACCACACTTCCACCACCTACAAAGTCATTCTTCCCGCGGAAGAATGGACGACTGCGGCGAGCCACACCTACACCATTGCCATCAAGGATGCTGATGGCAATCTTCTTTCGAAGAACGCTTCGTGGAACCAAGTGTTCCGGGCTCGGGTTTCGGATTGGGCCAATTATAAATGGGTCAAAGAGCAAGCAAAGACGAATGATAAATTTATCAACACAAGCTTTGTTAACACGGATCCGTATACCGCCAGTTGGTGGGAAACCTGGGGACCAACCGTTATCGAATTGGTCTTGATTCTCCTTTTGGGATTCTTCTTTTTCCGGATGCTCAATTCTTCCGTCAACGGCGCCAATCGCCAGGCTATGGATTTCAATAAGTCTCCTGCCCGACGCGAAGATGCCTCCAAAATTCGTTTCTCTGATGTCGCGGGTTGCGATGAAGAGAAAGCCGAAATGGTCGAAATGGTCGAATATCTCAAGGAGCCGAAGAAATATTCTAAATATGGCGCTCGTCTACCGAAGGGCGTTCTTCTCATCGGCAATCCAGGCACGGGCAAAACTCTCTTAGCGAAAGCAGTCGCTGGTGAAGCTGGCGTTCCCTTCTATAGCATTTCGGGTTCTGACTTTGTTGAAATGTTCGTTGGCGTTGGCGCCGGACGTGTTCGTGACCTCTTCCGCAAAGCCAAGCAAACTGCACCCTGCATCGTCTTCATTGATGAAATCGATGCGGTCGGTCGGCAAAGAGGCGCTGGACTTGGTGGTGGCAACGACGAACGCGAACAGACTTTGAACCAACTTCTTGTCGAGATGGATGGCTTTGAATATAACGCCGGCATTTTGGTCATCGCAGCCACTAACCGCGACGATGTCCTTGATCCCGCCCTTTTACGTCCGGGTCGGTTTGACCGTATCATCACGGTTGGTTTACCCGACGCTGCTGGACGTGAAGCGATTTTCAAAGTTCATGCCCGCAATAAAAAAATCGATCCCTCGGTCGACTTCCACGCTCTCTCAAAGCGGACGGTTGGCTTCT
>DAISHV010000048.1:0-13201 GCA_036822315.1 Bacillota bacterium | reverse complement strand
CGAAGCCATGGAGGCTGATGGGACTTGGGACAAGATGCCGAAGAAGGAAGTCGCGATTTTGAAGAAAGAGAAAGAAAAGCTCTTCCGCAACCTCGAAGGCATCAAAGAAATGCGTCGCCTTCCGCAGGCTCTTGTCGTTGTTGATCCGACCATCGAACATAACGCCGTTGCCGAAGCCCGCAAGCTTGGCATCCCCGTCTTCGGTATCTGCTCGACTTCCGATAACCCGGAAAGTGTTGACTTCCCGATTCCGTCCAACAATGACGCTCCGAGCGCCATCAAACTTCTCACCGCGGTATTAGCTGATGCGATCGTTGAGAGCAAGGGCGGCGAAACCATGATTGCTTACACCAAGGATCAGGGCGAAGAAGCCACGATGAAAGATGCGATTCGTGCCGCTGATATTGCCAACGAACAGCGCAAGGCTGCCTTACGCCAGCAGCGTAAAGAGCGCGAAGAGCGCTATGCGAAGATTCAGGCGGAGCGTCAAGCCCGCTATGCCTCGCAAAGTGGCACCCCGTCCGCTAATGTCGCTCCGGCTCCGCTTCCGGATGATGGCAAAGCTGACGATGATACCAAGGATGAAGGAGACAGCAAATAATGGCTGATAAGAATACCATTGAGCTCATCAAGGCCCTCCGGGAAAGAACCGGCGCGGGCATGATGGATTGCAAACATGCCCTTGAAGAGAATAACTACGACATCGAAAAGGCCGTGGATTCTCTCCGTGAAAAAGGCATCGTGAAGCAAGCCAAACGTGCTAACCGCACGGCTGCTGAAGGTTTAACCCGTGTTAAGGTTTGCCCGAAGTGCGGCAAAGCTGCCTTGATTGAAGTCAACTGCGAAACCGACTTCGTGAGCGGCAGCGATAAGTTCATCGCCTTAGCGAATGGACTTGTCGATTCCGTCATGAAGAATGAGCCGAAAGACCTCGAAGAAGCGAAAGCCCAGAACGCCCAGCTTCTCCAAGATACGGCCTTAGCGGTTGGTGAAAAGGTGGATTTCCGCCGTTTCGCCATCGTGACCCCGGCGGCGAAGCAAGTGATCGGTTCTTACATCCATATGGGTGGCAAGATCTCGGTTGCCGTTCTCGTCGAAGGCGGCGATCTCGAATTCGCGAATCAACTTGCGATGCACGTGGCCGCCAATAGCCCGCTTTATGTCGAACTCAAAGACGTTCCCGCTGACGAAAGAGCCCGCGAGAAGGCCATTGCCCTCGAAGAAGTCAAGGCTGATCCGAAGCTTGCCAACAAGCCGGATGCCGTCAAAGATCACATCGTTGAAGCCAAAGTCGACAAAGTCCTCGGACAAAGTTGCTTAATGCTTCAGCAATACCTTCTTGATGACACCAAGACGGTGGCGCAAGTGCTGCTTGAGAAAGGCGCGAAGGTTGTTTCCTTCGTCCGTTACCAAGTCGGCGAAGGCATCAGCAAAGACGCCGCTCAGGAGAACTAAAACAAATAACGCGCACCAACCCTGCGCGTTTTTTGTATAATTAAAACCATGAAATCCATTTATCAAACCGTCATCATCAAACTATCGGGCGAAGCTTTGGCCGATAGCGGTGACAAAACCATTCTCGATCAGAAGAAGCTTTCGACGATCGCTGACACCGTGGTGAAGGCCCATGAACTGGGCGTTCGGATCGGCGTTGTGGTTGGCGCCGGCAACATTTGGCGCGGCCGCTTGGCGGAGAAAGTCGGCATCGAACAGTCCACGGGCGATTACATGGGCATGCTCGGAACGATCATCAATGCTTTGGCGTTACAAAGTGCCTTTGAAGAAAAAGGACTAGAGACCCGGGTCATGAGTTCGATTAACGTGCCACAGGTCTGCGAACCCTACATTCGCCGCAAAGCCGTTCATCATCTCGGCCAGAACCGCGTGGTGATCTTTGCTGGCGGAACGGGCAATCCGTTCTTCACCACCGATACGACCGCGACTTTACGGGCGCTTGAAGTGGGAGCTGATGCCATTTTGATGGGCAAAAACGATGTGGAGGGCGTTTATGATAGCGACCCGAGAAAGAATCCGAATGCCCATTTCCTCAAACATCTGACCTATCAGGAAGTCGTGGAGAAAAAACTCGGCGTTATGGATTTGACGGCGGTGGCGATGCTTGAAGAAAGCAAAGTCGTCATTCATGTCTTCAACATGGATAACCCCGACAATGTCGTTGAGGTCTTGAAAGGGAAAGATTTGGGGAGCACAATCTCCAAGGAGTAAATTTATGGATGCAATAGCGTTAGAAGCCCAAGACAAATTGAACAAATCGGTTGAGTCGTTTGAAGGCGCCTTAAAGAAATTGCGGAGTGGCCGTGCCAATCCGGCGATTCTTTCGGGGATTATGTGCGACTATTATGGCGATAAGATGGATATTTCCTCTCTTTGTGCCATTTCGATGCCAGAACCCCGTCAACTTTTGGTTCGTCCTTATTCGCGCGAAGATCTTAAGACGGTTGCCGCGGCGATTGGAGCCGCCAATATCGGTGTGAACCCCCAAGTCGAAGCGGATGCCATTCGCATTGTGATTCCGCCTCTGACTGAAGATGTTCGCCGTGACATTGCCAAGCAAGCCAAAGTTCTTTCGGAAGAAGCCAAAGTTGCGGTTCGCAACGTCCGCCGCGATTATCTCGATCTTCTCAAAGAAGACGATTCGATGTCCGATGACTATAAAGAGCGCGTCGAAGATGACATTCAAAAACTTGTTGATGACACCAATAAGAAGATTGATGACATTTTGGCGAAAAAGCAGCAAGAAATCATGACGATTTGAGGCTGATTTACTTAAAATCTCTGCAAAACCGCATCGGATTGATGCGGTTTTTCTTTATTAAGAAAGAGTCAACGTTCCATTCGCGCAGACAATTTTGGTCAAAGTTGCATCGCGCCAGTTATCGCCAAAAGTGATATTCTGTGAAAACTCTGCCATGGTCCCGCCATAGGTGAGTTCACTTAAAGAAGAGGCACCTTTAAAAGCGTTCTTCCCTATTGAGGTCACGCTTTTAGGAAGGGTAAGACTTTTTAAACTGGCACAATTGAGAAACGCGCCTTCACCAAGACTGGTTAAGACATTCGGGGTGTCGACTTTCGCTAAAAGAAGATCGTCGGCGAAGACGTAGTCACCAAAAACGGTGGTGGCCTTGTCTACAGAAGTGTTGCTCATCGAAAAATGAGTCAAACTTGCTAATCCACTGAAAGCGTATGAACCGAGTTTTTGGTAATAACGTTCGGCGTAAATCGCGCTGATCGCACTTTCGTTTCCATTAGATTCGAAAATGTTTTTGCCCTGTTCGTAATCTCCGGTGGCCAAAACATAATAGGCTTTGTTCGCGCTGGCCTCATTCCGATAAGCATAAGGAAGAACGATTGTGGTGGTTTTTGCCGGAGTAGTGCTGATTTTATCTAAAGTAAAATAGGGAGTTTCCGCCGTGCTATTATAAGAAAACGAAAAACTCCCAATTCCAGTAATTCGCTGACCATTAGCATCATAAAAGCCATTGATGATGGCTCCAGTATCGAAGGTCTCCGTTGTTTGATTGAGGGCGGCACTATATTGATAGCCAATCACCAAAAAGGTCGTCATTAAAGTCAAAACGACACCGATGCTGACGCAGGCGATGATTAATCCTTTTTTGCTGGAAGGATCAAGAGGCTGCTTTTCGGAAGGAGAGGCTGACGGAAGAGGTGCTTTTTCTTCTTGCCGCTCTAACGCGTCACTCGAAACTGAAGGCGAAGGTGCCGAATATTCAGAGGGATCGTGATGGACCTCTTTACCTGCTGTCTCCGCTTTTTCCGTTGGATTTTTGTTTTCTTCGTCCATAGCATCAATTCTACACAAGCGGATAAACTTTAAAAGAGAATTACCAAAAAAGCGCTTCTTCTTCCTTTAAAGGAAGCTTACGAGAAATGGGGGTATCGGCTGAGCGGAAGTTTGTATTATAATAAACCCCGTGAGCAAAGAGAGTTTTGTTTTGACGAAAAAGTGTGACCATGTTGCCTTTATCATGGATGGCAATGGAAGATGGGCAAAAGCGCGGGGTTTGCCGCGATATCTGGGTCACAAAGAAGCTTGCAACCGTATCATTGAACTCTTCGAAGTCTGCCGTGAATTTAAAATTAAGTACATGTCGTTCTACGCTTTCAGCACCGAAAATTGGAACCGACCCCAGGACGAAATCGATCACTTGATGGATTACCTTGAAGAATTTTTTCGCAAAGAAATCGATTATTTGGATTCGGTGGGTACCCGGATTGTCGTTTCTGGTGATTTGTCTCGGATTCGGGAGCAAACACGAAAAGTTTGCTATAACGCCATTGAAAGAACGGCAAAAAATTCGACTTGGTTTATCAATGTCTGCCTTAATTATGGTGGAAGAGACGAAATCGTTCGAGCCGCTAAGAAAATTGCCGTTGATTATAAGAATGGAGCGTTGGCGCTTGACGATTTAACTGAAGCCAAATTCCGCGACTATCTTTGGAATAAAGAACTGCCGGATGTCGATTTGATGATTCGCACTTCAGGCGAAGAGCGGCTTTCGAACTATATGCTCTATCAAAATGCCTATGCGGAATTCGTTTTTACTCCGGTCAAATGGCCCGATTTTAAACGGGACGCTTTTATTGATTGCCTTAAAGAATTTCAAGAACGAAACCGTCGGTTTGGAGGTTTAAAAAATGAATGAGCAACACCATCACCATCCTGAAATGAACGAGATTACTCCGCAAGCAAAGGCTTCCCTTCGAAGCCGCCTCATCGTTGCCGTCATCTTGATCCTCTTGATCATTCCGTCTTTCTTCCTTGGCGGCTGGGTCTTCTTCGGCATCGTGGCGATTTTCTTGATTTTAGCCATTACTGAAATGATCCGGGCTCCGCAAAAGCCTTATAAATGGTATGTCTACGCTTTGACTTATGTAATTGTTCTCTCTTATGTCTATTGGTTTGTTTTTAAAGGCAATTTCGGAAAATACATCGAACTCAAGCATACGTCTGGCGAAACCTACGTCTTCTCTTTGGAGAATTATTTTTCTTCCCTTGGCGTTTCGATTATCGGCATCGCCGCTTCGATTTTCCTTTATTGCCTCGTGGGAATCCTTGATAAGAGTTTCACTTGGAATGATGTGGCGTATTTCATTACGGTGACGCTTCTTTTGGGTCTTGGCTTCCAAGCTTTCTTCTTCTGCCGTTATTATCCTTTCTATTTGTTTGGCTTCAGCGGGGCTTTTAAAGGACTGCCTTGGTATGGCTTTTCTAGTGGAACTGAATTGATTAGCGCACCAATTTTTAAATACCTCGGTTCGTCGAGTTTGTTGTTCTTCGTCATTTTGATTACGACGATGAATGACACCGGCGCTTATTTCATCGGTAGTCTCTTTGGCAAACACAAAATGAATGAAAGAATCTCTCCGCACAAAACCTGGGAAGGCTTCTTTGGCGGTTGGATTTTTGGGGCGGTGGCGGGATTAGTTTTCGGCTTTACCGTGACTTTCTTGGGTTACCCGATGCTTCCGACACTCGATGCTCCCCATTGGTATTGGATGGCGAGTTTAGCCCTTGTTTTGCCGCTCATTTCGGATTTAGGTGATTTGGCGTTTTCGATGATTAAACGGAATTTTGGCATCAAAGATTACGGCAACATTCTTCGCGGACACGGCGGCATCGTCGACCGGGTCGGCAGCGATATGTTCACCTGCCTCTTTACGGCGGTGGCCTTAATCTTCATCACCAACGGATGGAACTTCTTCATTTGATATGAGAAAAGTGGCATTGCTCGGGGCTTCCGGCAATATTGGAAGCCAGTCGCTTGATCTTTTTGCTCAGGATCGTCTTTCGTTTGAACTCGATGCGATTTCGGTCGGTCATCACGTTGAAAAAATTGAGGGCATCCTTGCTTCTTTCCCCACCATAAAATACGTTTGCGTTCAAGAAGAAGCCGATGCGATATCCCTGCAAAAAGCCCACGAAAGCCTCAAAGTGAGCTGGGGCGATAGCGGGTTAGTCGAATTGCTTGAGAACTGCAATTGTGATCTCGTTGAAAATGCTTTAGTCGGTTTTTCAGGTTTGGTCCCTTCCTTAACGGCGTTGCGCCTAGGCAAGATTCTTTGTCTAGCCAACAAAGAGAGCCTCGTGGTTGGCGGTGTTTTGATTGAACGCCTGTTGGCCGAAGGCAAAGGTCAGCTTTACCCGATCGATAGCGAGCACGTGGCTTTAGCGAAGTGTCTTTCCAAAGTCAAACGAGAGGATGTTGAATGTCTAGTCATTACCGCTTCAGGCGGAGCATTTCGGAAATTATCCCGAAGCGAATTAAAGAACGTCACTCCCGAGATGGCTCTTCAGCACCCCACTTGGAAAATGGGTGCCAAAATCACCATTGATTCGGCCACAATGATGAATAAAGGCTTTGAAGTGATCGAAGCCCATTATCTCTTTGATTGGCCCGTCGAAAAAATTGAAGTGCTGCTTCATGATGAAAGCGAAGTTCATTCCCTTTTGATGATGAAGGACGGCACTTACTATGCTGATGTGGGGAAACCCGACATGCATGGTCCGATTGCTTATGCTCTTTATGAAGGCAAAGCGCCGTTTGAAGTCCGCCACGAAAAAACGATCCACGACTTTGGGGATTATCATTTTAAAGCCTTCGATCCCACGCGTTATCCCGCGGTTCCGATGGCTTTAAAAGCCTTGCGAAATGGCGGGATCGAAACGACGGTTTTAAATGCCGCAAATGAAGAAGCGGTTCACCTCTTTCTCGAAGGAAAAATTCCTTTCTTAGACATTGAACATGCCTGTTCGTTGGCTTTAGCCAACTTTCCGAATATAATGAGACCAACCCTCCGCGATATTCTGACGACAGATTCGCTGACGCGACTCTATGTTCGCCGGAAGTTTGGTGGGCAATAAACTCATGCAGATTTTCATCACGATACTTATTTTGCTCCTGATGCTCGGCATTCTTGTCTCCGCACACGAAGCCGGTCATTTAGCCATGGCCAAAGCCTTCAACGTTTATTGTCTTGAATATTCGATCGGGTTTGGACCGAAACTCTTTTCGAAAAAACGGAAGGGCGGCGAAACAGCGTTTTCTCTTCGCGCCTTGCCTTTAGGCGGGTACGTTTCGATGTATGGCGAAGGTGTTGAACTTCCGGAAGGCGTTAGCATCCCACCTGAGCGAAGCCTCAATGGTGTTGCCGCTTGGAAAAGAGCCTTTATTCTCTCGGCAGGAATTGTTATTAATTTCTTTTTGTCGATTGTCTTTGTTGTCATTTATTCGACCTGCATCAAAACCTATTACGTTTCCCAGCTGGTTTATACCGGACTTGATGAAAATGGCGTGGCGTTAACCGACACGTCGGCTCATGGAGAAATCGCTTATTCTTTCTGGGCGAGAGGCAGCATTGGAACCTATGCGGTCGATTCGGATAATGAACGCATCTATTCGCCTTATGGTTTCTCTTATGGGAGCAATTCGACGGCTTACTACGTCGTTGACACAAACGCAAGCATTACGAGCGGCAGCGAAACCATTCCACTCATCGCCTGCTTTACCCCGAAATCCGTGGATAATAATGATTTCCTTCAAGGCTTGACCTTCTTTTATCCCAAAGCCGCTTTTTATCCTTCAAACCTCAACACTCAAATGGGTCTAACGGCTTATCCCGATGTCACTCAAACAGCGTATAGTCTTCAATCTGGCGATACTCTTTCTCTTCAGGTCACGACCATTGGCGTCGATACAACGAACGGCAACGATCGTCCGCTTCATGATCAATTTGTGGCTCGGAAAACCCATGCCGTTACGGCTCAGGCGATCAGCGGCAGCGATAACGCGGTTACTTTTCCCGCGAGCAGTTTGGTGATTTATTCTTACCAATACTTCGCTCCGTTTGGCGAAGCCATGAAGAACGCTTGTTATTATTATTCCCGTTTCTTCACGGGCATTGGCGAAGGCTTTAAAGCGATTTTCTCCTTTGATTTCTCCAATTTGGGCTCGGTGGTGGCGATGGGTGGAATGCTCAGTACCGAGAGCACGCAAATCGGATGGGGACGCACATTCTTCTTTTATGGTGGCTATCTTTCGTTGAACCTTGCCATCTTTAACCTTTTGCCGTTCCCTGGTCTCGATGGCTGGCAGCTTCTTGTCACAATCATCGAGAGCTCGGTGAATCATGGCAAACGGAAGAAGTGGGAACACGAAGAAAAAGCTCGTCTGAAGAACCAGCCTTTGGTTCCTTCTCGGGCCCTTTCATCTTCAGCGAACGGTGAAAAGGACGTTGCCGAAACGCCGAGAGAAACCATTGATACTTTACATGAATATAAGCCTTGGAAGATTAATGACAAAATCAAAAATACGGTCTCGATGATCGGTTTAGCCCTTCTTTTCCTTTTCGCGATTGCAATCACAATTAAAGACATTTTGTCTTTGGTACGTTAACGATGCAGAACAAAATGCTGCGATTCTTGACCTCTTTGGGGATTGCCGATCCCTCGGTTTTCGATATGGATTTCGAATTGGTTGGACGCGATAGCGCTAACCCGAACAAAGTCGTGATGGCGATTCGCAAAGAAACCCCATGGGAGATGTCCCTCCTTGAAGAGTTTCAATCCGCCCTCGCTGAAGTCAAATACGACTATTCAATGCGCTTTTCTTATTCCCAAGCTATTCCCTTTGACTCGGTTGATCAACTCTTTGAAGACTGGTATCTTAGCCATTACCATGGCATCCCGGCTTTTCAATTGATTCCTGGCAAAGACGACTATCGAATCAATGCGTTTATTCCGGAAGGCTTGTCGCTCGCTACGATGAAAGGCATCGTCGATGATTTTAATGCGCTTCTTGCTTGGCTTTCCTATCCTGATGTGGTCTATTTGGAAGAAGGGAATGCTCCAATCGAGACCCCCACGGATTTAAAAATCCCTGCAAAAAGCCAGCAGATTCAAGAAAATGTGGTGGCTTCTCCTGTCGTTCCGGTAACGCAGAATAACGTCGTTTCTTCGCCTGAAAGCACTCCAACTTCAGCCCCTGAAACTGCCGTTCCTACGGTTGAGCCTAGCGTCACTTCCGCTGACGATTCCTCCGTGGTTTCTGTGTCGGCTAATGAAGAAACAAGCGAGAATGATGAAGACAAGAGCGAGGATGAAGACAAGGAAGATTCCGAGGGCGAAGGCTGCTCGCCCGAAACTCCCATTAGTGCCTCTGAAGGCAACGATTCGAGCGAAGAAAGCGTGCCTCCGGTTGACGAAGATGAATTAGCGCGTCAAGCGATGATGGCTCAAGCTGAGCAAACCTATATGGCTCAGCAGAAAGCTGCCGCCGAACAAGCGGCGAATGCGAGAAGTTTCCGGCGTGGTGATTATCAACCCATCGAAAAAATCGAAGGTCTTTTTTCCATCCCTCAAGGCAATGTCGAATTCTCCGGTCATGTGTACGCGACCAACTTCCGGGTGGGACGGAAAGGCTCGCTTTATGGTACAGTCGGCGTCGGCGATGCCACGAGCGCTATTAACGTTCGCGCCATTGAATCGCGAAGCGGAATGAGCGCCGAATTCCTCAATGCGTTAAAGCCTGGAGATATCGTTAAAATTCGCGGGGCAATTGAATTTGATAAGCGCACGAGCGAACGTCAAATTTTTGCTCATTATATCGACATGTTGCCGCCTGAGCCTCTTCGGACGGATCCCGAACCCGACAAACGTGTTGAGCTCCATCTCCATACCAAAATGTCAGCCATGGATGGCTTAGGCGAAGTCAGCGACTATTTTGATGTCGCTAAGAGCATGGGAATGAAAGCCATCGCCATAACGGACCATGGTGTCATTCAAGCTTTCCCTGCCGCTGAAAGCGCGGCAAAAAAGACGGGGATCAAACCTCTTTATGGCTGCGAGTTTTTCATGTTTGACTATCCGACGTATGTTTTCAATCCTGCTCCGATTGAATTGCGGAAAGCTAAGTATTGCGTTCTCGACTTTGAAACGACCGGCTTAAGCTCGCGTTATGATCATCCGACCGAATTCGGCGGCGTTATCGTTGAACACGGTATGATCACGAAGCATTTTGATCAGTTCATCAACCCTGGTGTTCACATCCCAGAGATGATTACTGCCAAGACCCATATTGATGATTCAATGGTCAAAGATGCCCCCGATGAAATCGCGGCTGCCAAAATCATTTCGGATTTCATTGGCGATGCGGTTCTCGTTAGCCACAACGCTCCTTTCGACGTCGGCTTCCTTAATGCGATTCGCGCTAAAGCCGGGATGCCGCCGATTTCCAATCCGGTTATCGATACTTTGGCTTTGTCTCACTATCTCTTTCCGGAAGCTGCCCGTCACACCTTAGGTGCTTTAAGCCGAAACTTGAATTTGGATGTCTACGAAGAAGATAGCGCTCACCGCGCCGATTACGATGCTGAGGCCTTGAATAACGTTTGGCAGGTTATTATTCCGATTTTAACAAAAGATTCGGAACATTTGACGCAAGCTGACTTGGCTCACCTTGTTTCAACCAATCAAAACTTCTTTAAACATCTTCGCTCTTACCACATGGTGGCGATTGCGAAAAACCAAGCCGGTCTCAAAGCCATTTATCGTTTAATCAGCGACTCTCACACGACCTTTCTTTCGGCGGGATCAATGCCGAAGATTTCGCGTGAAGAATTGATTCAATATCGGGAGAATTTGATTTTCGGTTCCGCCTGTTTTAATGGTGAAGTTTTCGAAATCGCCTGCAACAAGAGCGAAGAGGAACTTCAGGACTGCATGTCTTTCTACGATTACATTGAAGTTCAGCCTCCCGAGAACTATTCGTGGCTCGTGAATATGGGCGATTTGGAACAAGACCGTCTGATGAAGGTTTTGCATTCGATTATTGATACTGCCGATGGGCTTCATAAACCAGTTTGTGCGACTGGCGATTGCCATTACGTGAATCCTGAAGACAAGATTCTGCGCGATATTTATATTGTCCAGAAAGCTCTTGGTGGTGGAAACCATCCTCTTTATCCGGCCCGACGCGATCGTTTAGGCAAAGTTTTCCCCAACCCCGATCAGCATTTCCGTTCGACCCAAGAAATGCTCGATTGCTTCCGCCCATTCCTTAGCGAAGAAAAATGCCGAGAGATCGTGATCAAAAACACCAATTGGGTCGCGGATCAGGTTGAACCGATCCAGATCCTTAAGGATCATCTTTATCCGCCATCGGCTAACTTGCCAAACTCCGATGTCAAATTGCGGGAGATTATTAATGAAAATATCCGCAAAACCTACGGGGATCATCCTGATCCGGCAATTCCTGAGCGTATCGAACAGGAGTTGAAAGGAATTATCGAAAACGGTTATTCCGTTACGTATTATATTGCACATTGCATCATCAAAAAGGCTAACGAAGAAGGCTACATCGTCGGCTCGCGTGGTTCGGTCGGTTCTTCTTTCGTCGCTACGATGTCGGGCATCACCGAAGTCAATCCTTTGGCCCCGCATTATCTTTGCCATAAGTGTCATCACTTTGAGTGGTCAACCGATCCAAATATTAAATCCGGCTTTGATTTGCCGGAGAAAAAGTGCCCGATTTGCGGAGAAATCATGGAAGGGAATGGTCAGAACATCCCGTTCCAAACCTTCCTCGGATTCAAAGCGGAAAAGGTTCCGGATATCGATTTGAACTTCCCGGCGGATTACCAATCGAAGGCCCATGCTTATACCCGCACGCTTTTGAGTACCCCAGAAGAAAATGAGAAGATCGCCAAAGGCGAACCGATTTCGAATCCGCACGTTATTCGCGCTGGTACCATTGCTACCGCCGAAGAGAAGAACGCTTTCGGCTATGTTCGAGGCTACTATGAGCGCGTTCTCCATCAAGAGTGGGGCACGGTAAATAAAGCTTGGGCTGCCTATCTCGCTTCGCGCTGCGCCGGCGTTAAACGGACCACCGGTCAACACCCGGGCGGCATCGTTGTCATTCCCGCCGATATGGATATTTTCGATTTCACGCCATTCCAGCACCCCGCTGATGACCCCGATGCAAGCTGGTTAACAACCCACTACGAATTCGCGAGCATGCACGATTCGGTTTTGAAACTCGATCTTTTAGGCCACGTCGACCCGATGGCGCTCCGCATGATGTCCTTGCTTACGGGCATCGATATCATGACAATTCCGATGAATGACCCGAAGGTTCTCTCCTTGTTTTCTTCGCCTGATGCTTTGGGTCTTCACCAGAACCCACTGGGCTTTAAAACTGGAGCCATTGCTCTCCCAGAATTTGGAACGTCTTTCGTTCAAGGCTTGCTGGAAGAAGCCCTTCCCCATACTTTTAATGACCTCCTTATCATTTCTGGCTTAAGCCACGGCACGAACGTCTGGAACGATAATGCTGAAGCCTTAATCAAGAACAAGACTGCCACCCTTCAAGAAGTCATTGGATGCCGTGACGATATCATGAACGATTTGATTGGCTGGGGCATCGATAACTCCAAGTCCTTCAAAATCATGGAATATGTCCGTAAAAACAAGGTTGGTAAACCCCTCAAAGATGAAGATATTGAGGAAATGAAGAAGCATAAAGTTCCGGATTATTTCATTGAGAGCTGCAAAAAGATCCGCTACCTTTTCCCTCGCGCACACGCTACCGCTTACGTTATGGGAGCCGTTCGTGTGGCTTGGTTTAAGATCTATCATCCGTTGGAGTTCTACGCCACGTATTTCACCGTGCGGTGCGATAAATTCGATATCGAAGTCATGACATGGCCGCTTGATAAAATCGTTGAAGAAATCCATCGCCTTCAAGCGGCAAGCAAGATTCCAGGGACTGTTTTTAAAGATCGTTTCGGCGAGGAGAGAAAGTATTCCGATAAGGATGATGAAGTCCTGAAGACCCTTATTTGTGCCGCCGAAATGGTCGATCGAGGATTCCATATCAAAAACATCGATCTCATGCGCTCGTTAGGGACCGATTGGGTAGTAGATGAAAAAGGAAAATCAATCATTCCACCTTTCAGTGTGATTTCAGGTTTGGGAGCCGCAGCGGCGGACACGGTCGTAAGCGCTCGGAAAGATGGTACTTTTATCTCAATAGAAGACCTTCGAGACCGGACGAAACTGAGCCAAACCGATATCGAAACCCTGAGGAAACTTGGCGTTCTTGACGGAATGGGCGAAACAAACCAGATGACTCTCTTTTAATTCCGTTTTCGAAGTGGTATA
>DAISHV010000047.1:6634-13241 GCA_036822315.1 Bacillota bacterium | reverse complement strand
AGCAAGCGAAAAAAGTCTAAATCGTTTTGCCCTTTCGTTGTTTATCCTCTCTCTCCGCTTTAAAATGACCTTATGAAATACCAAAACGCTTCATGGGCGAAGAATATCAGCAAAATCGCTCTCTACAATACCTATTCTTTCCTTTTGGAAGACGAGGGAAAAGCCCTGAGTTCACTCACGCGCGAAAAAATGTATGAAGGAATCCTCGATTTGTTCCATCAGATCCCCTGGGTTTTTTATGGCTCATTAAGCGAAGAAACGCGACAATTCCTTCGTGATCTCCAAGCAAAGAAAACCGCTCCGTTAGCACCAGATGATCCCCGCGTCTTTCAAGATGATTTTCAACTTCTCTATCGTCTTTTAGTTCTCAATGAACGAGGCGAATTCAATGACGATTTCACCCCTCTACTTCAATCGATGGACCACGAAAATCCTCAGGCAGTCGAGGCCGCTTTAGCCGAAATTGCTTATCTCAAAGGTCTCTTGGACATCTATGGCTACATCGAAAGAGAAAAGCTTTTGGAGCTCCTTGCTTCGGGGCCCTTAGGCGCACTGGATAAAAAACAATTCTCTTTCTTTTTAAGCTTCCCCCTTGTCAACTATTTCTACCGGGTGGGCAGCAAACAAATTTACCGTTTTGAAATTAGCGAACAGCTGAATGCCTTTCTTAAGAAACGACAGCTCAACATCGACCTCGATTATCGCGTCTATTCCGGCGCAGAAGTCCTTTCCTATGCCAACCGTTTCTATTTCCCGAAGTGGAAGAAGAACGCTCAAATCATTCAAAAAGAACGAAAAGATCTCTCCCGTCTTCTTTCCGAACATGAGGATCCTTTTGGTATCTATTACGATGGCGAATACCACGATAAGCCCCAAGACGAAGACTATTCCCTCGTGAACGAAAATACGCCCAAATGGTATCTCAAGGGTCATAGCCTCGGCGAATTGGCCGCCCTTAAGCTCCAAGAAGACCATCGCATCGTCCTCATCGAAGAACGGGATATCGGTCCTGAGATTTTCTTCCCGTTCAAAGACACGATTGTCGGAGTCTACAATCTCGCCAAAGAGACGCTTCATCTCAAAGGCGACGTCGCGACGGGCGACATGCCATGGGATGATCTCGAGAAAATCAAAAAAGAATTCTATGCCCACCGCGAAAGCTATCTCCAAAGCTATATCGCCTCTTTGCAGCGTCCCTTGACCCCTTACGAACTCGACACGGTCAAAGGCCTCCGCGAAGCTATCCCCTCCAGCTTCATCTTCCACTCGCTTTCGAAAGATGGTGCGGTGATGATCGACACGAAAGATGGCAAACGTTATTTGGTTCACCCCTTAGGCATGGGTTTTAGCGAAATGCTGCAAGGCGGAGTCTACGATGAGCTCGTTTCCACGGTTATCGTCCCCTTTGAGGATTATCTGACCTACGATTCTTTTATCTCCTCGCAAAAGGTTTTCGTTTCCTTCAGCGAAGATCTTCACCTCGATGAGGGCAAACTGATCCGTTCCGACAAAGATTTTGCTAATCTCGCTTAATCTATTGCGTGCATTTGAAGCGGGATATGCAATGATATTCAAGAAAAGAGGGTTTCCTAATGGAACATTGTGCAAGTTATCAAGCGATTGAAGGTTTCCTCGACAAGAAGCGGCGCCTCAATCATACCGGAGCCATTCTCTATTATGACCTAGCCACGACCTGTGGCGAAAAAGGTCTCGCCGATGAGGCGGATTTACTCGATTATTGGGCAGGCGAAGAAGCCAAGATGTATCAGGACCCCGCCTTCGTCAAAGCGGTCAAAGAAGGTCTTAAAGATCCTCAAGCTTCACCGATGGAAAAGGCTCTTTTCCATTCGCTTTATGAGCAAGTGGCTTTGCTCGATAAACTGCCGTTAGAAGATTATTTAGCCTACAAGAACGCCATCAGTAAATCGAATGAGATGTGGCGAAAATACCGCCCGGAGAATAATTTTGCCGCCTGGCTTCCTTATTGGCAGCATCTCGTTGAGGTTTCCCGCCACGTCGCCGATGTGAAGAAAAAGCCCGAGATGGCAACCCGCTATGATGCCTGCCTCGATTCCTATGAGCCCGGCGAAACGGAAGCCTACGTCGATAGCGTCTTCAATCCGCTCAAAGCTCAGTTAATCGCGTTCTTAAAGGTGGCCAAAGAAAAGCAGTCCACCCGTGAGTTACCTGCCATAAAGCCCTACCCCGTCGACAAACAAGAAAAACTTGGTCGGAAATGCCTTGAGATCATCCATTACGACATGAAAGGCGGCGCCTTAATGGTCTCGGCCCACCCTTTCAGCAATGACAATCACCAATTCGATGCTCGGTTAACCACCAAGTACCTCGTCGAAGATTGGCGGAGCAATGTCTTCACCTGCCTTCACGAAGGCGGACACTGTCTCGAATTCCAGAATAAGCCGCAAGCGATGTACGACAACCACGTCGAAAGCCTCGCCACGGCCGCCATCTGCGAAACCCACAGCCGTTTCTATGAGAACTTGATCGGCCGAAGTAAAGAATTCATGCCCCTTCTCAAGAAAGCCTGCAGCGAAACCCTCGATCCGGGCTTCGATTATATGAACGAGGAAGACTTCAATCATTTAGTCAACAAGATTGAGCCGGGTCTAATCCGCTGCGAAGCCGATGAACTCTCTTATTGCCTCCACATCATCATCCGTTACGAGATCGAAAAAGACCTCATTAACGGCAAAATCGAGTGCCAGGATGTTCCAGCGATCTGGAAGCAAAAGTACTACGATTACCTCGGCGTCGAGGTGCCAAACGACAAGGATGGCTGCATGCAAGACACCCATTGGTCTGAGGCTTTATGGGGCTATTTCCCCTCCTACGCCTTAGGCAACATCTATGGGGCGATGATCCGGGAAGTGATGGAGAAAGATATCCATCTCTCCGAGCGCATCAAAGCGAACGACTTTGGCACGATCTTATCTTGGTTTGCCACCCACGATTATTGTTACGACTGGATGAAGCCAGCTGAATGGATTGTCAAAGTCACCGGAAAGAGTCTGACCCCAGAACCTTACATCCGTTACCTGAGCGAAAAGTATTCTCACTAATCGAAAAACAAAAACCCTGCAAATCGCCATTATCTTGACGAGAAGCAGGGTTTTTTCTTCGCCATCAGAGATTATTTCGTCCCATTGACCGGCTCAATGGATTTGCTCTTTTCGGCTTGCTCCTTGCTAAAAGCCTCAGCCTTAGCGACTTGATTGGGGGTCGCTTCGGCATAAGAAGAAGCTTCTTCAGCTTGGCTCACATAGTATTGCGGATAAGGCACATCGACGCCATTATCATCGAGCATCTTAAAGATCCATTTCTTCATATCGCGGGTCACCTGATAAACGTCTTCTTCTTTGCAGCGCGCCACAAATTTTAATAAGGGTCCATCGCGGTAAAACTCCGAAACACCTTTATAGTAAGGCCCATCGACGATCGCCGGAATTTCCTTTTTGACGTTCGGGAGTTCTCTAGCGATGATCGCTTCGACCCGCCGGAGATCTTCATTGTAGGAAATATCGCAATCATCGCAGATGGCGACCGAGAGTTCATCGCTGAGATTCACCACGTCGGTGATGGCGGAATTGTTGATGATTTTAATGTTGCCACCGGCATCAAGAAGTTGCGTAGATTTCAAGCCGATTTCTTTGACGGTGCCGCGGTAATCGTCAATCACGACGATGTCCCCCACTTCAAAGGTATCATCAAAGACTAAGAAGAGGCCAGCGACGACATCGCTAATGAGGCTCTCGCAGCCTAAGCCGATAATGAGGGCAATCACGCCGATCGAGGCTAATAGCGAAGCCGTATCAACGCCCCAATAGCCTAAGTCCACAAAGAGAGCGACGAAGATCAAAAGCCACTTCAATAACGAAAAGGATAAGGAAGCGACCGTCCGAACTTTTTGGCTTCGTTTGCTCAAGAGTTTCGTGATGCCTTTCATGATGCTGATAAGCATCCAAATACCCAAGAACAATAAAGCGGTCTTGAGGAAATTAAGGGCATTTTGCTGAAACCAATCGCCGATGGCGATGAAACCGTTGGCATCACTACCATAGAGGGTGCTGCCAAAAAGTTGCTTCGAAAATAAGGCGATGAGGACAACGGCGATACAAAGCGACCAGATCACGATCTTTTTGATGAGTGCTTTCTTCTCTTCTTTGGTTCTAGGAGTTTTTCCATTCTGTTCCATGGTGGTTCCTCCTACTTATTGACCGGCTCGATGCCTTTACTGGCTTCGGCTTGGTCTTTGGCGAATTGATTGGCCGTCTTCTCTTGAGCTTTCGTGGCCTTCTCGTAATCCTCATCGGGATCATTAACCACGACGCGGTCATACGGCTTGCATTCAATGTGGTTGTCATAGAAAAGTAGCAAGAACGCGCGGTTGAGATCGCGTTGAAGCTGATAGACGTCCTCTTCTTTGCATTTGGCAACGAATTTCACTTGGACGACCGAATCATCCAAGACGGACACGCCCTTGTAATAGGGGCCTTCCTTGATGGCAGGCAGCGCCTTTTGAATCTCGGGCAAGGCCTTGGCGATGACCGCCTCGACCCGCTGGATATCTTCTTCGTAAGCTAAGGGAATCTCGACCACCGCCACCGAGAGCTCTTTGGAAAGGTTAATGACGCTGGCGATTTCGCTATTGCTGACGATCTTGACGTTGCCGCCCGCATCGATGAGCCGCGTCGACTTGATTCCGATATCTGTGATGGTTCCGCGGAAAATGAAGAAATAAAGAGCGAAGAAGAGCGCATAAACGCCAAAAATCACGTAGCCCCAAATCGAATAGGTGTTGCTTCGCGTTTGTGCTTCTTGCGCCCGCAAAGTCGTTTTTTCGCTTTGATATTGGTTCACGAGACTCGTGATTTCGCTCTCGGAAGTCGCCGCATCGATCTTCGCGGTGTAGGTATCATAAAGAGCATGGTCGGCCCCCGTCCAATCGTTTTGACTCACGTCATCGCCTTCCACCATCGTGGATTCAGCATTTTCTTTCGCCGTCGTCAATTGGACTTCGACTTTTGTCGAGGCGTAAATATCGCTCATCGAAGAGACGGAGTCTTTCTCAAACGTTATCTGATCTAACTGCCGCACCGCTTTTTCAATCACCGCGTTGACGCGGGGGTCATCATTGCAGGTTCGCTTGAGATCGCGGACCTTTTCCTTGGTGCTTTCCCGCGAAATCTCGTAATCGCATTCATCGTCGAGTTTCTCACTAATCGCCTTGATTTGTTCCGTGAAAGACTCCGTGCTGGTATACGGCAACGTATCGATTTCTTGTTCGCTCGCCGCGATAATCGCGGTCATTCTTTCCTTGACGGCATCCGGATCCGTAACGCCTGAGGCGGCGATTTTATCCGCAACCGCCTTTTCCAAAGCGGATTTCTGCCGAGCTTTTATCCGAGACAAAAGGGCACTTTCGCTCCCCACGAGATAAGAAACCACTTCCGGCGAAGAAATAAGCCTTGAAGAACTGGAAGGTGCCTTTTGAATCCCAGTGATCGTTGCCTGGTCCAAAGACGGATAGAGCAAAACCGCGACTTGGCCATTCGCGTCGCTCTTAACGTCAAGCGTCGCAATGCTCCCATCGGCTTTCGTATAGGCAAAACGATACGTGCTATTGGGCGTTAAACCCGTAACGAGACCATCCTCTTCTTCATAGGAAGAACTCGGCGTTTTTTCCCGCAAAGGCAATGTAATGGGCGAAGAAAGGGACTCGCTAACAGAATCAATTGTGCTTTTTTGATCGCCTTTCGCGAGAAGCGTCGAAAGGACGCTGCCGCCCGGGATAAGAACGCCAGAGGCATCATTCAACAGCGAAAGGTCGATTTGGCCATTCGCGGAAGAGGTCCCATAGTATTTCGTGCCATTCGAAGTGGTGAAGACGTAGTTCGCATTCGGAGTCAGCCCCGAAAGCGTATAGGTTGCAGAATTATAGACGGGAGTACCGATCTTTTGATGGGGCAGAACCTTATAGGACGTCGTCACGCTCAAAGAATCGCAATAATCGGTGTTATCGCCATCCGCGTTGGTACCCTTGAGGGCGATGTTGGTGATGGTTTTGCCAATTAACTCGGGATAGGTTGAAAGATCAGCCTTGCCATCGACACCGCTCGTGATGATCGCACTCGTTCCATCTTGGCTCGTAACCACATAACGCGTCGAAGCGGTTAACCCCTGGAGGTATCTGTCGATTGATCATAAGAGTTCGGTAAAAGCCCAGCTAAGGAACCATCATCAAGGCGATGAATCGGCATAACATAATCCAAAGAAGAAGTCTGTTTTTCTGAAGTTATCGTGGCTATGCCATCGCCTTTTCGCTGAATCGAAGTCAAGGTAAGACCCGCTAATTCAGGATGCTCCGCCAAACTGATGCTCGTGGAATCGCTCGTACTGATTTCATGGCTTGCCCCTGTGGAATCCGTCAAAACGTAGGTCGAATTCGCGTTTAAACCCGAGAGGATGTGGGTCGTCGTATCGTAAGATGAAGCGACAATGGCAAGTTGGCTTGGAACCGAATAAGACACAACCGAAGTTTCCGAGGTCAAGCCACCATGATCGCCAATGCGAGTGATGCCCGATATCT
>DAISHV010000047.1:0-6534 GCA_036822315.1 Bacillota bacterium | reverse complement strand
GATTTGCAAACGATTCCCGTGATGGTCTTGTTATAAAAAGCCGTATAACCGAGGAGACTCATACTCGTATCGTGCGAGGCGGCAGGGACTGTAACCGAAGTTCCATCGCTAAAGGTAAAAACATAATCATGACCTGCAACCAGATTTGAGAGGGTCTCGTTGGCATAACTCACATTCGGCGTGGCTAAAGTCGCCGGCATCGTGTAGGCGACGCTTTGGGCGGCGGAATCATCTGTTTGCGAGTCATTGCGGACTTGGACAATAGACGAAATGGTTTTATCGATCAATTCGATATTCGTCGTTTTGTCGATGGCAATTTTGCCATTCGAATCCGCGACGAACGTATGAACCGTCGCATCAGAATCGGTCAAAAGATAAGTTTCTCCAGCCACAAGACCGCTGATGACGCCTTGACTATAACTTGAAGTCGGCGTTGGGGCGCTCACCCGGGTTGTCGGATAGATATAAATCAAGTATTTGCCGCTTTGAACGATTTCGCCCTTAGTTCCGGTATAGCCCACGGCGGTTCCGGAACTTGTGGTCATCGTGAACATCGAGAAGATCGCTTTGAACTGGGCTAAATACGATTCATCCGCGGCATAAACGAGTTGCGTGCCCTCGGGAATCGCGGTGCTATCGGAGGAAGACGAAAAGCCTTGGCTAGGTGAGAGCAAACCGATTTTGCTCTTCATTGAAAGGGTATTGCCCACCGTGAGCCGTTTGTTGTTGAGCGTGCTCAAATAGGTGCGTTGGACGTAAGGCGAATCATAAAGATTGATGTCCACCGTGGTGTAGTCCGTCACCGAACCAGCAAGGTAAGTGATGGAATAGTCGTTATGAATGTTCATCGTAACGCCATTGCTTACACTTTTGTCTGCACTGGTGCCCCAATCGCCCATCGCCTCTTTGGCCGAGCCGCCTTCGAGTTCCATCACGCCTTTACCCGTCGTTTTTGTCCCGCCGCCACAGACGAGCCAATTGGCTTGCCCGCCCGTCATCCGAATCGAAATATCGCCAGTCAAAAGATTCGTGGCGGTGCAGGAAACAGGCATTTTTCCGCCAAAGAAAGAACAGCCGGTCGTTCCCGATGGCGGAACATAATTCTCAAAAGAATTTTCGACGCGGTAGAACGTCACCGGATTCGTCGAACTCGTTGAGGCGTTTCCCGAAGTGACTCCCCACTCGGTCACCAAAGGGGTGCTTGAGCCGTTGGAATAAAGGCTGGTCGATCCGCTGATCGTCCCGGCGGTGATCAATAAGGGGCGCCCAGAAGCAAAAAGGCTGGTCGGCTGGCCTTCATTGGCATTGCCAGACTTATAAACCTGCGAAATCGGAAAGGTGGGATTGCCATCATCGGGATAAATGTCCGTCGGCTGGGTCGTGGTAGCGCCGCTCAAAGCTTTTTGAATTCTCGGCGCGGTCAAAACGATGGGTTTATCCCATCCTCCAAGAGAAGATTCTCCTAGGAGGCCTCCCGCCATAAGAAACCCTGACATTGCCAAGGCCAATAAAACCGATTTTTTCATCTTCCGTCGCCTCATCCTTCAGGAAAACTGAAGGAAACAATTGTAACACAAAAGGTTCCTAAGGATGGTACAAAAGGTTACTTTTGTTTCATTATAAAGAAACGAAAAAATCGCTGGATAACCAGCGAAATTTCCATCAGGATTAACTTCTTTGGTAAAGGTAAAGGAAACAAAGACGAAAAAACGTTTACCGGATAAAATTGGTCCGCGCGGGTTTTTCATCCCCGGCATGATTAACGATTCCAGCTTTTTTGCCGGCGTCGATGCACTTCAAAAGATAGGCCATGTTATCGCCTAAAACCCGCATGGTATAGAGACCTTCTTCATCCTTTTCAACGTCTTCTTTCTTCGAGCCATGGACTTCGTTCCAATAACGGGAAGAAACGATCGGCATTTGATTGATGGTGAAGTATTTATTGATTTCGTCAAAGACGGAGGTCGAACCCGCCCGGCGCGAAGAAACCACCGCCGCGCCTAACTTATAACGGAGATTCTCACCCGCCGAATAAAAGAGACGGTCCAAGAAGGCTTTCATGTTGCCTGCCATGCCCGCGTAATAGACTGGCGCAGCAAAAACGAAAGCGTCCGCTTCTTTGGCTTTGGCGGAGAAAACGTTGACGCTGTCTTTTAAAACGCATTCATCATGCTGGTCGCAATAACCACAGGACATACAGCCACCCAGCGGTTTATTGCCAATCCAGAAGATCTCACTTTCAACGCAATTGGCGTCAAGCGCTTTGACCACTTCTTCTAGCGCTCTTTCGCAACAGCCATCTTTGATCGGCGAACCATTCACTAATAACACTTTCATCGGAAGTACCTCTTGTTTTTAAAAGAATAACATAAAAAGCCCCATCCGATGAAAGATGAGGCTTATAGAATCTAAGAATCAGATTACAAAGTTACCGTGCCATCGGTGCAAGTGACCGTGGTAAAGCCAGCATTGTTATGCCAATTATTACCTTTAATAACCGCAGCCCATTGCGCCATCGTTCCGTCAAACCGGAAGTCTGTGAGAGCGCTGCAAGTATCGAAGGCATATTCACCGATGCTTGTGAGGGTGGCAGACAAGGTGATACTCGTCAGAGCTTTGCAACTTGAGAAGGCATAACGACCAATCTCCGTCAGGGTGCTGCCCGAGGCGAAGGTGACGGAGGCCAGCTTGGCGCAGCCATCAAAGGCGTTGCTTCGGATTCTGCTCACCGTCGAAGGGATGGCAATCGACGTGATGGCCGAGCTCCGGAAGAGGTTATCTCCGATTTCGCTCATGCTCTCGGGGATCGTCACGGAGGTCAGCTTGGGGCAGTTCTCGAAGGCGCCAGTGGAGGTGCCCGCCACGACCCCGCAGCCGGAGAAGTCCACCGAGGCAAGGACCGCGCAGTCGTTGAAAGCGCCGTCTCCGAGGCTCGTCAGAGTGGCCGGGAAGGCAACCGAGGCCAAGGCGGTGCACGAGGAGAAGGCATAACGACCAATCTCCGTCAGGGTGCTGCCCGAGGCGAAGGTGACGGAGGCCAGCTTGGCGCAGCCATCAAAGGCGTTGCTTCGGATTCTGCTCACCGTCGAAGGGATGGCAATCGACGTGATGGCCGAGCTCCGGAAGAGGTTATCTCCGATTTCGCTCATGCTCTCGGGGATCGTCACGGAGGTCAGCTTGGGGCAGTTCTCGAAGGCACCACCATTCCACCAGGCCGTCTCGCCCACAATCGTCCCGCAATTCGAAAAATCCACATTCGTCAAGGCAGTGCAGTCCTCAAAAGCTCCAGCATTAATCCGAGTGACCGTCGCAGGAATTTGAACTGAAGTGAGCGCGGCGCAACCTCGGAAACTGGCCACGCCAATGGTGGTGAGTGAACTGCCCGATTCAAAAGTGACTGAAGTCAAGGATTTACAACCATTGAAGGCATCGTTGCCAATCGTTTCGATCGTCCGCGGGACAACATAACTCTCGATCGCGCTGCCCGCAAAGAAGTTATCCGGAATCTTCGTCCAATCGGAGGGCAAAGTCACCGTCGACAATTTACCTGCGTTATCCAAAGGATGGTCGAGACTGATGCTGTTTCCACCCGCCATCGTTAATGTCTCAAGCGCGGTGTCATTCAGGAAAGTGTTTTTGCCAATATTTGTCAGCTTAGCGGCCGTTCCGGCAAAGACAAAGGAAGTCAAAGCCGGGCAATTAGCAAACGCATTGTCTCCGATCGTCTCCAAAATCGAACCATCCTCCACCGTAACACTACTCAGCGAATAGTCTTTATGGAAGCAATAACCGCCGATCGTAATAACAGTCGAAGGAATCGTCACGCTGGTGAGACCCGTTTCAGCGAAGAAACCATCAGAAATCGTGGTCACGCTGGTCGGAATCTTCACCGTCTGCAGGGCGCTGCAGTTCTGGAAAACTACATCGCCATTGAGCGAAGTAAATCCCTCTTGTAAGGTCACGTTATCAAGCAAAGAGCATCCCTCGAATGTGCCCGTTCCAAAGGCGGAGATTGTCGAAGGAATCACAACACTCTTGAAGGCTTTGCAATTCAAGAAGGTGTGATCGCCAAGCGTTGAAATCTGCGGGACGCCAGAGAAAGTCACAGTCTCCAGCTTCGCCGAAGAATCAAAAGCATTGTTGGCGATGGAGGTCACCGCCTGTGGAATGTCCAGGGAAGCCAAATAGGATTTTTGGAAGAAATTCGCGCTGATGCTCGTCACGGTTGAAGGGATCGTGAGCGCGGATAACAAGGAAGCGCCATAGAAAACCTCATAGCCATTGAGCAAAGGCAATCCTTCAGGCAAACTGACCTCATTTAAAGCCGTATCGAGGCCAAAAGAATTCGAACCAAAATTGGTGAGGCGAGCCAAGATTTTGACTCGAGTCAAGGTCGTTGAATTCCGAAACACCTGATCTTTTAACGTGGTCACAGCGTGCTCGCCATTGGTCCCATCGTTATAAGTCTCCGGGATCACGATATCGTGGAAATAGCCGCTATAACCGCTGACCGTATAACTCGTGGTCGTGCTGTCATAGGTGTACTTTAAGGCATAGGCATAGGGCTTGAACGTGGCGGTATAAGTCTTATCGCCCGTCACGGTGCCGATCGCTTCGGTCCAGCCATCGAAAATATACGCATTCGCAGTATCCGGATCCTTGAGCGGCTCCTTCGCGGTAAAGGTTGGAGTCGCGCCATAATCCCAAGCAGAAGATTGTAAGACGGTGCCATCTTCATTGACGAATTTGATGGTGTATTGGTTGACCTTATTCGAGAACGTCGCGGTGTACGTCGCATCGCCCGTGACTTTTGCCACGCTCTTATCCCAAGCGTTGAAAGTGTAGGTGTATTGGACATCCGCGGCTTTCGTCGGGGTAGCGCCTTTATAGGTTACATCCGCGCCATAAGGAAGCGTTTGCGAATCAAGTTCGGTGCCATCCGAATTGAGGAAACGGACAGTGTAAGTATTAACCGTCGAGGTGAAACTGGCGGTGTATTTGATATCCTCACTCACCGCGCTGATGGCGGGTGACCATGTATCGAAAGCGTAGGTAAATTCGGCGGTTTTCGCTTTGCTCGGCGTAACCGTTCCACTATAAGAAGGCATCGTACCATAGTCATAGGTGCTCTCTTGTAGCGTCTGCCCATTGCTATCAACAAACGTCACGGTGTACTGATTGGTTACCGATTTATATTTCGCGGTATAAGTCGTATCGCCACTTACCGGGGCGATGGTCTTGTCCCAATCGTTGAAAGAATAAGAATAATGCTTATCACCACTCTTGGTTGGCTTTGTTCCACTATAAACCGGAGTCGCGCCATAATCCCACTTCGAGGATTGAAGTTGCGCTCCGCCTTCGTCACGGAAGGTGACGGTGTATTGGCGGGTTTTATTCGTATAAACGGCATGATAGCTGGTTTCTCCCACCACTTTTTCTAAAGTCCGATCCCAGCCCTTGAAGGTGTAATCATATTGGGTGGTCGAAGCTTTAACCGGATTGCTCTTCGAGAAAGTTGGGATCGCCCCGTAGTTCTCAAGATGCTGATCAAGAATGCTCGTACCATCATCATCAAAGAAAGTGATCTTGTATTGGTTCACATCTTTCTTGAAGACCGCGGTGTAGACAACATCATCAAGAACAGGAGCCAACGCTTTGTCCCAGTTGTCGAATGTATAAGTGAATTGAGCATCGGCAACATGTATCGGCGCTTGACCATGGTATTCAGGAGTGGCGCCTTTGTCGAAGAATTCTTCGCTCAGAAGCGTTCCATCATAGTTATCGAAACTAACCTTGAAACGACTCCGTTCAACCGAGCTCGAAGAAGAAGACGAACTCGATGAACTGCTCGAGCTGGAAGAACTGCTGGAGCTGGAAGAACTGCTCGAACTTGACGAGATTACGCTGCTACTCGACGATGAGCTAGAAGCGGAACTCGATGCGGGCTGAGTGCTCGAAGCCGTTGTTGTGCTACTCGTAGCGGCTGGAGACGAAACATCGCAGGTTGTCCGGGTGGTGCATCCGCTTAAAGCAAAGATGCTGGCCAGGGAAAAGATGAGGAATAGTCGTTGTTTTTTCATAAGAACCCCCCTAATAAGGTGCTAATAAGGAAATTTTAGCCTCGAGAAAATGAGGAAGAAAGTATCCAAACTGATACCTTACAAAGAAGAGCAAAAGTGGAGAGCCTCGATGAGAATCAGTTTATGCAACTCCTTCGAAATCGCATGAAAAACCCGGGGTTTAAAGACTCTTGTTCCGCCAGAGAAAAACCGTTCTTCAAAACGCCTTTCGCCCTTCCTCTTTTTTCTGTTTAAGAGAGGCACACAAAGCGAGAAGAAAAGAAAATGCCACCGTCTTTTCTTCTCACTTCGTTAAAACAGTCAATACGGTAAAACGTGCAAAATATACCGCTTGCAGTCGGATTGCGATAAAATAACCGCGAAAGGAAAATATACAATCTACACTATGAATGCGACTCAATTAGAGAAGATGCATAGCGGCAAGGGTTTCATCGCCGCTTTGGATCAGTCGGGT
>DAISHV010000046.1:0-13248 GCA_036822315.1 Bacillota bacterium | reverse complement strand
CGCAATAGAGGTATCGACTTTGCCAGTCAGCAAGGCGGAACGGTCAGTCGGAACACAGATTATCAGCTGGATATCAAGCTGCTTATAGAATTCGATTGTGGCCTTGATCCGGTCTTCGTCCATCGTGTTGAAGGCTTCGTCCAAAATAACCAGGCCGCAAGGCGATGACTTTTGAGCAAAACGGCCCAGGAATCCCGACCCAAAAGCGGCAGCAACCATGACGTAGAAAGGCGTTTGAGTCTCGCCGCCAGAGAAAGCGTTTTGATTGTGTTTGTACGAGCTCACGGATCCGTCTTGCCTGGTTTCTTTGATGTCGTAACTCATGTAGTTACGATAATCGCAATAGCCGGCGATCAGTTTCGAATTATCGACGCCGCTCCGATTGTCGAGAAGGACGGCGAATATTTTATCGAAGGCCTGTTTTTCAGCATCGTCGAGAGTGTCGTAGACGCCGGCGTTCCCGTAAATCTTCTTTGTCATGGCGTCCAAAATTTCGGAAACCGCCTTATAGTCGGGGTTTTCTGTTGTCTTTATCACCAACTGGAACGTCCCTTTTTCTGTTCCAAATTGGTATTTCTTCAAAACGGAGTTCAGCCTATCGGCTGTGTCTCTCGTCCATTTGATCTTATCGATTAGTTTGTCAGCGAAGTTTTCTTTGAATACCCTCTCCATGTTTTGGTGGGCTTCTTCGACTTGGGGTTTCAGGCTTACGACATCAATCGTGGATGCCTTGTTATAAATAGCGAGGTAATCATCCAAACTATCGATGGTCGGGGCAATGTCTCCACCAAATTGGCTGTTGAATTCGCCAAAGAGTTTCGTCAATTTCCCCTGAAGCTCAATCTCTTGGCTGTGCAAAACAGAGCTCTCTTCCTTGGCGAGCCCAAGAAGTCGCACTCCCTTTTGGCCCTTTTTGAACGCCTCTAAATCAATCGTCTTGATGGCTTCAGGAAGCGTTTTTTCAAGCTCTTCCAACTCGCCAGACGCTTGGGCGAGGGCCTCGTTCAAGTGCTTTAGCCCATCTTCGAGTTCGCCTTGCTTCTTGTCGTCCCTCGTCTTTTTCTCTTCATACGCCCTTTGAGACTTTGAATGGGCCTCTTTGTCTGTTTTCAGGGCACTAAGCGCTTCTTGAGCGGCGAGTAACGACTGGTCGTTTTTTAAAATCTCCAGTTGCTTCTGAGCAGAATTGTAGTTGGCTTCGGCCTGCTCGATTTGGAAGAAAACGTTGTCCCAGTGCGAGATTGTGGCCGCTCTGGACTCGTCTTTAATTTTTGCGATTGTCGCCTCTTTCGCTTTGATCGTTTTTTCTAATGCCGTAACCTCTTTCGACACCTCGTCATACTTCTTCTGGGCAATTTCCAAAGCCAAGCGCTTTGACGCTTGCCCCAAATACGGTCTCGCCATATCGTCCTCAACCAAGCGTCGAATGGCGTATCCGTCAAAGAAAAGGCCTTCTTTCGTAACTACCTTGTCCTTTGATGCCGGGTTGGGCACCGAATCGGATGGCTTGATGTCGCCAAGAATGTTCTTCGCGTAATTCAAAGCCCATTTGTTGTTTGATTTCAAATATTGGGCAACTGAATCCGGCCGATCGCATTCCTCGAAAAGGGTTTCTTCATTCAAGACGCCAAATCCAAAATAGTCCTTGATCTCTGGGTGTTTCACAAAAACGCTGTGAGCTACCTTATAAGCAGCATTGGGAACAAGAAGATCAAAGCGGTTGGCACCAAGCAGCCCTTCTAGAGCGCGTCGCCAGCTCTCGTCCGTCACCTCTAAAACATCGGCGACGGGCGTTACGTACAGTTCCGATTCATTAATTCCGTGGCGGAGGCATTCTTCCTTTATCTCCTCAATAAGGAAGCGCACCGGAGCAGGGCAGTTGATATTTTGTTTGAGATTGGCAATCTCCGTTTCCAAGCCATCCCGCAATGATTTCTTGGTGGCGAACTCTTGACCGGAAATTGCGTTTTCTCTGATAAGCGTATCTTTTAATGTTTGAATGTCGTTGCTGTATCGTTTGCTCGAATCAAGGAAGGCATCGTAATTTTTATCAGCGATTCCCTGCGAAAAGCGTTCGGTAATGCCCAGTTCCTCAGCTAGCCGTTTTTCGGAGTCAGCAAGAGTGGTCAAATCGCTTAGAGAGGCGTTTGCCCTGCCCAAAGCTTCTTTTGAGTATGCCTCGGCGTTTTCCGCAGCCTTATATTTGTCAAACGCCGGATTGTTGTTTGACAGTTCTTTTTCGCGTTGCTCGAGTATCCGCTGCTGTTCGTCGAGTGAGTCTTTTTGCTTTTTATCATCGGCAAGAACAAGTTTTTGTCTCTCAAGTTCGGCTTTCTTTGCGGCGCAAGCATCGGACTGAATCGATACTTCCTCTTTGGCCGAAACGAGGGCATAAACAAGCTGTCCTTTAACCGCGTCGCGATATTTGGGGGCAAGTTGAGAAACTAAATTTAATGCGTCGACTTTTTTCTGCTCCGCTTCCAATTGCTCCTTGATACGTTGATAATCCATTGCCGGTTTGACTAGGCTTTCAATCGGGAGGGCGTCTTCCTTAAATAAAAACTTACGGGCAAAATCATCAATCCCGCCCAGACTCGAAAAGGAGATGGCTTTTTCCAGAAGCGGAGGATAAGTTGGGGACACCTCCAAAACAGCCGTCATCCTGTCTGCACACGTCTTCGCTCTTCCGTCGTTGTCCAGACTCTGAATATCAATGCCTTTTTCCTGACAAAAACTAAAGAAATTATCGCCGTTTCTAATAATCGTCTTCGCTTCATCGCCATAGAAAGGGTCATCGGAAAGAACCGAGCCCTTGAAGGAATAAAAACGATTGGTCGGTTGCTGGTCGGAAGCGATTTGAAGAACCACGCCAACCACGAGGGGCTGTTTGTTGTAGCCATCGAGGAACTGGAGGGCTATGTGCGTAATAATGTCGGCCTGGGGCCTAGCGTATTCTTGCGTCTCTTTGCCTACCCTTGCTTTCATGTAGGAAAAGACCGATCGGCTAGAGTTCGCGGAGTTCGCTGCTTTGTTGAAATCGCAATCGCCTCCGGAAAGAACGTAATGGATGGCGTCGATGATGGTGCTTTTGCCACAGGCGTTTTCGCCAAAAATCACCGTGTTGCCTTTAACTTCAAAGGTGGCATCCTCGAAGAAGTGCCAGTTTATCAGCCTAATCTTCTGAAGAATCTTCATCGGTTTCTCCCCCCGCTACTTCGTCAGTAGTTTTGTATTCATTCAGTTGCTTCGCCAGGTTCTCTACGCTATCGGATTGGACAAGCAAAGCAATCGTCGGATAAATGACAACGATGGCGCTGTCGTTCTTTATTTCGGCCTGTTGGAAATCAACGATCTTGTAATGGCGCAAGCGCATCATGGCCTGAGTGAAATCGGTGCGAAGATTGCTCATCGCTTTTGAGGGATAAATCTCGGTCCTAGAAAGCCGAGATAGAATCTCTCCAACCGTTGTTGAATGGGCTTCGGAAATGTTCGCTTTTTTCAAAATATCAAAATCGATCTCCCTCAAAATAAGGAGAAGAATCGTGTCGAGTTTGTACAAATGGTATCTGTTAGAGTCAACTTTTGTCTTAATGAAATACACATCTTGGCTTTTGTCTAATTCGACATCGCACATAGCCAAATAAGCCTCGATCGCCGTGTAATAATTGCTTAGGGTATAGAAGGCTGTGGCGTCCGATTTGATTCCCCGAACGATGAACGTCGACCCCAAAAGGGCACTGGCGGCGTCGGCAATCGCCTCGAGCTGGTCTTCGTTTAGCCCTTTTGTCTCGGTAAAAAAGCGATCTCGGGCTTCTGATTTTGTCATAGTTGTTTCTCCTTCCGAGAGATAACGAAATCATCCATATTGAACATAAAACCATCGAATCTGTTGCCGCTTGGTTTTGCGACAGAATATACGGAATCTTCCGTGTTGCCGTAAACGGGGACCATTAAAAGCCTCAGAGCATCGTCAACGCCTTCGATCTTGATCTCGCTTGCTTTAATAGACGGCTTGTCGCCCATGGCTCCGATCACGAAGGCTTCTACGGCCTCTCTGGTAAACTTGCTTTGGTATTCGGACAGTCTCTTCGCTTCCTCGATGAGAGCGGGATCCGCTGCGGTTTTGGTCACGCTTATTTGTTTCGGGGCTTTTGCGGCTACTTTGCGGGAGCGGTAGAGAGAATCCGTGTCGATTTGGTGAAAGAACGGCACTTCGAAAGCTTTTGAGTAATCGAATCTTTCTTCCGAATCGACGGTCTTTATTTGCCGAAGGACAGAATCAATGAGGCCGTTGATGTTCTTCCCGTGGTTGAGGCGGAAGTTCAAAATTTCTTTTGTCGAGGAAATATAGCTCCCGTTCCTGCGAGAAATTGAGTCAACTTGCTCTCCGAGATTATCTATGGTTCGTTCGGTATCATGAAGGATCTCCAAAACATACTCCCGATATTCGTCGCGCGCCTTTTGGTAATCGTCACCGGAAAGGTCCCCCCGCTTCGCTTTAACAAAAGCCGTGACAATGTCTTCCAAATCTACGGTTTCGTACCTTTCCAACCCCTTTAAAACTTCGAATCTGAATTTGTATGGATTCTCTTTGTCGTTCAAATGAATTAGGGCTCGATAATATGGCTGCGAACGGTATTTAATTACGAGGTTGTCCAAAAGCTCTTTGTCGCCCTTCTCGGGCCCGCCGAGTGCTTTGTTAATGAATCTCTTGATCTTGCTGTCTATGGACTTCAGTTCGGCGACCAGGTCTTCTCGGTTCTTTTTGATGCTTTCGATCGTCTCAACATACGCATTCGCGTTGTGAACGCTCACTATTTGGTAGATATTCAAAAGCGCGGTGGAATATTCGTCTTGGGTATCTTGGCCGAGAACAAGCCCCTTAAGAGCGCCGAAAACAGCGACAAAACTATCGCTTCGCCTCTCGAATGAAGTAAAACCGATTTGCTCTTCTTCCAGCCATCCACGGTCAACCAGGTCTTTGACAAACAAGGATGCCCTCATCCGAGAAGTGGAAGAGACGGTTTTTTCACTTCCGCCAGTTTGAGTTGTCGTATCTTCTCCGATATCCAGCATGTTATTTCTTGAAATAAAGGCATCGACATGCTGAATTATTTCATCTCTCTCAACCCCGTTTATCGAATCACCAAAAAAATCATCCAAATCCCAAAGCAATACAAAATTCCTAGCTTGGTTTGTTCCAGAAAGAATACCAAAGAAATTTGGCGGAATAACATCTCCAAAAAGAGAGAGGCTTTGATTGAGTTTTTCCATGAGAATCGGTGATTAATAAAAACGCCTAATTAAGTATACCAACGAAAGGAACCTTTTTTAATCCTAAACGAGGGAAATCGATTATTGATTTTTCAAAAACACGATTCAAAGAATTAAAAAATAAGGGTTTCGACAACAGAGGGGAGCGAATATTCAATATCGACATCGCTAAAATCACCATCGTCGCACTTCGCGATTCCAGAAACGATGCCATGCCTATTCCCATCCACATAGAGAGCGCCATCATGGACGGAAATCTTTTTATCTGTTTCGCTGCCTAAAATCGATAAAAGCGGGGTACAAATGGCCGATATTTCCGCTTCCGAAAGTGGATCCGGAAGTTTCCCGTCCATCGCCCACAGCAACAAGTCCAATGCTATTTCTTTGTTGAATAAATATTGAATCCTTTGATTCCAGTAGTTGCACAAATCCCTAACGCCAGGAGTCTTTAACGTCGTGATGGCATCATCAAATATTTCGCTCAAATTATCTTTTATCTGGGTCGCATAACCCGCGCCACTAGAGAGGCTGTCGTAGAAATAAACATCGGCAAACCTCTTTGACCTCGATTTTCTAAGGCGTGTCCCTACGCAAATATCGTTATATTCGACATCAAGAATTCGGCTTGCAGAGAGCCTCAAGGCTTCAGCTAAAGTCTGAGAAGCGGATTTCAAAATTAAATCGTTGTCCGTAATCTTCTCGCTGTCCAACTCAATTTGTAGGAAAAACATATCGGTGAGAAAACTTGTCCCGATAAAGAGGCCTTCATCAACGTTCGCGTGGTCGCAATGGGCCGGCCTTCCGCTTTGAAGATAAGGAGCGCCAATAAGGTTCTCTCTCAAAGTTTTATCACTATGAGGTTGAGCGGCGCCGCACTTCGTGCAAACATCAAAACCTTCGTCATCATGGCCTTTGTTAAGAACGATGATTTCCTGATCTTCGGCATTCGCGACCTTGATATTTTTGTACTTTGTTGAAGACAAATCGCCAGAGGGGGTGGCGGAATAGCACGGATCCCCAGAATAAGTCATATCTGAAATAGCTTCGCTTTCTGGGATGTCCTTTCCGTTAACAGGAGCAAAGCCCCAGGGCTTAATCATTTCCCTGGTGTTTTCTTCCGTGATGGGCTGCCCACAAAACGGGCACAAATCATCCTTCGGTTTCTCTCTTCCAAACCATCCGCAAAGGGGGTTATTGCACATATAAAGATTAAAGAAATAGCCATTTTCCGGCTTGAAATATTCGGCCGCTGGGGAGTAATAATCGCTATTTTTAAATGGAACTGGTGAGTAAAAACCACCTGATTTATAGGTCTTTTTATCAACAACGATGGTTCTGCCAGGCGCGTATTCGTTGATCGCGATGTCCAAGCTTCTTTGCGGCGAAAGCATTACCTTTCCTTCTGAATCGAAAATGGTGAAGTCCACCACGTCTAACGGAAAGGAATACGTTGGAAGAAACCCACGTTCAAAGAAAACGGAGAACACGTCTTTCTTTTCGTCCTCAGCGCCAAGGTTAGCTACGCAATCGTTTATAGCTTTTTTCATCTCGTCTTTAAGCGAAACGAGAGACTCGCCAAGGAAAAGGAACTTCATATCCTGGGCAGACGGAGTAAATCCTTCTAGATAGGTCAAAAGATCTGGCAATAATTCTTTAAACTCAGCGATGGTGCAATCATAAAGAGATTTATTCTTGCTCAAAAAGAACTTCGTCAAAACAATCAAGTCGAAATGGCGAGCTATCAATTTACTATTATGCACATCAATCCAAGGCCTTCTTGGTTTGCCCCTAATAATCTTTTCGGGGTGAGCGAAATAATAGGAATCGTGTGGGCCGCCTTGAGCATAGGTCACAACAGTAGAGATTGAGGTCCCCCTTCTTCCGGCTCGTCCAGCTCGTTGCTGATAGTTTTCTCGAAGTGGCGGGACGTTCCTGAGACCAATTGCCGTTAAAGAGCCGATATCAATGCCAACTTCCATCGTCGTCGTGCAAGATAAAATATCGATTGGCGTCGCCCCTTCTTTTTCAACATTCACGTCTTGAAAACGCATCTCATAATCTTCGGTCTTGGCCCAAGTTTGAACCTTCTGATCTTTCAAAGAGAGCTGCGCGCTGTGTTCTTCCGTATTGAGAGATTTGACGGGGTCTTTCGAGAAAATCGGTTTGCGCCAATAATCGATTTGAGTAAAGCGATCGCAGTCCGATGTCTCAACGTCATCAGAATCGCAAGCAAGGCAATGGCCATCATATTCAAACGGAAGAATCGCGCCGCAGGTCCGGCAACGATGCCACCCCTTCCCTTCTGGATCGAGCACTATCTTCACTTTATCGAGATTCAGGAAATAATTGGCATCCCCTTCTGGCTTAGAGAAGAAAACATCAGTGATAGTTTGATAAATCCTTTCGTAGTCGGTGGGGTGTTTCGCCATCACGCTCTTTCGATAATAAGAAGTAAGTTTCGAGAACCCGTAACGGTTGCCTTTTTTGTACTTAACTAATCTCCGTGTTTGCTCAGGTATTTTGTTATCGAATGCGAAAGCATCGACAAACGTTGAATAGAGAAACGACAAGAATATCTTTTCGAATTCACCTTCTTCGAAATGGATGTCGCTTAGGGCGTCTATGCATTCGTCCATAGCATCATCGACCGGCGCGATATACCCAAGCCCGAGTTTAAGGAAATTGATCGTTGGTGAACAGAAAAGTTCGAGAAGATCGGCTTCGTACATTTGGCTTGGGACGTTCACGGATCTCGAAAGCACATAATAATCGATGGGACGACCGTTCGCTTTCCAGCGCTTGATATTCTTAGCGACAACGGCCTTGTCGTTTTCGAAAGTATCGAGAGAATGGGCGTAGAAGAACCTGAGGTTGTTCTCCTCGGAAACTTGAAGGAAGGCGACATATAAAAGGCTCATCGGGAATTCTTGAATCCCGTTTGAGTAAAGCTTTTGCATCGCGAGGTACAAAGTCTTTCGGAAAGAGTCCATGTCCGCAACTTTCGTCATATCGCGAGCCAAAACGGCAGCGCCTTGCCGAGAATCGGAAAACAAGAGAACTTTCTTGCCGCCATTAGGGATGAACTTGTTTGGGGTCTTCCGCATCGGCTGGGCCTCAAATTGTGCTTTCACTATGCTGTAAAAAGGCAGATTTCCTTTGACTCTAAAATCGGTCAAAGAAATCATCTTGAATTCCTTGCCACATTTAGGGCAGGCGCCAAACATAGCGTTTTGCTCATCATCTCTTTCGTCGCTCATGAGAACAGGAATCAAAGATTCACTATCAATCGGTTCCGTGTAAACTTTCCCAGATTTGGTATCTAGGAAACCTTTCCGAGTGTTTTTGGGCTTTTTCGCGTAGTCGAAGCCCTCGGGAACAAGATAGAGTGGGTATTCGATGAATTTCCCGTCTTGATCTAAGCCCTTCTTCGCCCAGAAATAAAACGAGCGACCATTGATTTTGTCTGCTTCAACGTAGCCCTTTAGATAAAGAGCACCGCATCTGCGATCGTTGACCAACTCGTAAACCTTTGAGTTGCAGTATGGGCATCTATTATCAGGCTCAGTAAAGAGTTCACCTAGATGGATATGATCCCCACTATGCCCGTGGCTACAATTTGGATTTACACAGGCAAAAACGCCATTTAATCCCCTGAAAAAGGAATGAATACGGGCAGGGAACAAAGAGTTTCCGTCTTCGTCTTTTGCTAACGTCGCAATAGAAAGAAGATTGTCGAGCGCGCGAGCGCCTTCCGAATCGCATTGCCCGATAACTTCATGCAGGAGATCGTGGTAAGAGATCGCATCCCCCTTGCATAGGGAAAACAACTTAATAAAAGGCTCATAGGATGGAAGATTTTTATAGAGCCAAACCGCAGGTTGCGGCCCCATTTCTTTTGCACCAAAGATTTTTTCAGCAAAAATCGCGATGTTTGAATTAATTGCTTCGTCAGTCGCCATTTCCGTTTGAAGAGGCAAATCCGCTAGTTTTTTGACATCCAAAGGTATTTTGGAATTTTGAACAAGCGAAGTTTTGTGCCCCGTTAGGAAGAGGAAGGAATCGCGGTCACACCCGGTTAAATCCTCAGCAAATGTCTTTACAGCCGTTTTGTCTTCTTCGCTTTCAAAAGGCATTGAAGCGGTCGTTAGGATGAACTGAACCTCGTTTTGGGAAACGCCAATTCTCGAGAAAAGGCGTTTGATTAGGAGAGCAACCTCCCCACCACTGGCTCCGCTATACATGTGCGCTTCATCAATAACGATTAGCAAGCGATTGTGGCTATCCAATTGAAGCCATGATTTCGTGTTCTCAAACATGCGAGCCTCAACAGGCCTCGTAAGCATGTATTCGAGCATCGAATAGTTTGTGATGAGAATATCGGGTGTAGTGTTTTGCATCTCTGAACGAAGAAGCAGTTCAGCATCATTGGAGTTGTTGTATTGAGAAAGATGGTCATTCTCCAAGGCCTCTACGAACTCCTTCATGTTCTTCGAGGGGTATTTATGAATTTGGATCAGTCCATCGATGTCTTTTTGTTTTTGAGCTTGCTCTTCTGGCTTAAGAGCCGGATCAACCAAAAATGACTCGCGATAAGACTCTGCAATTAAATGATTCGTCTTTTTGTCTATCTTGTCGCCCGGATAAGGAGTACGCCCCGTGTACATTCCGAATTGAGGCCGTCTTCCGTGGGTAGAATCAACGAAAATATCACGGAATTTACCATTCGGATCACCGATGATAGAACGAAGTCTTGCTATTTGGTCAGAAACAAGGGCGTTCATCGGGTAAATGATGAGAGTCCTTATTCCTCGTTTTTCCCAAGAATTTGGCCGATCCTTTGCCTCAGTAAACAGTTTGTCGATAATCGGCCACATAAAGCATTCTGTTTTGCCTGATCCTGTTCCCGTGGCGACAAATAGATTTTGATTTTTTTCAAAGCCAACAAGAGATTCAACCTGATGACGGAAGGGGGTCCTGAAAACGCCCAGTTTGTTTTCAATTAGTTTTTCAAAGAAGGCTTTTGCCTCTGGGGTGATGTCGCTTTTTTCAATTCCTGAATCAATTTTTTCGTAAGATGGCGTGGATTCAATGAACGGTTTTTGGTAGATTCCGCCTTCTTGCTTTAGCAAGTCGTTGGCGGTTCCTAAAAGGAGGGCGTTATCGCCAAAATATTGGCTTTCGATGTAATCGCTAAGCCTCTCTTGCATCAACTCCTGCGTCTTCTTAATTCCAAAATCGTTCATTGGTTAGCCCTCTTTTAGAGTCACATCGAATAAAGACAAAACGTATTTTATTGTAGGAACAAAGATCGGCCTCGTAATCGATTGGAAGACATCTAGACAATCTCTTTGGGGCCAATAAAGGCAATGGAGAAAGGCGTTCTCTTTCCCCGGAAGAATAAAGCCTTCGAAATTGAGGAAGCAAAGATTTGTGGCTTTATCAATGTGGTAAACCGCTTCGAAATTGTAGCCTAGAAAGGCACAATAGCCTAAGATAATTCGCCAAATTTCTCTTTGATGGAAGGAGTCTTTTGAAATTGGATTATAAATAACGGGAAGAGGCGAAATATACACATTGTTCCCCATCTTTTTCAAAAACGAATAGGCCATATTGTCAAAACGCAAAATGAGGTAATCAAAAAGGCGGGAATCTTCCTCACTAAACGGAAGCCACCGTTTCTTAACTGGATGATAGAATTCGACCCTCCCTTTGACAGCTTCAGAAACAAAAGGCTGATATTTTAAAGAATCAGCTAGTGATTTAAATGTCCCCAACGCTGTTTGAGAAATGCACAAATAATCATCGATGGACGCGCCTTTTGAATCCTCTTCCTTAGCAACGCGATAAAGCCCAAGCCCAGTCATCCCGTGAAATCGGCAAGGATAATCGACGTGCAGTACCAAATCCGATCCGATTAGTCGGATAAGCGTTTTATATTCGGCTGCCTTAAAACGATAATCATCATCCTCAAAATAGCCTAAAGAAACATAGGAGTCTTCAACAAAATTAATAAAATCTATAACCTTATCCACGGAGAAATATGGCATTAAGGCAGGGTCGGCTTTAATAAAAGAAAGAAGGATGTCTCTCGAGACGTTGGTTACGTGGGTTTTAAGAACAAAGTCGTTTTTGCTATCTGGTTCGTTGGAATCCCTGTCCGTGCTTAGTGAAAGAATCCAATTCGCAATACCAGAATAGACAAGGCGACAATGAAAAGAAGCAGGATCCTCGTTATCTCCCGAATGAAGATGTAAATCGTTCTCCATTCCGTAATAAATGTCGTTAATGTTATTCATCAACAACCTCGTTTAACTTCGCCTGCGTTTCTGGATCGGAAATCAAATCTAAGAGTTCGCCAACAGACTTCCCGTCACGATAAGCGAAGAATGGTAAATAAGAATATCTAATAATGCCTAAGCCATCGTCGATTGTTTTAGGCGCTTCCAAATTTTTCATCCCAAGATCCGTCAAGCATTGTCCTACTAAGTTCGTAGATTCAAACTCTCGGGGTGGCAATTGGCAAATATACGTATATTCGGATCTTCCGGCGTAATTAATTGAAGCATCAAAAAATAAGAAGTCCTCTAGAAGGTCAATGCTCAAAAACCTAACGGATTTCGGGTCATTAATGGAAAATATGAACTTTGCTTTCCCGCTTAGAGATCGCAGCTTTTTGGCGGTGGCAGAGAAATCACCGGATCCCAAGAAGCCATCAATCAAAAATACTGAAAACCCTGAATCATTGATCCTTTTTGAAACGTATTGATAAAGTTCTTGCGCTTTCACATCCCCATCGCAGCCTATCCGATAATATCCTTGCCCGGAGAGAATCCCAGAAATAACTTTGGCTAGATGAACGGCTTTGTCTTTTGAGGCAAACAACAGTTTGTCTCCGTAAAGGGCATTGAGAATGAATGACTTATAAAGGGCAAAATGCTTTTGTTCTTTTGTTTCGCTACTCAAAAGGCCAAAAGACACATCGCCGACGATGTCTTCAAGTCCGCTTCCATCATCCTTGTCGTAGTCCCCTGGATTGACGAGTTCGACGACGAATTTAGTCTCTTCGGTTTCTGTTTTTTTCTCCTCTTGAGCTTTTTTGAGATCAACAATTTGTTTTTCAAACCTGTCGTTCAATTCCTTTTGAGCATCATCAAAAGCGCGCTGAAGACCTTTAACTGTTTCTTCGAGACCAGCCTCTTTCTTTCCAAGCGTTTGAAGCCCTTTTGAGACCCCAGAAACGGAATCATCTTCTTCGAGAGCCTTAATTCTTTCGGTTAGTTTGGCATTCTCACGACCAACCGCTTCAATTTTGCTGGACAAGTCTTCGTTGGTTTTCTTTAGACCTTCGATTGTTTTTAGATTTTCGGATGCTTTTTGGTCGATTAATTCGATGTTTCCAGCATTTTGGCCAACTTTCTTTTCTGTCTCCGAAGCCTTCCCCTTATTCGACGAAAGATGTCCTATTAAGGCAATTAAAGAAATCGACTGGTTGATCTCTTGGATAAATTCGGGAGCAAAGCCCTTTAATTTAAAGTACTCCTCGGTGAACTGAGGGGTAAACAAATCGTGGATAGCCACGGCATAAGCAGAGGCGTTATCAACCCCTTCTTTCGAACATTGCTCTTTAAGTTTTTCTACACGATTATCCCAGTCGTTAAACGTCTGATTCAGAATTCCAAAGAAGGCAACCGAATTCCGACCATGGGAATAAGAAATGGCCGAGCTCTTTAACATCGGGAGGGGAATCCGCTTAATATCCCTCCAACCGCCTTTAATTCTTTCAACAAAGCCTGGCATTCCGCCGAGTAAGTCGCGCAAAACAGTGACATCAAGCGAATCGAGGAACGCGGTAAGTTCCTCATCGTTTAATTTTGAAACATCAATCCCCATGGCTCGAACTCCTTTCCAGCACTTCTAAGGCGCTAGTTTTAATTGCATGACAAGATAAACAAAATTGCAGATAATCCAACACAT
>DAISHV010000045.1:0-14109 GCA_036822315.1 Bacillota bacterium | reverse complement strand
CTTTTTTGAATTTGAAAAGACTCGGAAGAAGCGTCAGGCTAGTCCGAGTCTTTTTCTATTTTTATGCGCAAGGGCTAGCGTTTTTCCCGAGCTTGACCCTTGGAAATTTCGTAGATCTTCTCGAAGCCTAATTGATCGCTTAAGCGGTGGGAGATTGAAATGACGGTTCGGGTTTTGCTGGCGTTGGTCAAAGCGTCAATCACGTCTTTCTCGGTTTTAGAGTCGAGATTTGCGGAGATTTCGTCGAGGAGAAGGATCTTCGGATTCTTGACGATGGCCCGAGCTAAGGCAAGGAGTTGGAGTTGACCGCGGGAGAAATCATCGGGGTTAAAGGGGGTATCGAGTCCTTGGGGAAGGTGGCTCTTGATGTAATCTTCCAATAAAGCATCTTGGAGGGCTTGATGGACGCGCTCATCGGAAAGAGAAGCCTCACCTAATGTGATTTGGTTCCTCAAAGTTCCAGGCACGCTCTTGAAGCCTTGCTCGACGTAGCCGAAGATCGCCCGCTTTTCGCCATCGGGAATCGCTTTGACGTCGTAGCCTTGAAGGGTGATACTCCCGCTCGTCGGCTCCAATAAACCCAAAATGAGGCGGAAAAGGGTGGTTTTTCCCGCGCCAGTTCGACCAATCAAACACACTTTTTCCTGTTCATCAATCGTTAAAGAGGTGTCTTCGAAAATAAGCTCATTTCCATCGTCATAATGGAATGAGAGATGATCGAAATTTAAGAGGTGGGGGGCTGGAGTGGCGAAGATTTTTTCCGCGGTGTCGTCGGGATTTTTCGCCGAGACTTCATCTTCGTTAAGGAAGTCTTCGACCCGGACGATGCCCGAGACGCCTTCTTGCATGCTTTGAAGTTCCATTCCCAAATCCTGGATCGGCGAGAAGATCGAAGAAAGAAGGTTCATCGCCGCAGCGAAGGTGCCGATGGAAATCAATAAGCCAAAGCCATTCCCGGAATACGAATAAGCGGCAAGGAAGGCTAAGAACGCGATGACAAGCGATTTGAGGAAATCAATGGTCGGGGAATAGACGCTATCGAAGAAAGAGGTCTTATCTTGGCTATGATAGCCCTTCTTTAAAAGTTGAAGGAAATCGTTTTCTCGATAGCTTTCTTTCGCGAGAATCTTCAGCAATTGGAAGTTATCGATGCTTTCGGAAAGGTGGTTGCTTTCTTCATTGAGAACCTCGCGGTTTTCGATCTGAGCTTTGAGCATGCTCTTGCGGAAGAAGTGGGTGATAAGAGCGATGATCGGGATGATGAGGAAAAGCGAAAGCCCGAGGATATAGTCCAAGACGAAAATCGAGACCCAAATACCGATGATTTTCACCAGCGAAACGACGAGGGAGACCAAGCCTTCGGCAAAAAGGAGCTCAATCGCATAGACGTCATCGGTGAGGCGCGAGGCCATTTCGCCCGAGCCATGATGGGTGAAATAAGCGAGTTTGAGGCGATGGCTCTTTTCCATCATTTCGTAGCGGAGTTCATGGATGAGCTTCTGACCATAGACATCGATCATGAAGTTTTCAAAGATGCCAAAAAGAGCAACCAAGAGGTAACTGCCGTAATAGAGGAACGCCCACAAAACGATTCGGGAAATGACGACGCGCGAAGGATCGGCCAAATCAGGGGTGATCTCATTATCGATGATGTAGCGGAGGATGAAGGGTGGCAATAAGCCGGATAAGGAGGCTCCTAAAGCCGCAATCACAAGGGCAATCGTCAACCCAAGATGGTCTTTGAAGAAGGCGAAAAGGAAATGGGAGGCTTTAAAGGGTTTCTTCATAAGTCCTCCTTCGTCGTTTCGTTTTGGAGATGATAAAGCGTTTGATAGAGCGAACTCTTTTCTAACAGTTCGCTTTCTTTGCCCGTCTCGTAAGTGCCATCGCCTTTTAAGAGGATGATGTTATCAAGATCTTTAAAGGAGGAGAGGCGGTGGGAAATCAAAAGGACGAGCGAATCCCCACAGCTTTCTCTTAAATGAGAAAGGATTTCTTGCTCCGTTTTAGGGTCGACTGAGGCAAAAGGATCATCGAGGATAATGAGACTTTTCTTCTGATAAAGCGTGCGGGCTAAAGCCAATCGTTCTTGCTGTCCGCCTGAGAGTTTGACGCCTTCATTGCCCACTAAAGTTTTCTCTTTTAAAGGCATGCTTTGAAGGTCTTCATGGAAGGCGACTTCTTCGAGATAGGGCTTAACGTCTTTCGTACCCCCTAAAGCGATATTGTCTTCGATGGTGCCGCTAAATAGGGCATTATGATGGCTCATGAGAACGAAGGTGCCGGCGATTTCTTCGGGGCGATAGTCGCGAACTTCTTTGCCGAAGACAACAAGCGAACCTTGATAGGGCAAAAGGTGGAAGAAGAGTTTGCCCAAGGCGCTTTTACCCGAGGCAATCGGGCCGGTGATACCGATGATTTGACCTTTCTTGGCTTCGAAAGAAAAATGATCCAAGAGGTTTTTGCCATCGATGGTGAGGGCGAGGTCATGGAAGACGAGTTTGTCGTCCCCATGGACTTCTTTCGGCAAGGCGTAATCTTCATAAGGGCGGATCAAAGGCTTAATCCGCTTCCAAGAAGCCAACCCTTTTTCAATCGAGCCAAAAAGTTTAGCGGTTTTGGAGGCTTTGCTTGCCATCAAGATAAAAGTGGTGAGGTAAGTGGTGAAGGATCCGAGGCTCCAAAGCGGGTCCATGAGACCTTGAATCGGTGCGCTTAAAGAAGCGCCGCTGGCGATTCTTTCAGGGCCTAAGATTAAAATCGGGATGAGTCCTAACAAAGCAATCGCGTTGGATAAAGGAATCATCATGTCGGTCAATAAGGCGGCTTTGGCGGATTTCTTTTCGTAATCCTTTAAAAGATCATCGTACGATTTGAGATTATCGTCATCGCGCCCATAGAGGCGATAGGTGATGGCGTTATCGAAGAGATCGTAGCTCGAAGAAGCCATGGCGGCATTGGCTTTGCGGGCGGCACTTGAAGATAAAAAGATCGCTTTTCGCATTAAAAACGCCACGAGAATCGCGATGGCAATCGGAATGAGGGCGAAAAGCGTCATCGTGACGTCATAAAGGAATAAGAAGATGACATAGAAGATGAACATCATGACGGTATCAAAGATTTCCGTCGTGAGTTTGCGCATGCCTTCAACGGTGGCATCAACATCGGAAATGAGTTTGGATAAGGTTGTGCCAATCGAGGAATCTGCGCCTTCCTCGAGCGGGTGGTGGAGCAAATTATTCTCCAAAATGAGCCGCATCGTCATCGAAGTGTTGTTGGCAAAGCGCCTCACCGTATAACGCTTGAGCATTCGAGCGAGGAGAACCACGGCGACGACCGCGATAAAAACCCCAATGAGAACGAGGACGTCATGGAGCGGGGTCTGAGCACTGATGCTATCGACGATCCGCCCTTCGAAGTAAGGGGAAGCCAACATGCCGAAGTTATAAAGAAGCCCCGTGAAGGTCATCGCACAGCATAAAGGAATCTGAGCCGACCAATAAGAGGGGAGATTTGCAGGGTTTTTGATTTTTCTCTCGAAACTTTTTGCCATGTGAGAAAATTGTAGGCATGTTCAGTTTCGCAAACAAGAGGGGAGCGGAAGAGAAAGGTATCAGCGTTCTTTCTTTTCTTTCGCCCGTTTATCGTTAATGATCTTCATCTCCGCCGGCGTGATGAGCGTGACGTTATTTTCTTTGGCCCAATCGACACAACCCTGCAAAGCGGCTTTGAGGAAAATCCGCGGCACCCGCACCAGCATTTGGCAGGCGTCTTTGGAGAACTTGACTTTATCGTCCATCCGGTTGGCCGCATACATCACCGATTGAATATCGGCTTCTTTGCCCGCCGGAATCGGGTTTTTGATCGGCCGGCGGAAACGTTCATACCAGAAGTAGAGGGAATCGCGGTAACCATAATCGACCGGGACTTTCGGGAAGTTCTTGGCTTTGACCCCATTGATGATCGTGTCCTTAAATTTCTTTTTCATCAGGACCTTATCGATCTTGAGGATGAAGTGGCAGCCGAATTTGCTCGTGATGCCATTGAAATCATGGTAGGGTCCTTCGGCCCCTTCGAGTTGGCCGATTTTTGCTTTGTCTTCGTAAGCTTTTTCGAGTTGATTGTCCCAGCTGCATTCGAAGACCTGATAAGCCTTTTGCACCACGAAGGGACGGTTTTCGCCGCTGGCTTGCCCCTTTTCTAGAACGAAGGGGCAGCGTTTCATCTTGTCTTTGCTCTCTTCGCCTGGGAAGCCCAGTTTGACGGTTTCGGCGAAGTCTTTCTTGTTGTCTTCCAAAAAATTGAGGGAGCAATGCCCCGTTCGGAGTAAATTCTGGGCGGTATGGGAGCTGTTGCGGCATTCGAGGATCATCGCGTAATAGGATTTCCCCGCGATGTAATAAGGAAAACAGAGCGAATAGGCGCCGAGATTAGTGGTGCCGTCTTCGTTGAGAGTGCCGATCAAAATCGTGGGCATGGGGTAAAAGGCGGAGGTTTGGTAAAAATTGTCAACAATGCGCAAATCTTCGAAGGATGATGCCATAAATTGCCTCTTTTTCTTTTATTCTATGACAAAAACGCTCATTCGAAAGGCTTTTCTTGCTTGTTGCGGTTCTTTCATTGAAGCGCGAGGGGGATGAAGCTAGAATGGAAAGGTTCACGAGGAGCACGAAGAATCTATGGATAATAACGTTAATCAGAAAAAGATCATTTTGACGGGAGACCGCCCGACGGGCAAACTCCACATTGGTCACTATGTCGGCTCACTTCGGCGTCGGGTCGAGTTACAGAATTCCGGTCTTTTTGATGAGATTTACATCATGATCGCCGATACTCAGGCGTTGACCGATAACTCCGGGGTACCTCAGAAGGTTCGCGATAACATCATTGAAGTCGCCCTCGATTATCTTGCGGCGGGCATCGACCCGAGCAAAACCACGATTTTCGTGCAATCCCAAGTGCCGGAACTCTTCGAATTAACCTCCTATTATCTCGATTTGGTCACCCTCTCGCGCCTTGAACGCAATCCGACGGTCAAAAGTGAGATTGCGATGCGAGAGTTTGGTGAGTCAATTCCCGCCGGTTTCTTATGCTATCCGGTCTCGCAAGCCGCCGATATCACCGCTTTTGATGCCACGGTCGTTCCGGTCGGCGAAGATCAGGAGCCGATGATTGAGCAGTGCAACGAAATCGTCGATAAGTTCAATTCGCTTTATGGTGAGACACTCGTTCGCTGCAAGATCATGGAACCCGATAATGCCGCCTGCAAGCGCCTTCCGGGCACCGATGGCAAAGCCAAAATGTCCAAATCCTTAGGCAATGGCATTTATCTTGCAGATGATGAGAAGACGGTTCGGCAAAAAGTCATGAGCATGTTTACCGATCCGACCCACCTTAAAGTGGAAGATCCGGGTCATACCGACAACAATCCGGTCTTTATTTATCTCGATGCTTTCGCCAAGGATGAGCATTTCGCCAAATTCCTTCCGCAATACGCCAACTTGGATGCCCTCAAAGCGGCCTATCAGCATGGTGGCTTAGGCGATGTGGTGGTGAAACGCTTCTTGGCCGATACCCTCAACGACGTTTTGACTCCGATTCGCGAACGCCGCAAAGTCTATGAAGCCGATATTCCTTCTGTCTACCGCATTCTGGAAGAAGGCTCAAAGAAAGCCGAAGCGAAGGCCGCCGAAACACTCTTGCGCGTTCGTCGGGCCTTAGGCATCAACTATTTCGCCGATCACAAACTGATTGAAAAACAAGCCAAAGCCTATAAAAAGCAATTGGCGGATGAAGCAGCCTTGGCGGCTTACTTAGCCAAACAGAAGAAAGCCTAATCGTATCGCCTTAGCTCTCGCGTTCCGAGAGCTTTTTCTTTAGCGATGGAAGAGGCATTTTCGTTTTCGCTCTTTTGAGTCCCTAGAAGACGGCATTGCCTCCGAGGGGAGTTACGACTGCTACGGTTATTTCGTCGCTGAGGTAAAGATTAGCATCGAAGGATGGAAACAATTCTAAACACTGACAGGCCGATTCCTGGGGATGAAGAAGCCACCGGGATAACGGAAGCATCCCTTTTTCATTAGTCACCTCTGGGAGCAAGCGTAAAGAAGTTGTAAACAATTTCAAGAAAAAGCCACAAATGTAACATATTTGATAAAAAAAGACGTTTTCTTTTCCTAACAAAAGAAAAAACAAGAAAGCGAGGGCATAAAAATGATCGTTTCGGTAAAGAAAAACATTCGTTAAGGTCGGCATTTTCTTGAAAAGAGGCTTTTTCCTTCCTTCCTTATACTTTGCCAACAACATTGGAGTAGTAATGATTTTTTGTTAAAATGATAAAACGAAATTGTGGTAGGAATCGCGTGATAAAAAGACATCTTTGAGATGAACCTTGTGAAAGCTTCTTCGTGGAAAAATTCTAAAAATCAGCTCCTTTCCATTTTGGTAGGGTCGTTTTTAGGCGTGGTGCCGGTTCTCGGTTTTATTCTTTTTGTTTTTTATAACAATCGTTCCCAAGAAGCCGTCCAGGCTGAACGAGAAAATTACACCTCGGAAATCGCGATTCAATTAACCCGCAACATCGATAATATTCAGAATTCTTACGCCAACGAAATTAACGAAGGTTCCAGCGCGCTTTCTTCGCTGACTCCGAGCAAGCTTGAACAAGTGAAGGAAGCCTTTCCGACCGCGAGAACGCCAAACATTATTTGCTTACCGCGAAAGGCGAATTCGTCGATACTTCGGGTCAAAAACATTCGCTGGGCGATCCCTATTTCGTCAAAAATGTTACCTACTCTTCGACCGACCAAGTCATATTGAGCCATCCGACCCTCGATTTAACCGAATCCTATCTTTTCTTCGGAAAAAAGATTGCGACGCTCACCATTGATAGCGTGGATTATTCTGGTCTCGTGATTGGCGTCTCTTCGGAGCAATTCCGCAAGAACATGACCATTTCGCTTTTTGATGGCGTCGGTTCGGGCTATCTCATCACCGAAGATGGGGCGATTTTCCTTCAACCGGAAACCGAAACCCTCGTGAGTGGGGGCTACAATTTCTTTTCCGCTTTGACGGAAGGTGGCATTTCCGAGGGGCAAATCAGCCAGATCCAAAGCGAAATGAAGGCTGGCGAATCGCGAGCCTTGGTCACGATTAAGGACATTCGCTGGATGATCGATATCAAGAAAACCCAATTTGAGGATGACTATATTGTCGTGGCGGTCCCATTGACCCTCACGGCCGCTCAAACCTATCGGAATATGGCCCTCACCTTGGTTTTCGCCTTCACTTTCATTATCGCTCTCTCAGGCGTGATGCTCACCCTCACCTTCTCTGCGGTTCGCCGCAAACGCGAAGAGGATAAGAAAGCGGCAGCCGTCGAAGCCCAGACCAGTTTCCTCGCCAAGATGAGCCACGATATTCGCACCCCGCTTAACGCGGTCAATGGCATGCTCCAACTCGCGAGTGATCCACCCCATAGCCGGGAGGAGGTCGATGGTTTCGTCCTCAAAGCCCAAGAATCCGCGAACTATCTTTTGGAACTGATTAATGGCATGCTCGATCTTCAAAAAATCAACAGCGGCAAAATGAGCGTTGCCCATGAGAGTTTCTCGATGGAGGATCTCCTCCAAGTCTTAACCTCGATGTATAAACCCGTCATCGAAGGCAAGGGTCTCAATTTCATCCTTGATGACACTGTCCCCTTTGACTCGGATTACTATGGCGACGCGACCAAAATCAAAGAGATCTTAATGAATTTGCTCTCGAACGCGATGAAGTTCACCCCCAAAGGCGGCAGCGTGACTTTAGCGATTCATAAAACAGCGCTAAATCCCACTCAGGATGAAGTGGTGTTGGAAGTGCGGGACACCGGGGTAGGCATGAGCCCGGAATTCATGGCTCATATTTTCCAACCCTTTGAACAAGAAAAGTCCAGTGCTTCCTCGCTTTATGTCGGAACCGGCTTAGGCTTAAGCATCGTCAAAAGCCTCAGCGAACTGATGGGTGGATCGGTTCAAGTCGAAAGTGAGTTAGGTAAGGGTAGCTCTTTCCAAATTCATCTCCCCTTGGAACGTACGGGAAGCGTGATGAAGAAGCAAGCCAAAGATACTCCGCTAGTGCCGTTTCACCACGAACGCGTCTTGTTGGTTGAAGACAATGCGATTAACCAGCAAATCGTGATTCTCCTTTTAAAAGAACGACTTTCTCTCGATGTTGACGCCGTTAACAATGGCCAAGAAGCGGTGGATGCTTTTACGAAATCCCAACCGGGCTATTATTCGGTGATTCTTCTCGATTTACGGATGCCCGTTCTCGATGGCTTAGGCGCTGCTAAAGCGATCCGTTCTTCGCTTCACCCCGAAGCCAAGAGCATTCCGATCATCGCCTTATCCGCAAACGCTTATGCCGAAGATGTCGAACAATCGCTTAAAGCGGGCATGAACGCCCACTTGGCGAAACCGATCGATTTGACGGAGCTTTCGCTCAAGCTCCACGAATATATTCCGACCTCAGGAGGCGAAAAAGCATGAGATCATCCCATTTTCGCCGGGTGTTATTAACCCTTTTCGCTGGTGTTGGGACGCTAGCCAGTTGCGGCGCCTTATCGCAATACATCACCCTCAAGGAAGACGATGCGATCACGACCTTCGAAGCGCCGATTTCCGGCAAACAAATCGTGCGGATTGGCTTTGCGATGGCAATGGATTGGAAACCGCTTATCGCCGCTCTAAATGCCCGGTTTCCCAGCAAACAATTCATCTATGATTTCGATGTGACTTCCGGGGTAAATCTCTCGGCGGATGGCATCAATGAAATCGTGAAAAAGAATAACTACGACTTCGTGGTGACCAACTACTGGAACGCCCCGACGATTGGCGCGGATATCTCGGGGGAAAGCTTCCTCAAAAACTATCTGTCGACCACCTTGAGTGCCATCGCGGATAAAGGGCACATCTACGGTTTGCCTTTGCCCACTTCGGCTTCGGGCGTCTTCTATAACAAAACGCTCTTCCAAGAAAAAGGCTGGAGCATGCCGAGTTCGACGGATGATCTTGCCTCTTTATATTCGACGATTGCCGCGACGGGGATAAGACCCTTTGACTCTTGCTTTAAGTACGAGTCGTCGCTAGTCCGCGTTCTGGAAGGAATGGTTTACGATGAACTTCTCAGTTCCCCTGAAGGGATGGAGTGGTATAGCAATCTTTTAGAGGGCAAAGCGAACTTTGCGCCTTATGCGACCCCAATGTTCACTTTGGCCAAGCACCTTTTTGACGAAAAAGTCTTTGCCGTCGACAGTTTTAACGCCAGCTTGACGACGATGCGAAAAGATTTCTTTTCGGGCAAGATCGCGATGGTCGACTATTCTTCGGATATCTATGGTCTAGCTTTGACCGATAAATGCCCCTTCGAGTTGGGCTTTGCGCCTTATCCTTCGAGCACGGGGAAAAACGCTTCGGTCCTTTATTCGTCTTCGGTGGTGCTTTTGGTTCCTTCGGCGATTGAACAAGATAAAACCCGCTACGCTTTTGACACTTCGGTGATGGACTATTTAAGCACTAGTGAAGGCCAAGATGCCTTATTGACGGGCTGGAGTGGGGTCCCCAGTTTAAAACAATATACAGGCAACAATCCTTTATATAACACCGTTTCGAGTTACATCAAAAACGGAACCTACCATGCAATCCTTGATTTTGCCTCGGATCAGTCGATGGTAAAACCCCTTAAATCCTTAATCAAAACCACGGTTTTATCCATCTTCAATGGGACCTCGATCGCCGAGGCGATGAGCGCTTTGGATACGGATAATAAAGCGACTTTAACCAAAGGCGTTTCCATTCCGACGTATAACAATATCGCTACCGCCACCGATGATTTCTCGGTCTTGGCGACCTCGTATTATCTTGCCGACAAAATGAAGGCAGCGACCGGGGCGGACTTCGCCTTGGTGCCAAGCGGTGGCTTCTACCGGGCCAATATGGCTTATATCAAAAAAGGCGATGTCACCACGGATTCGCGCCTCTTTTATCAAAAAGGTATCGCGGCGAAGGATTACATCACGACTTATACCTTGACGGGGGCAAAATTACGGACCCTGCTTGAACGACCGATTATCAATGGCAACGAACTCGATCAGTTCGTCGCCGCCAGCGGTCTCAAGATGAGTTATGCCCCTTGGCTTGAACGGGGCAAGCGCATCGAGACTCTCAGCTTAGAAGATGGGAGTGCCTTCGACGAAAGCAAGACCTACAAAGTGGCCGCTTATGCCGGCGTCATCGACAAAAGCTATCTCGAAACGACCCTCGATGCCTATAAAGATTTAGCCGATCCGGAGACGTTCGCCATCAATCAAATCAAAACGGACAAAACGATTAGCCCGAACCTCAAGAGTCGACTGACGCTCGATTGGACGAAAGTCGCCCCGGTGACCAGTTCGCTTGCTTCGTCGATATAAACCGAATCCTTTTGCCTAAAAATGCCATCCTTGGATTGATTCCAAAGATGGCTTTTCTTTAGCGAGTCTTCAAAAATGAGGAACGGGGCTTTCTTGTCGTCTTCGTGTTTCTTTCTTAGCCAAGAATCTTTTTCGAGGTCTCAACAATCTGATTGCCATAGAGGGCTTTTTGATGGCGTAAGAAGACTTTGTAGACGTAATAATTGGCAATCATCGCCAAGAGTCCAACCCCACCTAAAACGTAGCCTAACCAATCGAGGCCTTCGAAGGTGATGGTTTTGAGGACGAGGCAAAAGCCAAAGCCGAAGAGCAAAGTGTAGACACTGCCCATGACCCAGGCATTAACCCGCGGCAAACGGGTGACTTTTTTCTCGAGGGTTTTCAAATTTTCGTAATCGGAATGGCCTTTCTCCTCCGGCGAATAATCGGCGAGCATCTTCTCGGCGTACTTTTCTTCTTTCACGGTGTTTTCCATGTTCACGTTCCTCCTATTTCTGAACGCGACACTAGACTAGCTTCTGTTCCAAACTGACGCTAGAGCTCGGGTTTTCTTTGAAACAGAAGGGGGGATTGTGTCATCCTTATTGCGACAGAAAGACCACTTTCGTCTCAGACTATGGAAACCCACTCTAAGGACTATATCATCGACGGCTTCTTCGCCTTATTGAAGGAGCATGATTTTTACGCGATCGACGTGACGAAAATCTGCAAGAAAGCGGGGGTTTCCCGCGCGACGTTCTACCGGCTCTTTCAAAGTAAGGAAGACATCATCAAGGCCTATCTCGCCCGGAACGAACTGGAATTTCTTTTAACCCGGGGGCCGATCACGCCTTTTTCTTCGATCAAAGAGTTCATCTATTCTTGCTTTGAAAAACTCGCGAAGGAGAAAGACAATCTCCTCGCCTTATATCATCAAAACCTGATTCATTATCTTTTTGCCAGCCTTAACGAAGGGGTGGAGCGCGACTTTGCCGAGCATGAGCGGGGCGATAAGGCCATGGCTTATCTTTACGCCGGAGCGGTTGCTAACCTCGAAGTCTATTACTTGGCGGAAGGAGCTAAAGAAACTCCGGAAAATCTCACCAAAGAGTTTTTGCATTTCCTCAAACAAGATTCGGAGAACTGACCCACGAGAAAACGCCGCCTATGGGGGTCGAGGCGGCGTTTTCTTTTCGCCCTGGAGTTAGTGGCTGCGAGTCACGCTATAGGAGAACGTCACGCTGATGCCGCCATAAGTGAACCTCGCCTCCGCTTGGCTAACGGGTTCCAGCGTGGAGAAACCCTCTAAAGTCACTTGGGGGTTTTGAATGAGCAAGCTGCCCGCGGGTTGGATTTCTCCATCCGCCGTTTGGTAGGAGTAGAAGACCTGAAGAGCTGATAAACTGAAGGCTTCGCCGATAAAATAGGATGTTTTTAAATACGAGAGGTATTCGCCGATCTCATCGAGATGGCAAGATGCGGGATCTACGACCACGAGGCTGATGGGGATGATGTGATCGAGATAGTGCCCTTCGTAAACGCCTTCGCCTAACGCACTCGGGGTAATTTGAAGCGTGGCTAAGGAAAGATAGAAGTAGGTCAGTTCGATCGTCTCGCCGTGGATTCCGATGATGTTTTGGCTGATGAGTAAGGTCGTATCGCCCCCGAGCACCACGTAAGATTGTTTGGCGTTATTCGAATAGAAGATGTCGTTTTCGGTAAAGATCCGGGTCTTGAGGACGCCATAGATCGTCAGCTCACTCGACACGGTGTAGGCCAATAAGAGGAAGCCTTCGCCAGGTTCGGTGGATGAAAGGGTTAAGCTGAGGGATGGATCATTGAGGGCAATGCCATGGCTTTCAGCATCCCCTTCTAAGAAACGGATGTTGCTGCCACTAGGATTTCGAAGTTCCTCGACGCTAACGCCTTCGTGAAGATAAAGGACGTTATTCGTATAGAGGAATTGGCCATTTTGGGAAGAGAAGACCAAGTATTGGAGCGGATCTAAACCGAGGAAAGTCGGGATGACGTCGTAACCAAAAATGTAGTGATACGTGGCTCCGGACGCCAAGACCTTTAAAACGAAGCTTCCTTGGTGGAATCCCAAAGTATCGGTCGGGGCCACGACATCGAGGATGGCATAGTTTTCACTCGAATCGCTCGGAAGACGAGGGTAGATGGCGAAGCGTTTCGGGGCGATGGTGGTATTTTTGAGGCAGAAGGGGTCCTGAAGATAAACATTGACTTGGAGTTCTTTCACGCTCGGGGTGAAGAGGCTGGTGACTTTTTGCCCGAGGCTTGAAAGATAGTCTTTCATCGTTTGGACTTCGTTTTGGTTATTCAGATCGAACCCTTGCCAACTCGTCAAGGTGCTCATGACCTCTTCATAAGAAAGACCAAGCTGGGTAAATAAGCTCGAAAGGGTGGCTTTTTCGCTGGGACTAAGCCCGGCGTAAGCTTTCTCATAGAGGCTTAAGAGTTTGCTCAGGGGGTTGAGAGGGTTATCGCCTTGACTAGCCAGGATCGCTTGATATTCCTCACTCGAGAATTTTTCCGCGATGAGACCTAAGAGTTTAAGGACGACTTCGATGTTCTCGCCTTGGATGAGATTCTTCTTTTCTTCCACGAAGGATATCAAAGCGTCGAAATACGTGACATTGACGGCCTTCGCCGAGAGTTCAACATGCTTTTGGATACCAATCAGCATTTTGAAGAAATCCACGGCTTTCGTTTGGAGCATCGCCCAACTCGCTTTCGTGATTTTGAAGGAGAGGATCCAGCTTCCGAGGTGATTGATCAAAGCCACCGGGTTATCTTTGATCGACTGGAGTTTGGCTTTGACCTCTTGGGCATAAGGAAGGTTTTCCCCTCGAAGCGTCAAAGCCAAGGAAGCAAGGGCGAGGACTTTTTCTTCTTCGGAGAAAAGGGTGATGGCTTTGCGCAATAAGAGATGAAGCGAACGTCCAAGGGCGATAGCCAAGCCCGAATCTGGCGTGAGAATGCCCTCAAGGGGATTCTCTTGGTAAGAGACGCTGCCATCGAAGTAGCTTGAATAGAGCTCGTATTGGCTCTTAAACCCGGGGAATTTTGTCCCAAAAGCAGCCAACGCGCCTTGATAATCCTTCGCATTCTCTAAGCCCAAGAATAAGCCATAAGGCAAGGAGGAGGTCTTATCTTTTCTCTTTTGCGCGAGGAGGGCAAATTCGCGAAGGAGGTAGCCAATTTGATCCCCATCAATGCTCTTCAAAGCCGCGTCGAGGTGGGTATAAAAAGCCTTAAAGGAGACGCTGGCTTCGCTGAGCGTATTCTTTTTGATGCCGGCGACGACATCATTAGCCACCGTGACTAAGAGAGTGACTTTCTCAGGGGTGAGATAAGCTTCTTTAATGATGTTTTTGATAAGAAGTACCGTCGCCTCGTCAATCTTGGAAATCGTGATGCCTTTTTCGGCGATTGAAACAATCTGGACGACTTCGTCATCCGTGGGGGTAACCGCTTCGTGGGCCTGGGGAAGGAGCGTGAGATCAAGGACTTCTTCTTCGATGACGCTCGTTGAAGAAGTGCCGCTACTAGTCGAGGAGGGGGAGGACCCTGGCAATGAAGTGGAGGATCCTGTGGATGAAGTGCCCGTCGAGAAAGAGGAACTAGAAAGAACTCCGCCACAGCCACTCAGCATG
>DAISHV010000044.1:0-14239 GCA_036822315.1 Bacillota bacterium | reverse complement strand
CTTCTTCTTGGCAAAAATGCCAAAGCCCGAAAGCTTGACTTCTTCGCCCTTCACAAGACTGTTCTCGATGACCTCGAAGACAGCATCAACAGCGGCTTCCGCATCTCTCTTAGAGAGTTCGGCTTGAGCGGCAACTTTTTCGACTAATTCAGCTTTGTTCATGGATTTTATCCTCCTTTGGCTAAATTGGTTATCTATAACCTAGCACCGCGAAAAAGGGTTTACAAGTACCGAAAGGTTACCTTGTTGTTTAGGCACAATCGGACTTTCTTCCCTTTTATTTATTAGTATTCGCTCACGATTCATGAAAATCGAGAAAGCGCTTTCATTCTTCTTTCAATCAAAAGAAGGGGCTTTTGCTGAGTTTTTGGGGCATTTTTGCCTTTTTTCCTTCGAAGGAATGGCACGGCTTTTATTCGAAAAGAAAAATGATTAAAGGCTAGCAATAGTCGAATAATGATACAAATATTAACGAAAAATTTTACAATTGAAGGTGACAAAAGTGACTATTTTCTTTGCCGATAGATGATCGAAATGGGCGTTCCATTGAAATCAAAAGCGTTCCGAAGACAGTTCTCCAAATAACGCGTGTAGGAGAAATGGGCGGTTTTCGGATCATTGCAGAAAAGAACAAAGGTTGGCGGCTTGATGGAAACTTGATTGGCGAAAAGGATTTTTAAACGTCCATGATTGAAATCCGGCGTCGGATTCATATCCTGAGCGTCCATGATGATCTTGTTGAGAACGTTGGTGGGAATCCGGCGATTAAAGCCATCATAAGCTTCGGCGATGGCGGGGAGAATCTTGTCCACCCCTTCGCCAGTTTGAGCGGAAATAAAGAGGATTGGCGCATAATCCAAAAACTTGAACTGATTATGAATATCATCAATAAAAGCTTGTTTATCGAACTTCTTCTCTTTGCCAAGATCCCATTTGTTGACGACGAGAACAATCGCTTTATTCTCTTCCATCGCGTAGCCAACAACATGTTTGTCTTGTTCGAGAATTCCCGTTGAACCATCGATTAAAAGCAAGCAGACTTCGCTCCGCTGAATCGCGGATAAAGCCCGAAGGGCGGCGTACTTATCCACCGCTTCATAAATCATGCCCCGCTTTACAAGGCCGGCGGTATCAATAACGACATAGTTTCGCCCATCGCGGGTAAAAGGCGTATCAATCGCATCACGGGTCGTTCCGGCAATCGAAGAAACGATATTACGTTTTTCGCCAAGTAAGCGATTAGCTAAGGAAGATTTGCCAACATTGGGGCGACCAATCAAGGAGAAAGAAATGCTGTCGGGATATTCGCTGATTTTCTTTTCGGGCAAATTCTTGATGACAGCGTCCAGCAAATCACCGATACCAATACCATGGGCTCCGCTGACGGCAAAAGGATCGCCAAAACCAAGTGCATAAAACTCGGCCTGATTGCCAATTTCATTGATGTTATCGATTTTATTGACGGCCAAAAGAACTTTCTTCTGACTTTGGAAAAGCATCTTGGAAATCATGCGGTCATCGCCGGTTAACCCTTTGTTGCCATCGACGACGAAAATAATCAAATCCGCTTCTTCAATCGCAATTTCGACTTGGGCGCGAATCTCGGTTTGGAAAGGAACGTTCTTGATTTGAACGCCACCGGTGTCGATGATCGTGAAATCTTTCGTGAGCCAGTTCGCCCGCGAATAAAGACGGTCCCGAGTAATACCAGGAGTTTCTTCAACAATGGATTTTCTTTCGCCAACAATGCGGTTGAAGAGCGTGCTCTTACCGGATGAAGGTGCGCCAACGAGGGCAACAACGCCTAATGACATGGGATCTCGATTCCTGTTTTATCGTGAACAATTTTTAACACGGCTTCCACCGCTTGAGCCACCGACATATAAGAGGTATCGATCAAGACGCTATCGGGGGCGGGCTTGAGCGGAGCAAATTCGCGGTTCGAATCAATGTAGTCGCGTTTCCGAACATCATCTTCGACTTCTTTAAGGGTCGTATTAATGCCTTTTTCAAGGTTTTCTTCATAGCGGCGAACCGCTCGAGTCTCAACCGAGGCGATTTGATAAACTTTCACTTGAGCATTTGGCAGGACATAAGTTCCAATATCGCGTCCATCCATCACGACGCTCTTTTTTGAAGCCATCGCCCGCTGCATATCAACGAGGGCCAAACGGATCGGCTTCATCGCGGCGATATAACTGACGTTTCCGGAAACGAGAGGTTCACGAATCACGCGGGAGACATCTTCGCCATTGCAAAGGACGCGGCCATCTTCTTTGAGATCAATGACCATTCCCGGCAAAAGCGTAACGGATTGTTCTTCCGATTTAGGATCAAGACCTTTTTTAATGACGGCGTAGGTGACAGCTCGATACATCGCACCCGTATCAATATAAGTAAATTTAAGAATTTCAGCCACTTTCTTGGCGACGGTGCTCTTGCCGGCAGCGGCCGGGCCATCAATGGCGACAGAAATGATTTTTTCTTCCATATAAATTCGTGATTACCTCGCTACGACCCAAAAGAAATACAAACAGACGAAACCGGCAATCGTCATGAGCAAGCTCACGCATTTAATGATAAGCCAAATCCGCTTCTTCTTCGAGTACTCGCTATAGGGGGTGATCCGCTTTTTCTTCAGCGGAACGCTCTTATATTGAACGGCCGAAGTTGCTTGGCCGCTTTGGGCGATAGCTTCTTTGTCAGCGTGGGTCTGGGTGCGAACGACAGTTTTGCGGGCCGGAAATTTATTATCCGGGGTCCGGGCGATCTTCTCGCGGTAGTGTTTGTATTTTTGGATTCGTGTTCTCATGTTGACCGAGGTTATTCTACACTGAAAGAAAAATAGAAGCGAAGGCTTCTATGAAAATCGAACCCATCAGTTGAATACTTCCTCCAAATAACCTATAATCCACATGTTGCCAAATTGGAGGAAAATTTATGGCTAAGAAAGTTAAAGTCAATAAGGATCTTTGCATCGGATGTGGTCTTTGCGTTTCTACCGTTCCCGCCGTCTTCGAGTTCGGAGATGATGGCAAAGCCCAGGCTACCGCTGGTCCGGTGACCGATGAAGTTGCCGTCCAAGGTGCGATTGATTCGTGCCCGGTCGGTGCGATCGGCGAAGACAAATAAGCTTATCGCCAACTTAAAAACCGCGAGAAATCGCGGTTTTTTGTTGCCCTTAGAACACCTTTATTTCATTTTTTGCGGCGCCCGATCAAAGTGAAGGATCTTGTGAATGCTTCGATAGACTAAGAAGGTCACCACCAAGACGAGGCCATCTTTGATAAGGTTAAACGGCAAATTCACATAGAGGATGTAATCCCAGGTGAGATTTTTGATCGCTGGATTGACCGCTTGGCACATCGCTAAGAGAATATCCATCGTTAATCCGGAATAAACCTTGACGTAGAAAGGTAACATGACCCAGGCATTCATCACCGAAGAAACGATGAGTTGCAAGATTGTCCCGACCAAGAAGCCCCAGGCCACGCCTTTTAAATTCCGGTGCTTCTTATAGATCAAAGCGGCCGGCAAAATGAAGGCGCTCGAATAAAGGAAGTCGCAAAGCTCGCCCACGCAAAGGGTCGTGCTCATCGGAAGTTTAATGACCGATTTGATGAAGAGTACCGCTATTGCGGTCCAAGGCCCGTAGGCATAACCGGCGATGAAAGCGGGGATTTCATCAAAGTGAAGCTGCAAGAAACTCGGAACGAAGGGCAATTGAATCTGGAAGACGGGAACGATATATAGGATCGTTGAAATCGCTCCGAAAATCGCGACTCGCGAAATAAAACGAACCCAGTCAAAATGACGATCTTGATGGGTTTTGCCATAAAAGAGAAACGCGACGACAAGCCAAATAATCGAAGCACCGGTGACGAGCCAATTCGTAATGTCCATAAGGTATAAAAAATCCCCCATTCCACTTCGGGGGACACACAGAATGCATGCCACTTCTCACATCCGGACTTTACCGTTGGCATCGGAATTTCACCGAATCATGCTTATCCTCATGATAAGCTCGCGGGCTATACCGCCAGTCGACGTAATTATCGTCGCCCTGAAGTTGATTCTATTATAACCTGTTCTCAGCGTTCCGCAACTTCACTGATTTTCGTTCAATAATCGCAAAGAAAAAATCTCTGCAAAAAGCCTCTAAGTTATGCAAAAGCCCACTTGATTAGGCTTGATTGTTCGAAGACTTGCTCGGCTCTGGATGGGCTTTGGAGAAAACGCCTTCCAAATAGAAATAGGCGGGTGAGATATGCAGAATCGCAAATTCTTTCCGTCCTTCTTCTTGAAAGAAAAGGTAGGCGGGTTCCTCGGCACTTCCATTGTCCTCGATAAGATCTTTGGGCGAGATCGGCGCGTGGAGATAAGCCACCTTGCTTTCCGAAAGGATGAACTCTTTGCTCAAAAGGAAATAGATATACGAAAGATCGAGCCAATAAGCCGCTTGGACATAGGTCAATTTCCCAAAACTTTTTGTCACCAATTCATGGACTAAAGCCGAATGGGCTTGGTCGAAATCTTTGATCGATTGAGCTTTTTCCAAAAGGGGCAACGCGTTGACTTTAATCCCCATAAAGACTTCGTTATAGCTCTTGCCATCGAGTGCTTCCTCGTTCTTAAATGCGAGGCGAGCAGCCGCTTTGATGGCATCTTCTTTCCCCACCACTTTTTCAAGATGGCATTCTGGATCATCGAGAACGAGGCTCATCAAATAGCGGGGCGCAGGGCGCAAGTAATCGAGTTCCGGCGCATTCGTCGCTGGAGCGATCAAATTTTTATTGAGCGATTGCACCAGATTGAAGAAATCCTCGACCAAGGCTACGACGCGATTGTTCCAGTCGATCATTTTCAATTCGTTCGCATTGAACCGTCCCGAAGCTTTGGCTTCCTCAAGATTGTTGAGATGGTAATTGCCATAGACTTCTTTCCCTTCAATCACCAAATTGAAGGTTGAGACCCCTTGTTCGTTGAGGCCAGTCGCCACAGGAATATCAATCAGCTTACCCTTCCAAGTTGCGATGAACGTATGAATCTTTTCAAGGTCTTTCGGATCTTTAGCAACGAAGGCTTGGGCTTCTTTGTTGGCGGGTTCTTCTGAATACGGCACCGAAGTGCGCACCGTGAATAAGCCTCCTTCGTAGAGGCCATAGCTAACACAAGAAGAATCGCTCACGCCCTTGGGCGGATCGAGTTGAATCGAGAATAGTTCATTGGCAAAACGGGCCATTATTTTTTCAAAAGCGAAGCGATGAAAGCTTCCTTTTCCTCCTCTTGGTTAAACGTCAGTGTGACGGCGTTCTTTTTGATGATGACGTTAGAACAATGATACGTGTTTTTGAGTAAAGTGGCTTGATCAGGGCTCACAGAAGGAAGCCGAGAATACTGTTTGGCCAATTCTTCCGTTTGGCGGACGGAGAGATTTTCTTCGTGAATGAGGCGCACCACTTCTTCGATTTCTTGCTCGCTCAAGGAAGCGATGGCTTTGGCGTGACCATACGATAAAGAGCCTTCGGAGATTTCGCGAACCACATGGTCAGGAAGACGCAAAATCCGCATCGTATTGGTCACTTGGCTTCGCGATTGATGGGCGAGGTTGGCTAAGGTCGCTTGGGAATAAGAAAAACGCTCGGATAGTTCTTGATAAACCAAAGCCATTTCCACCACATTGCCTTCCCGTTGATCTCGGGTATCGGCGAGGAGCATCAAAAGGGTTTCTTCATCGCTCACTTCGGCGATGACACAGGGAACTTCATTGAGGTGAGCCGCTTTGGCACCATAGTAACGTTTTCGTCCTAAAACGAGCTCGTAATGGGAACCGCTCGGACGAACAAGAAGCGGATTCCAAAGGCCTTTTTCACTGATGCCTTTGCTCATCCGTTCAATCGTTTCTTTGGGCAAATCAACTCGGCGGATAAACGACGTATCATCAATGAGCGAAAGCGGGATCTTCTTCGCGGCGACGGACTGATATTCCTTTTCCATCTCCTCAATGACGTCATTTTTGGAGAATTTGCGAATCAGTTCCTTGAGGGAGGGCGAGAGGACTTCGCTTTTTTTACTCATGTTCCATGACCTCACGAGCTAAAGCGAAATACGCTAAACTGCCTTGGGCCGAAGGGCGCCAACTCGTGACGGGTTCTCCCCGGGCAGAGCTTTCTGGAATCGAAACGTTGCGCGGAATCGAAGTCGAGAAGGTGTTTTCCTTAAAAAGACGTCGGACTTGCATGGCAACTTCCGTATCGAGCGAAGTCCGCGGATCGTACATTGTCAGCAAAAACCCTTCGATTTTCAGTTCGGGATTGTAATCGTTTTGAACCTTGGTGATCGAGGAAAGGATCGCCGCCACCGCTTCCATCGCGAAGTATTCGCACTGAACGGGAACGATCACCTCATTCGAGGCAACGAGAGCATTCACATTCAATAAGCCTAAAGAAGGTGGGCAATCGATGATGATGTAATCGTAGACTGTTTTGATTTTCTTCAAGGTGTCTTTTAAAAGAAAAAAAGGATTCTGCGACCCTTGGGCAACAAGATAAGAATCAAGCGAGGCCAATTTGAGATTAGAAGGCAAAATCGAGAGTTTATCAACGGAGGTTGGCTTGATGAGAGTATTGACGTCAGCGTGGGAGATGACCGCATCATAAACGGTTTCCCTAAGCGAAGTGACGTCAATGCCAAGACCGCGTCCGGAATTGCCTTGCGCATCGAAATCAATCAAAAGGACATCCTTCCCAAAATGGGCCAGGGCGGCACTTAAATTTATCGCGGTCGTCGTTTTACCGACTCCGCCTTTCTGATTGGCGATGGCAATGATACGCGTCATGGTTTTATTTTACTCCGTGGAACAAGAACTAAAAGGTTTCACATCGACTCGGCCGCGAATAAAAAGGCTCCGAAGTTATAAAGGTTTCTTTTCAATCTCAGCCCAAGGGCGAGGATACTTATGTTCCGTCGGTTTCGTCTTCTCGATTTGAATATTGAGGCGAATACCTTCGTCGTGGGGAAGATTTTCTTCTTGCAGCGAAATTACTTTCGCGCCGAGCTTATCAAGAGCGTTTTTGCTCTCGGCTAATTCCTCGCGACCTTTCGCGGATTTCATCGCCAAGAATGTGCCATGTACCTTTAAAAGAGGAATGGCTAATTCGAGCAAAATTGGTAGAGGTGCTAACGCCCGAGCCACCACGATATCAAACTGATTTTTATTGTTCAACTCCTCGGCTCGACGGTTAAGGATCCGCACGTTAGTGAGCTTAAGTTCTTTAACGACCTCAGTCAAGAAAGTGCATTTCTTGCCGGTTGCTTCTACGAGCGTCAATTGCGCCTTGGGGAAAGCGATGGCCCAAACCAAGCCAGGAAAACCCGCTCCCGTTCCTAAATCACAGCAAGCCTTTCCGTCAATCGAGAGGCTTTTTGCAGGGATTAAGCAATCCAAGAAGTGTTTTTCAATGACTTCGCTCTCCTCGCTGATCGCGGTGAGGTTCATCTTTTCGTTCCACTCTTTGAGCAAAGCGGCATAACGTTCAAATTGGGCGAGTTGAACCTCGGATAAAACCAGGGTGTCTTTTAAAGCATCTTGCAATTCCGGATAAGTCATAAGAGACCCTTCTTTCTTAAAGTTAAAATCAGAATGGAGATGTCGGCGGGGTTTACGCCGCTGATGCGGCTAGCCTGACCGATCGTCCGCGGTTCGACGGCATTAAGTTTCTGCCGCGCCTCTAAGCGCAAGCCATCCACCTTGCTATAGTCTACCCCAACCGGAAGTTTCAAGTCTTCAAGTTTGGCGTTGGCTTTGGCTTCACGGAGTTCTTTTTGGATGTAGCCTTCGTACTTCACTTTCGTCTCAAGGCAAAGCACTGAAGCGTCATCGAAATGATAAGAATCGAGTTCTGGCATGGCGCTTGCGACCTCGCGATAAGAGAGATTTGGGCGTTTCAAAAGTTCGATTCCTTTATGACCAGTCGCTGTGTCGGTATATCCCTCTTTTAAAAGATAAGGATTGATGACGTCCTTCCGTTCCACGTTGGTTTTGCTGAGGATTTCGATGGCTTGATCAATCTTCGCATACTTCTCTAAGAAGGCTTGGTAACGTTCATCGGAAATCAAACCGATTTCATGCCCGTGTTGGCAAAGACGAAGATCCGCGTTATCGTGGCGGAGGAGCAAGCGATATTCCGCCCGGGAAGACATCAAACGATACGGCTCGTCCGTCCCTTTGGTGATCAAATCGTCAATCATGACGCCAATATAGGATTCGTCCCGGCGAAGAACGAAGGGCTCTTTTCCATCGATCCAACGGCTGGCGTTGATACCCGCCATCAAGCCAAGTCCAGCGGCTTCTTCATAACCCGAAGTACCACAGATTTGACCAGCGCCATAAAGACCTTCGTATTTTTTGACATGAAGACCAACATCGAATTGAAGCGGTTTGATCGCATCGTATTCAATTTCGTAAGACCATTTCAAAATCTCGGCATGTTCAAGACCAGGAAGCGAATGGACCATCTTCTCTTGAATTTCATGGGGCATCCCCGTCGAGAAACCTTGAAGATAGATGGAATCGCCAAACTCAAATTCCGGCTCGAGGAAGAGCTGGTGACGCGGTTTATCGGCAAAGCGAACGACTTTGCTCTCAATCGCGGGGCAATAACGGGGTCCCACTCCTTTAATCACGCCATTAAAAATGGCGGATTTATCCAAATTATCCCGAATGATTTTAAGTGTCTCGGGCGAGGTATAAATGAGCCAGCACGGAAGCTGGTCTTTTAAAGGCGTGAAATGGGTGGTCGTAAATGAAAAAGCCAATTCGCCATCTTGACCCGGCTGGATCTCCGCTTTTGAAAAATCGATGCTTTCTTTTTTGATGCGTGGAGGCGTGCCCGTTTTGAGACGGAAAATCTCGAGACCCATCTCTTGGAGGCACTTCGACAAGCCCTGCGAGGATTTCTCACCATCAGGTCCGCCCGGATGAACATCCTGACCCGAGATGATGGTGCTTTCCATGTAAGTTCCGGTCGTGATGATTGTCGCCTTTGAGGTAATTTCTTCCCCGGTGTCCGTGATCACGCCAAACACTTTTTTATCATCATGCAACAGCGCTTTGACTTGGCATTCTTTGACGCTGAGATTTGGGGTCGCCAAAACGAGGCTCTGCATATAAGCGGGATAGCCTTTTTTATCGACCTGAGCCCGCAGGCATTGGACACCTGGCCCTTTGCCCGTGTTGAGCATTTTAATCTGCAAAGGATGGTGATCGGCTGCGATGCCCATCATGCCACCTAAAGCGTCAATTTCCCGAACGACGATGCCTTTAGCCGAACCCCCGATGTGCGGGTTGCAAGGCGTATTGGCCATCATTTTGATGTTCAAGGTGCATAAAAGCGTCCGCTTGCCCAGATGGGCTGCGGCGCAAGCGGCTTCGACTCCGGCGTGTCCTCCGCCGACGACAATGACATCAAAATCCATGCAAATCCCTATCCGATCGCGTCGGACATATCCAACTTAATAAGTTGGTTCAGCTCGACAGCATACTCCATTGGCAGCTCTTTTGAGAAGGGTTCAATGAAGCCCATGACGATCATTTGGGTGGCCGTTTCTTCCGAAAGACCGCGCGACATCAAATAGAAAAGCTCTTCTTCGTTGATTTTTGAAACTGTCGCTTCGTGTTCGATATAAGACGAATTGTTCCGGATTTCATTCTTCGGCAAAGTATCGCTGAAGGATTTATCATCCAAAATCAAAGTATCGCATTCCACGTGGGCATGCGAATTCTCAGCCCCCGGAAGCATTCTGACGGTGCCGCGATAATTGGCGGTTCCCCCGTTTTTGCAAATCGATTTTGAAATAATAGTCGAGGAGGTGTTTTTACCGATGTGGATCATCCGAGCTCCGTTATCCTGAAATTGGTTTTTGCCGCCGACCGCGATCGAAATGACCGAGCCTTTGGCGTTATCGCCCTTCAAAATGCAAGCCGGATATTTCATATTCCGCATGCTGCCGATGTTGCCATCGACCCATTCCATCAAGCCATTTTCTTCGACTAAAGCCCGCTGAGTCACCAAGTTGACGATGTTGTTGCTCCAGTTTTGCACAGTCGTGTAACGGCAATGGGCATCTTTGAGTACGACAATCTCCACCACGGCGGCATGCAAGCTCTCCTTCGAGTAAATCGGGGCGGTGCAGCCTTCGACATAATGGATATCGGCGCCTTCATCAACGATGATGAGAGTCCGCTCGAATTGACCAGTCTTCTCGTTATTGATGCGGAAGTAGGATTGAAGCGGCTTCTCCAAATGAACGCCTTTGGGGACGTAAATAAAGGAACCACCACTCCAAACCGCGGAATTGAGGGCGGCGAATTTGTTATCGGCGCTCGGTACGACGGTCCCGAAATATTTCTTCATCAAGTCGGGGCAGGTTTGTAACGCCATGTCGGTCGAAAGGAAAATAACGCCTTTCTTTTGGACCTCTTCGAGCATGTTGTGATAAACGACTTCGGATTCGTATTGGGTTGTGACGCCAGCAAGATATTTTTGCTCGGCTTCGGGAATGCCAAGGCGCTGGAAGGTTTGTTTTACAGCGCTCGGAACTTCGTCCCAATTCTGCTCTTCGGCTTTAGCGACTTGGGTGTAATAGGTATAGGAGCCAAAATCCAAAAACCTGAGGTCTGGTCCGTAACTCGGAAGCGGCATTTTTTCGAAAAGGGCCAAGGCTTTCAGACGATATTCGGTCATCCATTCCGGCTCGTTCTTGTGCTTAGAAATTGCCCGAACGACATCGGCGTTGAGTCCCTTGCCCGTGGTAAAAAGAACCTTGGCATCGGTCTTAAAACCATATTGGTATTCTTTGTCGAGGAAGGTGGTATCGGCCATATTATTTCTCTTCCTTTTCTAAGAGCTCTTTCATCGCGGTCCAGCCCATGGTTGCACAGTGAATTCGTGCCGCTTGTTTGCCCGTGTTCATGAAGACAATCGCTTCATCGAGGACCGAGGCATCGTAAGGTTGCTCCTCAATCATGTTGAGGTATTGCTGAATCGTGTACTCGGCATCTTTGAAGCTTTCGCCAATCACGCGGTCACAAAGGATATCGGTGCTCGCACTCGAAATCGTGCAAGCCACACCATCCCAAAGCGCATCGCTGACCTTACCATCTTTGGCTAAAAGATAAACATCGAAATCATCGATGCAGTTGCTCGACGAGGCGTGCAAAGAAAGATAGCCTTTGGGGTCGCTCGGTTTCGCCTTATGACGGGGATTCTGATAGTGATCCATGATGATTTCCCGCATCATTTCGGGTGTGATTTCAATTGAAGTAGGCATCGAGGAACTCCTTTCCATGCTTGACGGCATCAACGAGAGCGTCGATGTCTTCTTTGGTGGTATAGAAATAGAAAGACGCGCGCACGGTCGCGACGACGCCGAGGTAATCGATCAGAATTTTCGCACAATGCTGACCGCTCCGGCACGCGATACCCCGCGAGTTGAGGAAAGTCGCCGCATCCTGGGCAAAGACATCCTTGATATTAAAGGTAACGATGCCCGCCTCCGACTTCGGATTATAGATGATGGCATTCCCCGTCTTTTCAAGCTCGCTTACCGCATAGCGTTTTAACTCCTCTTCATAGGCGTTGATGTCGGTCATGCCAACACCCATGATGTAGCGGATGGCAGCATTCAGACCGAAAATGCCTTCGATATTTTGCGTGCCAGCTTCAAAGCGAAGCGGCGGTTCAAGATACTGAGCGTCGCCGCACATATCGAATTTGGCATTCATGCCACCTCCGGTCATGAACGGCTCCATCTTGCAAAGCAAATCGAACTTGCCATAAAGCACACCAATTCCGGTCGGTCCGCAGAGCTTATGCCCGCTGAAGGAAAGGAAATCGACATCAAGATCCTGAACATCAATTGGCATGTGGGGCACCGATTGGGCGCCATCGCAAACCAGCAAAGCTCCAAATTCGTGGGCAACTTTGGCCAAATCCTTAATCGGGGCAATGTAGCCCAAGACGTTCGTAACTTGAGCCACCGCAACGATTTTCGTGTGATTGGTGATGGTTTTGCGGAGATTTTCAACCGTAAGGCGTCCATCTTTGTCGAGCGGAATATATTTGATTTTAGCGCCGGTCATCTCACTCACTTTAAACCAAGGCAAGACGTTGGAAGCGTGCTCGGCTTGGGTCAAAAGGATCTCATCATCTTTCGTGAGATACTTCACCCCATAGCCGAAAGCGACCAAGTTAATCGAGTTGGTTGTACCTGAGGTAAAGACGACTTCAATCGGTTTGCAGTTTAAGAACTTCCCCACCACTTTGCGGGTATCGAGAATCTTTTCATCCACATTGAAGCAAAGATCGTAATCGCCGCGATGAGAATTGGAGGTTTCGTGGGTGTAATAAGACTCGACCGCCTTTAAAACCGCATCGGGTTTAAAAGTTGTCGAAGCATTATCAAGCCAAACAAGGGGCTTGCCTTGCATCTGAATCTGATTACGATACATCGGAAAGTCTTGACGGATTTTATACGGGTCAATCATGTTAGATTCCTCCTTCAATGGCGCTGTCAATTTGTTCGACAGTTTTCGGATCCGAGAAATAGGCTTCAATCGGCTTGAGGTAGCCCAAGGTAATAAGGCGTTTAGCCATCGCTTCATCGACCCCGCGGCTCTCCAAATAGAAGAGATGTTCTTCACTCAAACGTCCGACCACGGCGGCATGCGAAGCTTCAACATCGTTCTCGCCGATTTTTAGAATCGGAGAAGCTTGTCCATCCGACTGGGGATCAAACACGATGATTTTGGCAACTTGGCGCGTATGGGTTTTCTTGGCGCCTTTCTTAATTTCGGAGATTCCAGAGAATGTCAATTTACTCTGATTTTCGCAAATGCCATAGTTGGACATCAATCCCAGCGAATTTTCTTTTTCGTGATAAAGCGATGTTTCGAAAAGCTTTTGGTCATCTTCGGCTGCAATCGCAGCGGAATGCCAATCGCATTTGGCGGCTTGACCATGAAGATAAACGTTAAGAATAAAATGATAATGAGAACGCGAAAAGTCCGCAAAAGCCCCTTCAAAGGTTCCGCCTTCTTCCACTTCGATGGTAATCGTGGTGTCCTTGAGCGGCTTAAACGCCGCTAAAGCCAAACGCAAAGAGCCTTGAGCGGGGACGTGGAGCGAGAGGTGTTCCGGAATCTCGTCGACGTAAGTCACGACGTTATTCAAAGACTCATTTTCCACCATGATTCACCGCCACCCGCGTCGCACAAGCGCCAATCGAAACAGTATTCATCGCCTCGTCGGTGATCTTTTCGACCTCGATGCCGAGCTCGCGATGAATCCATTCGTAGCCTTGGGTATCAATCTTTTCAATCAGATCGACTCCGCCATTGACCGCGATTCGGCCGTTGATGAGAACGGCAGCCCGGGTCGGCTTAATCATGTTGTAGAGACGAGCGTAGTGTGAAACGACGAGGAAACCTGCGCCACGCGCCTGTTCTTGTTCAATGGCTTTAGCCACGACGCCCATCGCGTCAACATCAAGACCTGAATCAATTTCGTCTAGCAAGGCGATTTTCGGCTGAAGAAGACGCATCTGAAGCATTTCGTTCCGCTTTTTTTCGCCCCCAGAGAAGCCTTCATTGAGGTTCCGCTTGCTCATTTCGAAGGGGATTCCCATCGCGCCATAGGCACTTTGAAGGGCGTTATAAAATTGAAAGAGGCTCAGAGGTTTTGCGCTATGAGCATTCATCGCCGCTTTGAGAAAATCGGCGGAATTAAGACCGGGAATTTCGCTCGGATACTGCATCGCGAGGAAGATCCCCGCTAAGGAACGCTTATCCGGCGATAAAGCTAAAACATCTTGATTATCAAGGAAAATAGAACCCGAAGTGACCTGATAGGCAGGATTGCCCATAATGGCAGCGAGCAGCGTGCTTTTGCCATGGCCGTTCGGTCCCAATAACGCTAAAGTTTCGCCTTCGGAAACATCGAGGTCAACGCCGCGGAGGATTTCTTTCCCTTTGACGGCAACATGGAGATCTTTGATACTAAGTTTCGACATAAACCCTCCCTAAGAGCCAAACTATTTTAGTCCAGCCCTTATCGCCTATCAAACGATACGGTAAGAAAGAAAAGAAAAAGTTGTCGAACCTTTCATTTTTCTAAAGTTTGCACGTACGCGCGCCAGGGCGCGTAAACTAATTGTTGCACCGATTCTCTTTAGAGAATAG
>DAISHV010000043.1:0-14326 GCA_036822315.1 Bacillota bacterium | reverse complement strand
TATAGTCACATCCTGCACATCGAAGGGCGGACCTTTTTTCATTCAAGAACGCCTTGGACGACATAAAAAGGTATTCAAAATGATCAAATTTCGTTCGATGCGAATTGGTGTAAAACAAATCGGGCAAGAAAATTTAAACGAAAAAGAGCAGGCATCAATGACGACTTCTTGGGGGCGCTTCATGCGCAAAACATCGATTGATGAAATACCTCAATTATTTAATATTTTGGCGGGGAGCATGTCTTTTATAGGACCGCGGCCAGGAATGATTGAAAATGGGAACGAATTAATCAAGGCCCGAGAAAGTTTTTTGCCGTCCGCATATGAAGTTAAACCAGGTTTAAGTGGCTATGCCCAAATCCATATGAAACGTAATCCTAACGTTATCGAAAAAGCGAAAGAAGATTCCTATTATGTTCGAAAAATGTCATTCCTTCTTGATTGCAAAATATTCATCTATAGTCTTTTGTTTGCTTTTGGAGTTGTGCAAGGACGATAAGAAACTATCCAATGTCACAAAACGATACCCTTTGAGTTTTATTGCTGCATTGTCTACCGCCTAAGCCCCTAAAAGAAGTATTATTTCTTTTAGTTATGGTAAACCAGCCATTAATCAGCATCGTGATGCCTTCCTTCAATCGGGCGAAATATTTGGAAAGAGCGTTAACAAGCGTTCTGAAACAAAACTATAAAAACGTTGAGCTAATTGTGATTGATAGCAATTCCCAAGACGAGTCACGTGCTATTATGGCAAAATTTAAGAGCGATCCTCGTTTCGTCGAAGTCGACCGCGATGACAATCTGGGGCCCAACGTCTCTCGCCAGCAGGCATTTGAGATGTGCCATGGGGATTACGTTTTAAATATGGACTCAGATGATGAGCTTTCAATGGATTACCTTGAGCGAATGGGATCCTTTGCGGCAGCAAATGATTTGGATATCGTTTCAGCCACCTGCAAAATCATGGACGAAAACGAAAACATCCGTGATGACCGAGGCGCTTACGCCTTCAAAAAGAATATGGTTTTAAGAACGAACCGTGATTACCAGCATGTCCTAAAAATGCGCTATGGCAGTTGGATGCACATGTGCAGAAAATCTTATTTGCTAAAACACCACTACGATTACAGCAAAGGCAAAGAACTCGATATCTTTGCTTACCAGTTCTTCGATGATTGCAAGGCGGGCTATGTTTCTGACGCTTTTTATTATTATCGAATTCACTCCGGCAACACCTCTTCCGTCATTGGCAACGCCAAGTTCAATCAAAAAGATAACAACTGCCTTGATTACCGAACCGCCTACTTCCCTGCAGAAATCACAGATAAAACCCGGCTTAAATGGATGGAGATGTACCACGTGAAGAGCTGGATCCCCAGTTATTTGTTTCGATACATCGGAAGCGGCGATTTTGATTACAAAACCGCCATTAAAGATTGCAAAAAGTATTATCACTACTCTTTTTTTAAGTTAGCTTCTTGCCTCTTCAAATTCCGACAAAAAACTTGGAAAATCTGCTTTATGATTCTTTTTCATCTCGAACCCTTGGCAGCCAAGCACTATCGCAAGTATTATTTAAAGGCAACGGCACAATAACATCATGTTACCCAAAGTATTAGTGGTCTCAAACGATCCTTTGTCCAAAGAGTGCTCCAATGGTCGAACCATGGGCGAGCTCTTGCTCCACTATCCCACCGACCGTCTTGCTGAACTTTATACCAACGACCGACCGTTGGATTTGATCGACTGCTCCTATTTCTTAGTCAGCGACCAAATGGTTACCAACCACATCCTTAAAGTAAGGAAGCCTGGCGAAATTAGACATTTCGTCCCTTCTGCGGATTCCGGTTTCGACAGCCGCTCATCCATTCGCAAGAATCCGTTGACTTGTTTAGCCCGCGATGTTTTATGGCGTTCCGGGGCCTGGAAGTCAAAGGCTCTTTTTTCTTGGCTGGATTCCTTTCATCCCGACATCGTTTTGCTGCAGCCTGTTGATATGCCCTACCTTTTTGACTTAGCCCGAAAAATCGCTAAGCGCGAGAAAGCAAAACTCGTCATCTACAATTGCGAAGAATTCTATTTCAAAAAAAAGAATTATCTCAAAGGCCATGGCTGGGGATTCCTTTATCCGATTTGGCACGAACGTATCCATTTTTCTTTCAAGAAAGCCATCAATTACTCCTCGCTTTCAATCCACTTCACGCCCGGGCTCAAAGAACGCTATGACAAAGAATTCCCCAACGCGAAGAGCGATTCTATTTCCAGCTCTTCCGATTGGGAATGTCTACCCTATACGGCAAAAGAAGGGCCACTTCATCTTGTGTTTTTTGGCGGATTTTCCGATGGCCGGTTTCAAAGCTTATCAAGCGTGGCAAAAACCCTTAAGGAATTAAATATCCAGTACGTTTTCGACGTTTATGGGCCCGATGAACCAGGCGAAGAATTTGCCGCTTTCAAAGCAAATCCCGATATTTCTTTCCACGGCCAAGTTCCTTATTCAACGGTGAAAGAGATAGCCCAGCAAAGTGATCTCTTGGTTCATGTCACCGGATTTAATCCACGCGACGTCGAAGAAAGCCCTTCGCAGTTTTCGACGAAAATCGCGGACTGTCTTTCGAGCGGCCGCCCCTTCTTGGCGTTCGCCAAAGAAGGCTATGGTTTTATGAAATACCTTCGAAAAAACAATGCTGCTTTCCTCGCAACGAACGAGGAAGAGCTCGCCGCCATTCTGAAGCGCTTTGCCACCGATCTTCCCTATCGCTCATCTCATTTAGCCGCTGCTAAGGCGTTGGCTGAGAAAAATCATCGAAGTGCTTCAAATGAAAAGAAGCTACAATGTCTTTTGGAAGAAGTCGCCTTTAAGCCATGAAGAAAACTCAATTTCCGATTTTTGCATTGTTGATGGTGGCTTCTTTTTCGTCTTGCTCTTTGCCTTATCGAGACGTGTCTCCTCTCACTCCGGAAAACGCAACCTATAATTTCGCCGACAATCGGGACTATCGCCAAATTTCCGTTTCCACCTCTGTCATTGAGCACGGCGCCTATTCACTCATAAATTACGATCCTGCTTACTGCAAAAGAGGTTATCTCGAGATTCGGGATGAGAATACTGGAAAACGGGGCATTTTTTCTTTATTAAAAAACCAAGTAATGCTTCCGCTTACCTATGATCATTTTGCTTATATCGACAGCGCAAGTAATGGAACCTACATCCAAGCGTTCACCTCGCCCACAATCTACGATATTTTTGATTATCGCGGCAACAAAATCAAAGAAGGGCTTTCCAGCAACAAAACATTAAGTATCAAGGCAACAACTGAAATTTTGCGTTACTCCAGAAAGCACCTTATCGAAACAATCAGTTATGATGGCACGACAGAAACAAACGAGGTTTTCCAAGATGGATCGCGTGTTCCTTTCATCGCGCCGTGCGATCTCCTTTGGGTCGATGATACCGGCTACATCCCAGGAACCTCCGAACTTTCTGACCTCGCTATGGAAGGGTGCGTTGGCACAGTAGAGCACGATCGAACCTTCACAGTGAAAAAAGGAAACGAAACGCTTTGCTCTTTCTCGATTCCTCAAGCGTTTTCCTCCATTTTCATGTGGAAATGCTTCTTCTATCAATATGGCGAGCAGACAACAGGGAATGATTACGACTATCTCTATCAAGGGAATCGATATGTGCTCCGAACAAAACGGATTGAACTAGCCACCGGAAAAATCGACACCATCCCTTGTAATCTCTTGATTTTAGGAATTGGCCCAGTTTATTCTGCCGAAGGCAAGGTTCGTTATGCTGTGGCAAGGGGCACTCACTTCAATAATCACGAATTCGATGATAAAGTCGGGCTTTACGTCATTGATAACAACGCCCACGAATATTGGAATGCCAACGAAGACCCTTGCTATGATCCTGATGCATATAAAGTCGATTGGAACGCTTATTATTCTCCTTATTTTGGAACGTTCATCGGCCAAACTTTGGAGCCCTCTTTTGCTCTCCATCGCTGGGAACTCGGAAAAATTAATTACACTACCCGGGTGATATCTACGGTGAAAGAGTCTGGATATGGAATCACTTCATTCACCGGAGAAGAACTGATCAAGCCAACCTACGACAGCATTTCGTTCGCCCAAGACGGCTCCAAGATAGCCTTGGGCACCTCACAAAATGTTTTTTATACCTTGGATTACGATTCGAAGACGGCAACACCCCACAGTTTCGAAAAAGATGAATGGGGGACAGACCTTGGCAATGGCTATCTTCGTTGTCATAGCCTCGGCATGGTTGATGATCATTCCTACGTCACAACCTATTACCGGGATTACCATTGGAACAAGATCGATTATTACTCTTGGGCATCCTTCCTCGACACCTATGAATTGTCGACTTTCTTTGACGATGCCCAGATTGATGCTTTTTATCCTTATCACCGCTACGATTTCTTCACCTATCACGTCTTTCAAAAAACCGGGAGCAAAACATGAAAGTCGCCTTTTTTAATGGACAGATGGGTGGCTCGACCGGTGCCATCATCAAAAATTTAATCGAGGCGCTTAATGCTTCTGGCGATAGCGCCATTCTTATCAGCGGTCACAGCGTTCCGCCTTCGGGAACGCCTTATTTTCAAACCAATCACTCCTTGTTCGTTCGCGCCTATAGCCGTTTCCGCTCAGAGCTCGATGGTTCCGATGGTTTTGTCGATAAGTTGATGACCAAACAGGCTTTGCGTTTTTTAGAGAAAGAAAAGCCTGATATAATCCACCTTCATGTCACCCATGACCATTACCTCGATACCGAGGCCGTTCTTCGCTATGCTTATGAAAACCACATTCCGGTTGTCTGGACCCTTCACGATGCGTGGCTCGCCACAGGACGTTGTTGTTATTTCGATTCCGTCCGATGCGAAAAATGGAAAACTGGCTGTGGTGAATGCCCTCATCGAAATCTCTACCGAAAAGCCGTCCTTTTGGACAAATCTGCCTTCTTTTGGCAAAAGAAAAGGGCGCTGTATTCTCTCGTAAAACCTGTTTTAATCACCCCTTCCCAATGGCTGGCCGACATCATCAAAGAAGCTGGGTATTCCCCCGTTGAGGTTTTGCCAAACCCTATCGATCTCTCGCTTTTTAAGCCCGGAGAGAAGAATCCTCAAATCAGAGAGTGGGCTCAAGGTAAAAAAGTAATTCTGGCGACCGGAAACCCTCTTAACGAAAAGAAGGGGCTTCGCCAAGTCATCGCCCTTTCCGAAAAACTAGATCCCGCTCGTTATTTGGTGGTCGCCGGAGGCGTTGTCGACAAGGTTCATGCGCCGAACCTCCGTCTTTTCCCGAAAATCACCAACCAAAAAGCGATGGCGGAATTTTATAATGCTGGCGACGTTTTTGTGAATTTCACAGAGGAAGATAATCTTCCGACCGTGAACATCGAATCTTTGGCTTGTGGAACGCCGGTCGTTACTCACCAAGTAGGTGGGGCGGCAGAAATGGTTAAAGAGGGGGCGGCAGGGTATGCCTTCTCAGAAGACAATATCGAATCAGCCATCCCCCTTATCGACAAAGCTTTGAAGCTCCATAATCGGAACGAAATTGCCCAAAGCGTCTCCCGCTACGATAAGACTATCGCCTCGGCTAAATATTTAGATCTTTATCGAACCCCGTTGCCAAAACGGTAATAATTATCCAATTTGGATAGTTTATGCTATCCTTTCGCTATGGACAAAACACCGAAAGTATCGCTTATTGTCCCGGTCCGTAATTCTGCCAAGGAGATTCTTCCTTTTTTTGACTGTCTGTCCCGCGAGACTTTTAAAGACTTCCAAGTTCTTTTCTCCTATGGGACCAGCAATGATGGAACCCAAGAAATCCTTTTGAACGCCATAAAAAGCCATCCAGAAATCCGTTGTTCATTTCACGATTGCGCATTAATACCGGTCGGACCATCCAAAAATTACTGGCTGGATTCTTCTCTTGAGCAATCGGATTATGACATCTTCCTCGACATTGATGACCGACCGAAACCCGATTATTTAACAAAACTTGTTGAAGCAGCCCCAAAAGCCGACCTCATCCAATGCGGCTTCTCTCGAATCGAAGACAAAACGGGGCGACTAATTTCCGAAGATCAGATTCACAACCCCATTGATCTTCAGGATATTTTTTCGAATCCCGGGCTTGTTTATATCCACACCGCAACCTGGAATAAGCTTTTCAAACGCTCGTTAATCGGGGATGATGTCCGTTTCCCAGATGGCCGTAAATTTGAAGACTTGGTCTTCGTCATGGAATATTTGGCGCACTGCCAAAGCATCCATTCGATTAATGAACCTCTCTATGATTATGTCGTTGCCACCAATACCCGCTCCGCCATGCGGACGAAAGAGGAGCTCCGCTCTTCGAACAGCGATGTGCAAAACTCTTTATTGGCTTTGAGATCTTTTTATCTTCTTCATCGCCCTGAAGCAGTCCAAAATGGCTTCTTGGATGCGCTGGTGTTCTTGCGCTACGGAATCGGTTTCACGACTCGGATGTGCTTATCCCATCAAGAAAAAAGATCCGTGATCATCAAAAACAGTCGGCTTTTCCTCGACCAAAACTTTCCCCAATGGAGAACGAGCAAGATTCTAGGTTGGTCCTCTTCGCATCATTTCGGGGCAAAAACTTGGTTTGTTCGCTGGTGCCGAAGACTTTATAAAGCTCATTGTTTCGGTCTCTTTGTATTTTGTTATCGTCTTTTTACTAGGGTGTTTCACAAAGACATCAAGCCCTAACGGAAACTAATTCATAAACGCCCAAAAAGGGAGTATATTAAACCACTGACCGCTTAAGCGGTATCTCTAACCCATGACAGCCAAGAAAATCACACCCGTCTACCGCTTCATTAAAAGATCATTTGATTTCTTAACTGCTTTTATCGCTTTTATCATTTTGCTTCCTTTGCTCATATTGATTGCGCTTTCCGTCGTTTTGATGAGTCGCGGTCCAATTCTTTATAAGGATCCGCGTATGGGACGCAACGGCAAAATCATCAAGGTCCTCAAATTCCGAACGATGTACCAGGATGCCAACGACCACCCCGAACGCTACTTCAACGAAACCCAGATGGCCGAATGGACAAAAGAACGTAAAGTCGAAAACGATCCTCGGGTTGTTCCTTTTGGCAATTTCCTCCGCAAAACCTCGCTGGATGAGTTGCCTCAGTTGCTGAATATCATCGGAGGATCGATGTCGATTGTGGGACCGAGAGCCATTACCGAAGAAGAGCTCAAAACCTATTACGACCTCGAACAGCAAAAAATTATCTTAAGCGTTCGCCCAGGTTTGACCGGCTATTGGCAAGTCCATGGTCGGAATAAGGTCACTTATGAATCTGGCGAAAGAGCCAAACTCGAAATGAAATACTTTGAAAAACTCGGGATCGGTGAGGACATCGCCATCATCTTCAAAACGATTCCGGCTTTGTTCCGAAAAGACGAAGCCATGTAGTTTAACGAATAAACGTCCCCGGCCCTTGTTCAATCAGGGTGTCAGGAATTTTTTGTTTTTGGCTTAAGCAGGCATAGACCGAAAGAAGATTGTTAACGGCGATGGTTGCGTTCCAGGTTTTTTCGATCGTGGCTTTTGCCGCCAACCCAAGGCGATTGGCCAAGCCCTCTTCTTGGGCAAGTCGAAGCAATTTATCCTGAAATTCGTCATCATCGCTAAAGGTAAAGCCGTTTTCTCCATCATTGACCAAAAAGCCCGTCGAGCCCGCTTTGCCGGAAGCTAACACTGCACATTGGGAAGACATAGCTTCATTAAGGACAGCACCCCAGCCCTCCCCCCGATCGCTCGGAAAGAGAAAAACGTTAGCGTCCGCCATTGCCTTCAGCGCTTTAGCATTATCTTGATATCCCAAAAGAGAAACCGAGTTTGAATAAGGCTTGTCTTTTAATGAAGATTTTAGCGTTTCCATCATCTCACCTTCGCCGATGATTGTGACCTCGAAAGGGATTTTGGCCTCAAAAAGCGTTTCGGCGGCCCTCAGAGCCATTTCGGGATGTTTCCAGTCTAAAAGGCGGCCAGAATACAAAACCTTCAAAGGCGAGCCTAAAGAATACGTTTTTGAAGAAAGATCAACTCCGCAGTTGCCTTTCGGAAAATAGCCCCAGAACAAATTGCGACCCCGATAGAGATGAGCTTTAGCGAAATCTTGGCCCGCAAAGGCCGAAGCAGCCAAAAGATAGCCACGATTATTGCTAATCGTTCGGAAAAGAAAATGATTGTGCAAATACCGTAAGGCCATCAGTTTTTTGTTCTTGGAGAAGTGTTCAGAATAATGGAAAATGATTTTCCCTTCTTTGGCCGCCTTTTTGAGCAAAGCAGGATCCGCCATGCCTAAAATGAGAAAATCCGCGCCTTCGATAAGAGACTGGCCCTTTTGAGGATCCCGATGATAGAAGACGAGATGCTTTTCCTCTTCGGGCGTGAGCGAAACCCGTTTTGCGGAATAGGCTTGCTCTTCGTCACAAGCCAAGAAGGTAAAAACAATATCGGGATGTTTAAGAAATGCCTGAAAAAGGGGCAAGACATGCGTGTTGACGCCATTCGAAACGAAAACAACGTTCGTCATTGCGCAGCCTCCTTTTTGTCTGATTTGTGGGCGTGGACGAAAGAAAGAATTTGCTTATGATAGATCGCGAAAATGAGCGGAACATAGATGGCAACAAAGAGAACCCCTTTAACCAAAACGACAATCCACTTATTCAGCGTCGTGGGCAAATAGATTCCGAAACGGAAGGCAACGTAAACCACCGCCCAACCGAGAAGAGCCGTCGCGCCGATGATAACGAAATGTTTAAAAAACCGAAGAATGGGAAGATGAAATTCTTTTAGATAATAAATGTTGGTGATCAAAATCATTCCTAAGACAACGACCACTGCCGTTCCGATGAAAGGGCCATACACTTTTTCGTCGCCCGGAAGATAAGCCACGCAAAGAATCGTCACGCCTATGCTGATAAGCGAAAGGATCAAATTCGTCACCGCCAAGAACTTGTGCTTATTAAACGATTTTTGAACTTCGATCCCCAAAGACTCCGCCATCGGAATGACCCAAAGAGCCAATAAGGCCAGCGTCAAATAAAAGATTTCGTTCAGGTTATCGTCACTCAATCCGTTATCCTTCCCGCCCAACCACGCAAAAACAAAATCCCGGCCGCAGGCAGCAAAGCCACCGACCATCAAGAAGAGAATAATCAATTGAATCTCCGAAATCTTAATGAAAAGATCGGCAATTTCTTGGCTCTTCCCTTCAACGGCAAAACGATTGACCCGGGGACCGAAGTTGCTGCCGATCGTCGTGGAAATCTGGCTCTCATAAGCATAGAACTGAAGCCCATAGCCATAAACCGTAACCAAAGTATAGGCACCGATTTGGCCCAAAACCGTCTTGCCAAGATTGGCATTAATCTGATTCACGACAATCACCATGAAGAGAAAAGCCGTGAAGGTGAGCACCTCTTTAAGCAGCGCTTTAAAATCGGTCTTATTTGGTTTGGCGAAGCGCATCTCTAAATGATGCCAATCATACCAAAAACGGACGCCGTCGAAAGCCAACTGAACGATGGCGGTGATTAAGGCCACCATAAGAATGCCCTTCCCCAAATAAAGAGAAAGCGTGCAAAGGCCAATTGTCACCAAATGAATCGCCAAATAAACCGATTGCTCCCAAATAAAACGGCTTTTATAGAACGCATAGGTTGAGAAAAGGCTAAGAAAGAAATCGATCGATGTCATTAAAGAAATAATGAGAATAAGCCATCCCAGTGTCGCGTTGGTTCCGGCGTCGTTCCCACTGGAGACAACCCCATAACCATAAAGACCGGCAAGCGTAAGCCCCACAATCAGCTGAACGAGAGCGATAACGGCATAGCAGATCAGATAAAAACCATTGATTTTCCTCAGGCATTCTTCGCCTTCTTTTTTCTCATAAACAGTCGCGAAGCGAATATAGGAATTCTCGATGCCAAAAGAAAGGAGCAAGGTATATTGAATTAACGAACCGGCAAACTGGTAAAGACCGTTGTTGATCGAAGAAACCTTCTCGAGCAAATAAGGCGGATAAAGAATCCCCACCACCAAAAGAATGACAAAACGGGCATAGGCAAGAATCACCCCTACCCGGATGTTTTTCTTCTCACCTTTTTCGGCTAAATCCTTTTTGTCGTTTTCCATAGTGATCAAATGCCACAGGGCTGAGTCTTGTGCGGAAGGGCGTTGGCCCACGCACTAAGAAGATAGGATATCGCAGCGGTATTGATAAAGCGAGCGGTGAATGGCGTGAAAGTCTCGGCAAATCCATAGATCAAAAACGCGCAATAAATTGCAAGCAAGGCCGCAAAAATCAATGGATAATCCTTAGCGGTTCCACTCACAATCTTCAAGGATTTTGCCAAAAGCCAAACCAAATAAATAACAAAGACGATCCCCCCAACATTGAAGAAATCCAAGGCGCCGTTGTGAAGCGACAATTCTTCGACTTCGTTTCCTGAAACGACGTTATTTATGAAATACCCTATTTTCCCCATGCCAAACAAATACTCAAGGTTCGAAAGATGAGACAAATAATTAATCCAAATTCCGAATCGTCCTGACGCTCCATTGATTTGTCCTAGGAAATCGTGAACTTTTTGGAAAAAAGAGAATTTCGTATAGATAGATGGGAGAGACACCGCACAAATAGAAAAGCCTGCCAGCCCAAGGAAAAGAGAGAGAAAAATTGTGCAAAGAAGCCAATGTTCCTTGCGGTTCACCGCGAGGAGGACGATGACAAACACAATCCACCCGACTCCACAAGAAAGGAATGCATCATCGCAACGAATCAAATAACAAGACAACGTGAAATAGAAGGCCAAGAAAACGCCAATCGGTCGCAGCCATTTGTGCGCGGAAATCGAAACAAGGAACGAGGCGCAAAAACCAGCAAAAAGAATGGAACCAAAACGGTTTTTATTCGCGTAAAGGGAGCGAATGTCCAAAACCCATTTGTTTTTCGCCTCGCCCGAGAGAAAAATTTTATATTTATCGAGTTCCGAAACGTAACTATAAAGACAGGAAAAAAGAGCGATAAGAATCAAAAACCAAATAACGATGGTTTTCGTTTTGCCATGGTCGCCCGTAATGGGTGCGAGATAAAAAAGACAAAAAGCATAGATAATTCCGAAAAGATAAGACCCATACAATGAAAATTGATCAGATAAGGTAACCACGATTTCGTGGGGGGTTACCGCGCCAGTGTCAGAAACGTAATAAAAAGTTTGATCCCTGGGAGCCAAAAACATCACAATCAAGGTGTAAATTCCCAAAAGCGAAAAACAAACAATCGATTGCCAATGAGGCATTTTCTTATTCGCGATAACCACTAAAACGAAATAAAGAACAAAAGGGACGCCCTTAAACTGGACAACCTTCGACATCAAAGGTGTCGAAAGAAAGGTATTCAAAAAGGCCGGATGAACGATATTCGGAAGCAAAACGGAAATAAAGTAGAGGACAAAGATCCATGTGAAAAGACTATTGATCACTTTGGCAAACTTAGATGGCGTTGGAGTCATAATCCCCTCCTTTCTTCGCTAACGCAGCAAAGGCGAGAGGCAAGAAAAAGACAAAGAAGGCGGCGGCTAATTCAATCCACAAAAAGGAAAGTTCCAAATTTACCGTTTTAACAAGACAAAAAGTGAAGGCAGAAACGCCGACTTCCGTAAACAAACAAACAAAGGATCCTAGCGTAAGCATCGGAAGCGCCTTTTTCTTCTCAAAAGGCTGTAAAACGGCAAGCAAAGAAAAAGTAAAACAAGAGACAAAAAACAAAATCGAAAAGACAACCCAAATAGTTAAAGAGGGCCGAGGGCTGACAAAGAAAAGCACCGCAGTTACTCCGAAGGTCAATGCGAGAAGAAAGTCAGAGACCAAAGCGAGAACGAAAAAAACATAAGCAGAACTCCCGTAATTGTTTTTCCCCAATCTTGCAGACTTCATTTCAAGGTTGCCTTCGCTAAGTCTTTCCGATTTCTTTTGCACTTTATCATAATCCGGAAAAAGGCAAATTTCTCTTCGCAATAGTCACAGCAATCCCACAAAAGGGAGAAACAGTTATTACGAGGGAGAAACCGCAAAGCGAGCCAAACCACCACATCGAAGACCAAAAAAATCAAACAAAAATAACGAGACATGATGGTGGGTGCTCCGTAAAACAAGCCCAAATTTACCACGAGAACAATAGCCAGATAAACCAAAGAGGGTAAGAAATGATAGCCATAATTGGATAACGAGACGGAAACACGAAAGAAATAAGTCAAAATGAAGGCCATCCCAAGAAGGGCAATTGCGACAGAAACCATGATAACTTCACGAGAAGTCCAAGCGGCTAGAAGCAAAACCAATACGCTCGGAAGGCAAAGAGCTAACAAAACGGAATAGCGGATCCAGCATCTCCGCTTTCGTAGAACGGATAGCGACCCACAAACGATGGGCAAGAAAAAGAGCATGAAAGCCAGGCCAATTTCAGAAGCCACGTTGCCATAGGGGAAAGCGAGGCGAGCGGGAAGTTCGGCCTTGAGCAAGGCGGAAGCGCCCATGAAGAAAGCAATGATCGGGGTGAGAATGAATAAGGCCAACCGAGCGTAATCAAGCGGGGACTGAAGAGGGTTTCTAGACGATATCGACTGGGAGGAATAGCCTGAAATCCACTGCGTTTCGTTTTTTTCATAAAGAGGACGATAGCTTTTGCTCACCAAAGGAACGACTACCATGAATAAAACGGCAACATTCGTACTTCCAAAGCCGAAATAGTTCGTATCTTCGGTAAGACCGTGTCCCAAAACGACGAGGAGCATCAAAAGCGAAACAACTGCTGTGGCGTCTTTCTTTTTGAGCAAGCGAACAACCAAATACAAAAGATAAACGAGAGAGGCGCCATAAAGCACAACGCCGTTGAGCCCCCATTGGCACCAAATGGCAATGACGCTGTTATCAATCGGCGTGAAGGCTAGCGGAACCTCCGAATAGATCGTTGCCAAAAGAGCGTTGGTGGAAGTGGTGACGCCAAAGCCAAACACGATCGTGTGCGAATTTCCAAAAATCTTTCGAAGAATATCACTCCAGTTATAAACACGGGTCGCAATAGAGTCCTCAAAGGCCGAAAAGATGGTTTTAAAAATATTTTTAAAAGGTAAGAACAGAGAAGATTTCCCAAAGAAATAAAGGCAAACGGCGGTGATAACCACGGCAGAGAAAATGCCGATCTCGATCCAATTTCGAATCTTATGGCCTTTGAAGGTCGCCGCGATTCGATAAATGGAAAACAAGCCCAAAAAGAGAACGCAAAGGAGCAAACAGGTTTTCGAAAGAACAAAAAATTGATTAGCAAAAAGGAAGAGCATAATCGCCCAGCGCCACCACGCCGGCCGTTTGCACTGAAGATAAGCCTGAGCCAGCATCCCGTAAAGCATCAAAAGGGCATAAAGATTCCGGTGGCTTAAAAAACTTTGAGGAACGACATAAGCCCCAAGGGGGGATCCGCTTCGGATAATCTCGAGGTAGAGATCTCGTTCAACGACATAGGAGTAAAAAACCGCAACCAAAGCATTGATGGTGATGCCCACAAAGAATAAGTCAAAACATTCCTCGCCCCAAACAACCTGAGGGGCGATAACCAAAACATCATAAACCGACGTCACAATGACAAAACCATTAATCCATGAGCGAGCGATTTCAGAAGTTGTCGGCATATAAACCAGATCTCCGGTATCGTAGATTCCAGGAAAGAATGAGGTGGCCAAAACATTTGAAAAGAAAAGAAAAACGAGCGGAATGAAAAGATACCAGTTATTTTTAATGGGAAAATGCCGGAAGGCTAAAATCAAAAACGTAACGTTTATTGGCAACACGCACAAAAAAGAAAAGAGATATTCCCAGCCCGACATGGTCCCCGTGCTGTCGGCATTAAAGAACGGATGGCCTTCAACGAAAAAGCAATTAATTCCAATGACGGCCACAAAAAGAATAAACATCAGAAGATGCCTATCCGATTTTTTGCTGTTTATTGCTTGCATAAAATAAAAGGCGAAAAGGGCAAATCACTTAACAAAACGAGACCAAAGCCTTATAGGCTTCTTCTAGATTATACAAGACTACACACTTGTTTCGTTAAAATCTTTTCTCCCTAATTTTCAGTTTCTTTCCCGCTCTTAAGTTTTTGCCTATTAGTCTGGCCCGTCATCCTCATCTTTATAACGGGGGTAGCACATAAAGAGATACGACACGACAAACGAAAGGTAATGCGACG
>DAISHV010000042.1:0-14376 GCA_036822315.1 Bacillota bacterium | reverse complement strand
ATGCGGGCTTCTTGGTTATCTTTGCTCGCAGCATGCTTTTTGAGTTCTTCAACGCATTCGCCTAAGACAATGACATGCAATCCGTCTTTCCAATACTCATGGGATGCCGTAAGGTTATCCATAAACACCGGGAAGGAATCTTCCATCAAGGAACACGTATCCACAAAGACATAGTCATAGATTGATAAGAACTTGGCTAAGCTTGAGGATTTTGTTTCCTCACTGTACATATATTAAAGTTTTTTAATGTACCTCCTGCGACTATTCTACTCTAAAAAGGTAAAAACACCTATCGAATCGGTTTGGGTAAGTAGCCGGCTCCAATTATCCCTGCAAAAGACCCCTATTTCAGAAAAAGGCCCATTCTTTTGTCTTCGTTATCTCCCGTCTTAAAGAATTTTCCACTGCTCCTTGAGAGCGAAGACCACGCCCCGCTCGCTGGCACTTGGACAAATAAAACGAGCGGCTTTCTTTGCCCCTTCGCTAGCGTTGATGGGGGCGCTCCCATGATAAGCCTCCAGCATCGAGATATCGTTATCCCCGTCGCCAAAGGCATAGACATCATCTTGGGCGATGGATAATTGTTGCCTCAAGAGCTCAACGGTGTGGGCTTTCGAAACATCATTGGCCATGATTTCGAAGAAAAAGGACGAAGTCGCGTAGGAGCGGTAAGCAGCCAGTTCCGGAAACAAAGATAGAGTATGGGCGTCGATGCTCCCGGTCGTCATTGAAGCTTTTTGAAGCATCGTTCCCTCAGGGAAGACCCGATTGGTGAAATCTTCGCAACCCATTTCATTAAAACGCGCCTCTTCAGGAGCAAAGTTCGGACTCCCCCGATAGCCCACAATATCGTTAGTGGTGTAACACATATACGTCCAATCGGGGTGCCCCGAATAGAGTTCGCACATCTTAAGGAATACAGAATAAGGAATATAGGAGTGATAAAGAAGCTGGCCTTCGTGATCATAGAGGCAAGTGCCATTGGAAGCGGAATAGAAAAGACGGTCTTGATGAAGGAGCTTTCGCGAAAACTGAGCCAATCCTTTTAAAGAACGCCCTGAAGCAAATAAAACGGCATCCCCACGATCCAATAATGTATTTAAAGCATCGATGATTTCGGGATAAACCACAAAATAGCCATTCTCAAAGCGGTCATCGATCAAGGTCCCATCAATGTCGAAAGCAAACAGTTTCATGGTTAGAGCATAGCACTTTTCAAAAAATGGGGAAAAGACAAGATCAAGGCGCTTTTTTGAAGTTTCATATCGATTTAAACGATGTTTTTTAGCCTTTTTTAATAACTTTTCTCGATTTTTTTGATTTTTCTTGCCAAATGGCATATTCCGAAGAACGAAAAAAAGGCAAATTTTATTATTTTCTACTCAAGAATCAATGTAAGCGTTCTCATTTTGAAATCTTTTTTTATTAGCTTTAATCGAATGTTTTTTGTGTATGCGCTTTCTGTAAGTGCTTACTGAAAACGTTTACATGAAAATTGCCCTTGATGATCTTTTTTCTTTGGGTATATTGATTCACGAGATCAGAAGTCAATGGTCTCGATGAATTCCATTAAGGAGGGAAAAATCATATGTTCTTCAATAAAAACAATCGTAAGGAAGAAAGCGTTCGGAACCCCGAGGCGATGAACGATAACTACGGGATGCTTCTCGACAAGCTTGCCAAGAGCGAACCGATCTTCACTGATGACGTTAACGATCAAAGCAATCGCTAATTCCTAGTCTCATTCGAAGTTTGTATTTCGACAAAACGCCCGCAACGGGGCGTTTTTTTGTTTCACCGAAGCTTCAGAAACTCCCGTTTCTTCTTCTCAAAAAGAGAAAAAAGCGCAGGATAAACGTCTTTGGGATACGCTTTTTGGAACCGTTCGCCTTCCCAAGGCTTGGCTTTTTCAACATAAATCAGCGGAAAGCGCCGAACCTGTTGGCAGTAATGACGGATCACCGTATCAGGACGAATCTCCCGCTGCTCATTAAAACAACGAGGGAGCAGGAGAACGCCTTCACTTTGAATATGATTCAACGCCTCTTGATCAGGCATCGTATAGTGCTTCTCGTTCAAAAGAGCCCGTCCTGCTTGAAGAAGGCCATTAGCTCGTATCTTTTTTAAGTCCAAAAGGATAACGCCAGAATTGCAATAGCGTTCATCGAGGAGTCCGGATAAAACTGCATCGCGAACCATACCGCGATCACACTGGCCTAAATCAAAGGCATAGAGAAGTGACGGATCTTTGAGGAAAATGGTATCGGTATCAAGATAAAGAAGGCGATCCGGAAGCCGGCTCTCGAGATCGAAGACCATTCGAAGCATCGAATAAGGGGTATAGGGAGTCTTCAGGTTGGGAGAGTGGAGAAACTCTTTTAAGAAAAGAGCGGAATCATCAAGGAGGACAACACGGCTATCTGGATTCTTTTCTTGCAAAGTCTTTTCTAAAAAGAGCCGTTCTTTCTCTCCTAGCGGAACGAAACGCTCGTCAAGAGATGTGAAGTCGCCACTAACCAAATAAACCGCTAGAACTTCGCTCGTTTGTTCTCGAAGCGAAAGCAAAGAAAGGAGCAGGCCAGGGAAGACTCCAGAATTTCCACAATAACAAACATTCATCATAAAGCGGCTCTATTGTAGGCATTCTTTCCGCTATTTCCAAATGAAAATGAGGGGTTTGCATCTAAGCCTCTTTTAGCCTATTATCCCTAGTAAGATATGAAAGATCTTTCCCCGATTGTAAGCCACAACTTAACCAAACTCCGCAAAGCCCGCGGTCTCACCCAAGGCCAATTAGCGGAAAAGTTCGCTTACTCCGATAAATCCATCTCGAAATGGGAGCATGGTGAAGCTTTGCCCGATTTGAATACCTTGCAAGAGTTGGCCGACTTTTATGGCGTCACTTTGGACTATCTTACTCACATCGAAAGCGATATCTCGTTACAAGACCATGGCAAGAACGATCCAGCCGCTGAGCGAATCAACAAAAGCATCATCACCGTTTTGGGGGTTACCTTTATTTGGACCGTTGCTACCTGCGCGGTAGTTGGCTGCATCTTATTCAAAACGACTTGGCCTTTTTGGATGCCGCTCATCTGGGCCGTCCCCATCAGCTTCTTATTTCTTTCGTGGATTAACCACAAATGGGGGAAACGCGATTGGAGTTTGCCCATTCAACTTTGTTTCATTTGGACTTTTGTCAGTGCCGCTTATGTCGAAGTTGGCATGGATTTCGGCGGAGAGGGGTGGCAACTTTGGGTCATTCTTCTCGCTGGCGTACCTTTGACCATCGCCCAGGTCCTTTATCAACGCCTCAAGCATAAGTCTTAAAACGAATTGATCGGATTTTTTAAAAGCCAATCCAAGGATTCATCCGTCGTCTTTTTGGCTTGAATGACTTCGGGATCATCTGGAAGATCGTAGAAATGACACATATGCCTTTCGATAAAGCCATGCCGTTCATCAACTTCTAGTAAAAGGTTTGGAATTCTCGCCTCTTCTAAGAGTTTGGAAAAACGACGGCCGTCCTCTTGAAGACGATCCCGTTTTGTCACCGTAATCACGCTCGGGGGAAAACCAATAATCGATTCGCTCGATAGCGAAAGTGGTGAAACATCGCCTCGGGTAAGAAGTTCTTTATAAGGGCAGTACATCTTGATCCAATCATTCAAAAGAAAATCGGGAAAAGTATCCGGAAGCGTTGGACGTTGGCTTTGATCCATGGCCAAATCCAAGAAAGGGTAATTCAAAAGGCAGCCAGAAATGGCCATGTCACGATGAAGGCGAATGGCGCAGGCCGCCGCTAAGGTCGCGCCGGAAGAATGACCTACAAAATAAAGCGGGAGGCCAACCAACGTGTTCTCTTTTTCGAGCAAAGAGACGAGTTCTGCAGAGATATCGACAATTTGCTGGGGATAAGGTGCCTCATAGGACAGAGTGAAATCGGCGTTAAGCACCGCCACATCAAATCGCTTAGAAATGTAATCGCAATAGACATCATTATCAAGAACACTTTTGAAACAAAAGCCCCCGCCATGGATATCAACAATGAGAGCTTTATTGCCCGGATAGAAGAGAGGAGTTAGTTTCGGGTTGTACGAAAAACGCAATTTGCGGCCCAAAGTCTTTTCGTCACGCAACCGCTGGCGGGCTTCTTTATCGCGCAAAACCGCTTTCTCATATGTCGTTAGATTATTCTCTTCCATCTTTATTAATATTCTACACACTTAAAACCTTTTAGTGATTACGAAATCTACATCATTTAAAATGAGTCCATGAAAACGATCATCGTCGACTTGGACAGCGATCTGGTTTACAAGTCTTCCCTTTTATTGGCCTTCAAAGTTTATCTCCACCACAATGCCTTGTTTTCTTTGAAGGTCGTTGGACGCAAACAGGACTTCAATGTGATTTCCGATATTCCTAATTTGACTTGCATCGCGGTTCCTGAAGGCAAAAGCACTTGCGAAGTCGCCTTAACCGAATTGGCCCAAAGCCAAACCGCGGGGCTTCTATCTTTTTCGAACAAGGCTCTTTTGTTAAAAAAGGCCCAAGAAATCCTCCCGAAAAACATCACCCCTTGCTATGGTCTCCTTTTCCATAGTAAGAAGAGCGATCGCGAAAGCCTTCTTATTGATGCCGGAGGTGTAAATGAACGGAGCTTAGAAAATCTCGCTGGCTCTTTGTCTTATGGCCGCGATTACCTTCTCAATATCCTTGATCGCATGGCTCCTTCTATCGGCTTATTAGGCATCGAGGATGCCCTCGATCCCGTCAGTGCGGCTTTCGATCAACAAATCCGCGAACAAGATAAAAAATACCGTGGACTCATCGATCCAGAAGACCTCTTTAATGGTGAGTGTGATCTGATTCTCGCCGGTGGAAGCGATGGCGCGTTCGCGATTAAATCCGCTAAGGGTGCCCGTTCCATCAACAAAGACGTCGAAGAGAGGGAAGCCAACAAATCGCTTTCGAGCAAGTTCAATTCGCTGCTCAGTTTTGGCAGCAAGAAAAAGACCGTGGATCCCACCCGCGACCCGCGCATCGATGGCAAAGGTTATTTTCTCTTTGGCTTTGGCTACAATATGATTTCTCTGAATCACGATGCTGGTTATAACGATTTCTTTGTCGCGATTGAGAACATTGAAAATCTCGATCGGAGAAAACCGTTCCACTCCTAAGACATTCTTCGCTCAACAAGCTCCGGCCTCAGGCTGGGGCTTTTTCGATGACGACTCTTGGGCAAAAGAAAACCCTGCTGATGAAGGCAGGGTTTGTTTTTTCAGAAAGGAAGAATCACTTCTTCTTGATGTACTTGAGCGAATCAAGCGCAACGGCGACCATGATGATGACACCTTTGATGATGAACTGGACGTTGGTATCCCAACCGATGAAGTTCAAGCAATAGGTGAGACCAGTGAAGATGATGACACCGATGACCGCGCCCGAGATCTTGCCGATGCCACCATTGAAGGAGATACCACCGACAACACAAGCCGCAATAGCATCAAGTTCGTAACCATAGCCGGACTGGGCAGAGCCTAAGCCAAGACGCGTAGCTTCGAAGAAGGCACCAAAGCCATAGAGAACGCCGGCCATAATGAACACGCCAAGGGTGACCCAGAAGACCGAGATGCCCGAGACAGAGGCCGCTTCGGCGTTGCCGCCAACCGCGTACATGTTCTTGCCAAAGCGAGTCTTATTCCAGATGAACCAAACAATGAAGATCGCGATGAGGGCATAAAGGGTCAACTTCGAGAAATCGCCCCAGTTACCAGCGACAGCGGTTTTGATGCCCGGATCGATGGAGCCCGAGTTGACACCGTTAGTGGCATACATGAAGAAGCCATAAACGATGAGCTGGGTGGACAAAGTCGTAATGAAGGGGTGCATCTTGAAGCGAGCGGTGAAGAAGCCTGCGACCGCAGAGAAGAGTGTGCAGAACAATACGGAGAGCAAAATGGCAAGGAAGACACGACCAGCCGGATTCCAGCTATCGAAATTCCACACGCCCCATCCTGCTGGATTGCTTTGGGTGGGGAAGAAGACGATGACGTTATCGCCCCGGTGGAGTAAGACTGCCGTTAAGGTCATGCCCATGCCGGCGAGACGACCAATGGAAAGGTCGGTGCCTGCGAGCAAGATTAATCCGGCAACGCCGAGAGCGAAGAACATACGAGTGGAAGATTGAGCAAGAATCGTCAGAATGTTACGCGAGGTGAAGAGATTGCCATAGCCTCCGATCGGCGCGTAGATAATGCAATAGAGATACAAAGCAAGAATGACGAGGTAAAGGGCGTTCTTCATGAGGAACTGCGACCAAGAGAACTTATAGCCGTATTCTCTGGCGCGGTATTCCATTGTTTCAGAGATGGTATTCCGATTGCCACGAAGAGAATTCAGGGCGTTATATTTCTCGAGGTAAACGTCGTTGTATTCGTCTTTATTCTTTTGCGTTCTTTCGGCATGAACACGGATGAAATCGCTCTTTTGAGACTGATGAGCGAAATTCTCATCCCGTAAAGCCTGATCCTTGGCTTCTTTTTCTTGATCCGAGGACTGAATGGCAGCCAGATTTTCTTTGTGCTTGGCATTCATTTGAGCCAAGCCGGCTTTGTATTCGGCGTTTTGATCGACGGTTCGCGTACGATATTCGCTCTTGGCTTCCGCCATGGAAGTTTTCGCACCTTGGCGAATCAAGACTGCGGTTTCAGAAATAACTTTCCGGAGTTCAGGAGCATTATTCTTCCGAACCTCTTTGGCTTTGACGATAGCGGCTTTGTCTTCGGTGATGAGCTTCAAGCGAGTCGCATCATCGATTTCGCGATTCTTTTTGATATCGATAATTTCGCTAGTGAGTTCTTCGATCTTATCGACCCCATCACTGCGCAATTCATCGGCTTTTTTAATGCCTTCTTCGATGGCTTTGTTCGAAAGAAGAGGTGCGCGTTCTTTCTTTGCCACGGCTTCTTTATTGATGACTTCTTGTGCCATATGATTGGCCCTCCTTTATAAGCACTTGGCGCAAAGCGTCAAGAGCTCCTCTTGATTGGTCTTCTTCGTCTCAACGATACCAGCCAAACGGTGGTTCGACAAAACGGCAATGCGGTTGGTGATACCAAGAATCTCCGGCATTTCCGAAGAAACGACGAGAATGGTTTTACCGGCGGTCGCCATTTTATTAATCAACTCGTAAATCTGGTACTTCGCGAGAACGTCAATGCCGCGAGTCGGCTCATCGAGGAGGAACACATCAGGATTCCGCTCCATCCATTTGCCGAGGACGACCTTTTGCTGGTTTCCGCCAGAAAGGGAACCAATCTTATCACTCGCGTTCATGCACTTGGTGTGCATCAAAGCGATTTCCTTATTGGCCGCATCTTCCATCTTCTTCGAATCAAGATAGCCAAAGCGTTTATATTTCGAAAGATTGGCGATCGTCGTATTAAAAGTCAACGTCTCAACGGCGAAAATGCCGTTTTTACGCCGCTCTTCGGTGACCAAAGCGAAGTTATAATCCATCGCCTCGGCGGAAGATTTGAAGGCTACGCGTTTGCCGGCATAGGTGATTTCACCGGAACTCAATTTCCGTAAACCGAAAATCGATTCCAAGAGTTCGCTTCGTCCGGCACCGACGAGTCCGTAAATGCCGAAAATTTCACCCTTGCGGACGCTGAAGGAGATATCCTTAAGGAATGGCTCGTATTTGGTCGAAAGGTTATTGACCTCAAGAATAACGTCGCCCGGGTTGTTGGTTAACGGCGGGAAACGTTGATCGAGAGAACGTCCGACCATGGCGGCCACGATTTCTTTCATGTTCGTGTCTTTGACATGCTTCTGGAAAATCATGTGACCATCACGCAAGACCGCGACATCGTCACAAATCTGGAAGATTTCATCCATCTTATGCGAAATAAAGACAAAGGAAACTCCTTTGCCGCGTAATGTCCTAATAATGCCGAAGAGTTTTTTAACTTCGCGTTCGGAAAGCGAAGAAGTCGGTTCATCGAGAACGATGACCTTAGCGTTATAAGAAACAGCCTTAGCGATTTCGACCATTTGTCGCTGCGAGACTGACATGGTTCGCATAATGGTCGAAGGGTTCACGTTCATATCCAGCGAACGGAAAAGTTTATTGCATTCCAACTTCATTTTTCCTTCGTCGATCATCCCGTATTTCATCGGGTAACGACCAAGGAACATATTATCGGCAACAGTACGATCAATGCATTGGTTCAATTCTTGGTGAACCATGGCTACACCATGTTCAAGCGCTTCTTTAGGTCCAGAGAATGAAACCAATTTCCCATCAAGGTAAATCGATCCTTCATCTCGAGAATAAATACCGAAAAGGCACTTCATCATGGTGGACTTACCAGCACCGTTTTCGCCCATAAGACCCAAAACGGTCCCGCGAGAGACTTCCAGGGTAATTCCCGAAAGGACGCGGTTGCTGCCAAAGGATTTTGATAAGTTCTCTAATTTAAGTACGGTGTCGCTCATTTTCCTCCCCCTCCTAAAAACACAAGAAGCCACCAGGGGGCCGGGTTGGGGCCCCATAGTGGCACGGTTACGAGATATTAGGCCTTAAGAAGGTCGGTGTAGCTCGGGCCATCGTTCGTGCGAACGAGGTTGATCGCGTAAGCATCATAGTTGTCGAGGTTGGTGAACTTATCCAAGCAAGCTTGTTCGTTCTGGCCATCGCCTTCAACAATGGTGAGGTTGATGTTGAGAAGGGTCGCATAAGCCTTCAAATACGGCTTATAAGTTCCGGAGAGGAAGTTATCAGCTGAGTTGTAAAGGGTGAGAAGAACCTTCTTGGTCGCCACGGTCGAAGCATACTGTTTGATGCCTTTATCCATGATGATGCCGAGATAAGAATCAGCATTGTCGCCGGTGACCGGGACGTTGAGAGCCTTGAGGGCTTTGGTGCTGGATTCCCAAACGGATTCAGCAGTCATCTTGTTGCCCTGAGCATCCGCTTCGGTGACACCAAGAGTGTGGATCTTATCGCCAGTCGCGCCATCAAGAGCATTGCGGAGAGTCTGTAAGGTCATGAAGGCCTGGGCTCCAGCGTTCTGCGAGACGGTTCCGGTGAGATAAGCACCAGCAGTGGTAGCTTTCTTGCCGTTGATAACGGATTGAACAGCATCGGCGTTAGCATCATATCCGAAGGCAGGAACGCCAGCCGGATAAGTGGCAACACCAAGGCAGCCCATCGCCATGCCATCGTTGTTGGAAACGACAACATCAATCGCGGTGGTATATTGCGAGACCCAGCCACCGAAGGCATCGGCCGCAGTCGCAGCATCCCAAGTGGCGCCAGCAGTGCTGACCATTTGTTTTGAAGCGAGCTCTTTCACTTTGAGAGTGCCATCTTTGACGGTGACGGTGCCTTCCTGGACATCGCCAACCGCAGCGCTGGTCTTCCAAGTGCCAAGGGCCTTACGAATGCCGGTGGTACGGGCGATCGAGTCGTTGTGGGCGGAGTCGCCAATGCAGAGGACATAGCCAACATAGCCATCACCATTGCGATCGATTTCGGCTTTGTTCTTCGTCGCAAGGTAGTCGGTGATCAATTTGCCTTGAATGGCACCGCCACCGGCAGCATCAAACCCAACATAGAGGGTCTTGTCGTTGAAGTTCATCGTGGTCATATCGATCTCGCCCGTGGTCGGGTTCGAAGGCTGACGGTTGAAGAAGGTGACCGGTTTCGCGGCGTTCTTCGAGGTCGTCGTGCTAGAGCCAGCAGCACTTGAAGTGCCCGTGCTGGATGTCGTTGTGCCGCCGCAGCTTGCAAGAAGCATGCCAACAGCTAAGAGTGGAATAAGTTTTTTATTCATGATTTCCTCCTTTATTCCATGCAATTTGGGGGGACTGTCAAGCAAGTACTAATCCCCCGAATGCCCCATAACTTTACTTGAAAGCGCTTTCGAGCGGAATGGACAAAAGCACTCACTTTTAATAAAATTCTCTACTTGTAAGCCCTTTTATTCGATTTTTCCTCACTTTTCATCTTACGAAAAAAGCATTCGCTCAATTTACGAAAGCCTGCCGTTCTACTTTGTAGAACAAGGTCACGACGCCTTGCGGATTATTTCGCCAAGAACGTGGTAAAAATTACCATTCGGAACAACTTGACTGGCATCGTAGTGAGGGATTTCTTTTCCATCTAGAACGTGCTTCATGAGATCAAAGATTACGCTGGCTTGGCGCTCGGCGTTATTAAGAACCGTGCCCGATAAGGTTCCCGCTTCCACTGCCGCTTGACCCGCCGCGGTGTCATCAACGCCAATGATCGGAAAGAATTGTTGGCTGAAGGGAGCGCTGGGGGTCGAAGTGGAAAGGGTCTGGAGATAATCGATGGCCCCCAGAGCCATATCGTCGTTATTGGCAAAAAGAAGCTCGATAGAAGAATTATAAAAAGTTTTCATCATTTCCCGAGCGACCGAGCGTTCCCAATTGCAATACGCGGTTGAAACAATCTGGACGTTATACCCCAACGTCTTGGACAATTCGGAGACGCAATAGCGGCTTCGCTGTTCGGTATCTTGGTGGCCTTGTTCACCTTTAAGAATCGCCACCTGAATCCAGCCATCGTTGTTCTTATCGTAAATGCTGGAGCTGAAAGCGTCTTTCCCGCCAAAAATCTGATCGGCAATCCGCGCTTGAAGTTTTCCTTCAACCGAGGGATCACTTCCGACGTAATAGCAATTCTTACTTGCCCAATCGCTGGCGAAATCGGTCGGCAAAGGCTCACGGTTAAAGAAAATGATGGGCACATCGGTCTTCTCCGCTTTTTCAATCAAGGCGCTCGAGGAGAGACGATCGACCGTATTCATAACGAGAATCTTGGTTCGCGAATCTTCCAGCGCGCTTATCGTTTGTTCATTCTGCGTCGTTTGCTTTCGTTCGGCCGAATTCACGTTATAGGCGATATAACCATCGAGATTTTTGAGGAGATTCCCTTTGAGCGAACCAATAAAGGTGTCCGTGGAGTCATAAATGAAAATCTGGGCCAAGCTGACCGGCTTTTGACAAGCACACAAGGCCAAGGCGGACAAAAGGACGAGGGTTTTGCAAAGATTATTCTTCATGTCGGAGGGCTCCCTCCTTCGGAATGACAATGGTAATCGTTGTACCAACATCCTCTTCCGAATGGATCAAAACATCTGCTTTATCACCATAATAAATCCGGATTCTTTGATAAACGTTCTTTAAGCCGACCCCTTGATAAACCGTGTCATCATTAAACGACTTTACCAGTTCGTCCACTTTAGTCGGCGTCATGCCAAAACCATTGTCCTGAATCTCGAACTTGATGAAATCGCCATCTTCATAAGCTCGAATCGCGATATGCCCCTCTTCGTCTTCCTTGAGGCCATGCCCGATGGAGTTCTCGACCAAGGGCTGCAAAATGAGTTTGACCACATAATACTTTTCCAGGCCTGGCGCGACGTTAATCGTGAATGAGAAAGAATCGCCAAAACGCATCTTTTGAATTAAGAGATAATTGCGCGCGTGCTCGATTTCGTTGGGCAAAGGAATGATATTTCGTCCCTTCGAAATTGAGATGCGGAAAAACTTCGATAAGGCGACGATCATATCTTCCGCTCGAGCATTCTCACCTTTATCGATCATGGCAATAATGCTATCAAGCGTGTTATACAAGAAATGCGGATTAATTTGGTTTTGCAGGGCTTTTAATTCGGATTTGCGCTGCTCTTCCTTTTCCGAGACAATCGCTGAAGTGAGTTCGGTGATACGACCCATCATTTGGTTGAAGGAGTGGTTTAATTCCACCACCTCGGCGCTTCCTTGAATCTCAGGTTGAAGCGAAGTCTGATAGTTAAGGGACTCGATTTCGGCCATTTCGTTTTGGAGCCGTTTGATCGGCTTGGTGATGCTGTCCGCCACCAATAAAAGAATGCTGACGAAAACCACCACAAGGACGAGTCCGACCAGGCCAATAATCCAAGTAAAACGACTGATAGCGAGGGCCAAAGCGTCTTGGTTGGTAAAAATCGCAACCCGCCAGGATGTATTCGTGATCGTCGCCGCGTAGAGATAAAAACGATGGCCATCGAAATTCACGCTGGTCGACCCAATAACTAATTTTTGAACCAGAGCTTTTTCCTCCGTCGTCAAAACAGACGATTTACTGTTCGAGGTGTAGATCGTTTGATAATCCTTAGTATAAATGATAAAACGACCGCCTTCGCCAAGCGTAGCAGGCGAGATGGTGTCGACGATTTTAGAAAAATCGTAATCAATCTTCAAAACGGCATCGAGATCAGAATCTTTATCATAAGGAAGATATTTGGACAAAGTGAAGGTGTATTGAACGTTCGGATACGCCGTGGAAACCGGAGAGAAGATGTTGATCAAGGTGTTGGTTGTGGCATTGGAAAACCAGGTCTCATTTTTATCGACATTATTTTTTGAGGACAAAGTGTCCCCTGAAAGAAAGGCCCCTGTCGAAGCTTTATAAATCGACATGCGGAGGATTTCGGGTTTGAAGGTTTCGACCGTGTTGAAATAGCTTCCCATCCCGCTTTCGATATCGGAGCCTTTGATGTTGGAGTAGGTGCCAAGAACGTTATTGGAGACCGTGATGACAGAATCGAAATAGCTCTCGTAATTGGTTAGGACCTGCTGAGAGGCAACCAAGGTTTGATCGTTGGTGATCGTCGTAACGCTTGAAGAAAAAAGAAAAAACGCAGACAGAATCATCGTCACCACCATCACCAAAAACGAAAAAAGGGTCGGAATGATCAACTTCTTTTTTGTGCTGACGCTCTTCATCACGATTTGCGGTACTCCACGGGTGAAACCCCAAAATACTTTTTAAAGCAGTGTGAAAAGTAGTATGGATCGTCATAACCAATTTGGTTAGCGATCGCGACCAGTTTGCTTCCGGGATCGGCTAAAAGGATTTTGGCTTGCTCCATCCGGACTTGAGTCAGATATTTCGTGAAGGAGGTGTCGTGGCGCTTCAAAATCGCAGAGATGTAGGAGACCGAATAGCCGAGTTCATCGGCGACATCGTCCAAAGAGAGGGTACTCTTTTGATAATTCGTTTCGATGTAATGGCAAATATGAGCATAAGCGTCATCGACCCCCGATGTTCTTTGCGCGATGTTGATCTCAATAACCCGATCAATCAGCCGCTCGAGAGAAGACTTAGCGCTATCGGAAGTCTTAGCGGAGAAAACTTCGTTAACAATTCCCACGTGAGGCAAATACGTTGCGTAGAGTTGATCAATCGCGACACAACTCTTAAGAATCGAATCCAAAAGATTGTTCACGATAAGGAAATAAGAATCCTTGTATTCGATGGTCGTGATCGTATCGATCATCTTGTCGACCGCTTCGACGGCATCGTCTCTTTTGCCATAAAGGATGGCGTAGGAAACCGCCTTAAACTCATTCTCATCGATCTTGCCGACCGAATTAGTTTTTGAAGTTTCGAGGTCGCTATAGAAGAGGGCGACATTGGTGCCGACCACAGTTCGATATTCAAGCGTCCACTTCGCGTGGCGATAAAGCTTTCGATAGGAAGAGATTTCTTCGGTTTCACCAAAATCGGAAATGCCGACGGATAACGAAACCTCGCAGGTCTTCTTGATTTTGGTAATAACCCTAGCAAATCGGGCCTGAAGTTCTTCTTTGCCAAACGGATTCTTCGAGGCCAAGAGTAAAGACTTCGAACCCCCGCTTTCGAAGATTGAGAAAGAATACGAAGAAAATTCTTCGCCGATATATTGATCCAAATAGAAGTTAACAAGCTCGCTGTCTTCGAAAGAAACTTCCTCTTCTTCCTGATCCGAATCAAAAATAGCAAAGAGTAAATAAGGCACGTTGATCTGGATGCCATCGGCTTCGAGTTTTTGCCGGAAATTATCAGGAATGCTCTTCAGCGTGACGAGCTTATTGAGATCGTCGCTTTGCACCATTTTGAGCACCGATTCGTTTTTCTCTTGCAAATCCTTGATGTTTTTATCAATGGAGTACTTTTTATCCAGTTCGGTTTTTGCCTTTTCGAGCGCATCAGAAATCTCATCGAAAGTTACGGGCTTAGAAATATAGCCCACGACTCCGAGGTCTATCGCTTGTTTGGCGTAATCAAAATCATCATAGCCAGAAACGATGATGGCTTGAACAAGGGGCAGTTCTTGCTTCGCCTGCTTAATGAGTTCAAGCCCGGTGATAAAAGGCATCTTAATGTCCGTGATGATGAGGTCGGGTTCGAGCGGAATACCGCCAATCATCGCATCGTAGCCATTCTCGTAGGTTCCAATCACTTTGAAAACATCCGTCTTTTTGTTCAAAAAACCGAGCAGCCGTTCTCGAACCGTCGCTTCGTCGTCGACAATG
>DAISHV010000041.1:0-14970 GCA_036822315.1 Bacillota bacterium | reverse complement strand
AACTCTCAAAAAGTTAGATCTAGTTCAAATAAATTATCTGGTTATTGTTGATTCTCAAAAAGAATCGACGTTAAGTGTATGTTTGTACATCTGTTTAGTTTTCAAAGATCAGTCCGCGCAGATTCTTGCTTTTCAGCAAGCTGGGTTCTACCCAAATTTGCGCGCTTTGATACTATAGGCTTACCACTTTTCAGTGTCAACAACTTTTTGAACTTTTTTTCAAACGTTCCGAATCGTTGTTTTGCCTGTCGTACCGCTCCGCTTTGGAGATAAACCTCTCAAGTGCAGCGAGGAATATTCTAGCCATTTCTCAAAGGGTGTCAACACCTTTGCGCAGATTTCGTATTTTTTCTCGATTCCATCGAATGAAAAAGTGCACTCTTTATTTATTTTTCCTCTTTACGCGCCTTCCCGATGTGCGCCTATACGCGCGTACATAAAGAAAAGGCGCTGCCCGTTTTTCTTCGGGAGCGTCTCGTTTCTTTTCTCTTTCTAGTCCAAATTCGCCTGCCAAAGGCCATGTTTGGTACAATGGGCTTCGACATCGAGCACCACTTCATCTTCGCCAATGAGAAAGACGACTTCGGGTTTTTGTCCGGGATGAAGGATCTTTCGCTGGGCCCCTTTATCCGTTAAAAGATAGATCCAGTCAATATAGTGCTTTTCGTCCATCGGATGGAGCGTTGCTCCGACCTGGACATAGACTTTGCCCTCTTCTTCATGAACCAAAGGGACGTGTTTCTCGTTGCCTTCTTCCGAGGAAGTGTGGCTTACGAGCTCTTGCATTTCTTTGCCGCAGCACTCGGGCGTGCAACTTCCTTCTTGGATGATTCCGACAATCGTCCCGCATTCGCATTCTAAGAACTTTGCCATGGTTATTTCCTCGCCTTTAAGAGTATTGTAGCACGAGTTTTTCCAAAACTTTATTCGAGAAAGAAAGAAAAGACGGGCAAAAGAAAACCCAGCGTTCCCGCTGGGTTAGTCGACATTATTTGCCCGTTAGTTCCGTCTCGCCGACATGAGAATCATCAAGATCCGTAAGAAGAGCGAGATGAAATCCCCATAAAGCGAGAAGGCACAATAGAGCGCGACATTGTTGGTCGTGATGCCTTGATCGGCAATCGCCACCATCCGGTTCACGTCGTAAGCAATGAAAAGCATCATCACCACAACGATTCCGACCGAGACGGCGTAATAGTAGAGATAATAGCCACCCCAACCATTGAACGCCATGAAGATCAACCAGAAAGTCGAAACCATCATGATTCCGAGCAAAAGGGCTAAGCCCACGAAGGCGAGCGGCGTCAAATTGGCTTTCGAGAATGCCCCGATTGCTGCCATCACCAAGAAGATGAGGGAGGTGATGCCAAAGGCTTCACCGATGAGGGCGTAAGAAACGCCCGCCAAGAGCACCACCGATAAGGCCACGCCGATGCAAAGGGCATAGAGAATGTAGCCAAACCACGGTGCCATCCCACTTTTTCTGGAAATGAAGGGCATCGCGATGGAATCGATAATCGCGATGATCATCGCCACAATGACGGAGACGAAGAGAACATTTTGTCCTTGCTCAGAAAGCTGGGACAAAGTGTTCGGATCAGGATAAAGCTTCGCCAGCGTCAAGGCGTAAAGAAACGCGGTTAAGGCGGTGATGGCTAAGCCGAGGAACATATAGAGGAACACCACGCCTAAGAATTTGGTATTAACTCTTTTATGGTCTTCTGAGAAAACTGCGGAATTGTCCATAAGATAACCTCCATAAGATAAAGAACGAACAAGGCGGAATTATTTGAGCATCCCGTCAATTAGGCCTTGGAAGGAAGCGGGTTCGAGCGAAGCACCGCCGACGAGGGCGCCGTCGATGTCCTCAGCGGACATATATTCGGCGACATTCTCTGGCTTGACGCTGCCGCCATAAAGAATCCGCATATCGAGCGCGACATTGCCGAAATTCTCACGGAGGGTGCGCCGGATGAATCCGATCGTGTCTTCCGCAATCTCTTTCGAGGCACTCTTGCCCGTGCCAATCGCCCAAATCGGTTCATAGGCGATCACGACTTTTGCCGCATCTTCGGGCTTCAAGTCTTTTAAACCCGTCCGAATTTGCTCAGCGACGAATTTCTTGGTTTCGCCTTTCGTGAAGGTGTCCAAGCTTTCGCCACAGCAATACACCGGGGTCATCCCCGCGGCTAAGAGGGCTTTGATTTTGGCATTGCAAGCTTCCGAAGTCTCGCCATTATAGGCGCGACGCTCACTGTGGCCCAAGATCACCCAAGAGATCCCCAGGGCCTGTAACATCGGAATCGAGACTTCGCCCGTATAAGCGCCATGGTCGTGCTCGTTAACGTTTTGAGCAGCGACAATGCACTTCGGGTTGATGTTTTCTTTGACGGTTTCAAGGCAGACGAACGTTGGAGCCACGCCGACATCGATATTGTGGCTCGTCGCAAAGTCGACCATCGCGCCAGCGGCTAAGGCAAAAGCCTTCGCTTCAGCGGGGGTCTTATTCATCTTCCAGTTGCCAAGAAGTAATTTTTTGCGCATCGCTTTGCCCTTACATCAAGACATCGACGCCAGGCAAATGGCCATCGTTCTCAATCATTTCGAGCGAAGCGCCACCACCGGTGGACACGTGGGAGAAATCAGCCTTGTAACCGAACTGCTTGACGGCCGAGGCACTATCGCCACCACCGCAAACGGTGAAGGCTTTGCCCTTGATTTCACGAATCGCTTCGCAAATCGCTTTGGTTCCCTCTTGGAACTCCGGCTGTTCAAACACGCCCATCGGGCCATTCCAGAAGACGAGTTTTGCTTTGCGGATTTCCGCTTTGTAGAGCTCGCGGGTCTTCGGACCGATATCAACGCCTTGGAATCCTTCGGGGATATTGCCCTCGACGGTCTTGATGACGCGATCCGGCTTCGGATCAAAGCTATCCGTAATCACGGAATCAACCGGGAGAACAATCCGGCCTTTGGCTTCTTCGAAGCAACGCTTGGCATAATCGAGTTGATCATTTTCAACCGGCGAATTGCCAACTTCCATGCCTAAAGCCTTCTTGAAGGTGTAAGCCATGGCGCCGCCAATGAGGAGTTTATCGCACTTCTTGAGCAAGGTCTCAATGACCTTGATCTTATCGGAAACCTTGAAGCCACCGAGAATCGCGACATAAGGACGATCCTTTTCGCTCGGGCGGACGCACTTGGTGAGGTTATCGACTTCTTTAATCATCAAATAGCCTTCGGCAACCGGTTTGCCTTCCGCCTTCAAGACGGTCGGAACACCAACGGTCGAAGCATGGGCACGGTGGGCACTGCCAAACGCATCCATGACGAAGACATCGGCTAAAGCGGCCCATTCTTTGGCTAAATCCGGATTATTCTTCTCTTCACCCTTCTCATAGCGGGTATTCTGGACTAAGAGGATTTCACCATTCTTGAGCGCCTTGACGGCAGCGGTGAGGACTTCACCATGAGTCGCCGGGCAGAAATGAACTTTGGTGCCAGGGACGAGCTCTTGGAGAGCTTTCGCGACGGGGGCCATATCATTTTCTTTCTTCATTTCTTCGATCTTCGCGGCATCGGGTTCTTTCCAATTGATCTTGCCTAAGTGGCTCATCAAAATGACGCGAGCGCCTTTGCTCGTTAATTCATTGATGGTCGGCAAAGCCGCCTTAATGCGGTTCGTGTCCCGGATGACGCCATCCTTCTGGGGGACGTTGAAGTCAACGCGAACGTAGACGCGTTTGCCTTCGAGTTGTTCTTTCGACAGGTCTTTGACAGTTAGCATGTTTTTATTTGCTCCTTGCGGTGTTAATGATAGCACGTTTAAAGTCGCTTCCATATAGATATGGAAACAATTACCGATTGACCAAATAAGCGCCGCTCCCGCCCGAGGGCTTTGGGGAAGAAAAAGCTTTCTTTTCTCGGGGCGAAAAAAAGACCTTTCCTTTCAGAAAGGCCTTAGAGAGCAAAACGAATCGAAAGCTCAGATCTCAGCGGTAGCGGGCGAAGAAGTGGGTTCCGTATAAGTGCTTAAGTCCGTCGGAAGAGTGACCTTGACGTCGGCACCACTTAAGAACGAGAAATTATAGGATGACTTGTAGGTCACTTTCTCCACCGCGGCTAATTGTTCGGCGGTAAAGGTCGAAGAAGCGCTCGACATCATCGGCGAAACGATATCGCCAAAGGTGGTGTTGACCGCAATGTCAACATTGTAGGCTAAGGAGACCGGGCCTTTATCGTTATAGACCAAGACTTCCTGGCAAGCATTGATCTTCAAAAAGTTGCTGATGAGACCGATGTAGGTCGTAAAGGCGGAATTCATATCGCTCTGGATCGAAGAAGAAGCCGCAAGACTCGAAAGAGTCTGAGTCAATAAAGCCTTGAGACTATCGTTGGTTAAGCTGAAGTCAATCGCGTAATTGCCATTGCTATAACTATAAGTCTTGAAGTAGTCTTTGTAGGCCGTGAGATAAGCGGACACATTGCTCATCGCCGAAGTGATTTGTGCTTCGACGCTATCGCTTAAAAGCGGGAGCATGCTTTGCGTCAGAACGCCTTTAGAAACATATTTGCCCGCCGTAAGCTTTGTCGAAGTTCCATAGGAAACGTCCGCTCCGTATCCGGATCCGTATCCAGACCGGCTCGAAGAAAGGTTAATAACAGTATTCAGAAGATCAACGACTTTCCCATTCGATAAATTGAGATAAGCATTGCCTTCCGAAACGTAAGCTCCGAGAGATAATCCCGAATAGTCAATCGCGCTCGAAGTGGTCACGCCACTCATGCCCATCGCGACCGAAGCCTTGAAGCTGCCGCCAAAGTCCACCGCAGCTTTAACGGCGGAGACATCAGTGCTCTTTAAGCCTTGAGCCATCGCTGAGAAAGTGACATCGCTCGCGTCGAAAGAAGCCTGGACGCTCGTCATGGTCATAGTCGGCATATCGGTCGTCATAGAAACAGACGGAATATTGACATCGGCCGTGGCGTTTAAAGCAAAGTTGTTGAGTTTGACGCCGAAAGCGCCATCGCTGCCAACGGAAGAGACCGCCGTCGAAAGATGTTTGATGCCTTCCGCTTGGTCGATTGAAGTGCCACCTGAAGGTAATAAAGCACCGGTCCCGCCGCAAGAAGCGAGAGCTAATAAAGAAGTCGAAAGAAGAATAAAATGTTGTTTTTTCATGATAAAGCGGCTCCCAAATAACCGCAATCTTAGTTTACACGTCCTAAAAGCAACCGCAAGATTAAACCTTCCATCAAAACAAAAAAGAGTCCCTCCACAATTGTGAAGAGGCTCTCTTCTTATTAAAGGATTAAGGAATTATTTGCAGCCAAGGACCTTGCCATAAGCGGCGGCAAGACGGATGTACTGGCAGGTGAAGCTGTATTCGTTATCGTACCAGCTGACGACCTTGACATACTGCTGTCCTTCCGGATCGCTGTAGATCATGGTCTGAGTGGCATCGAAGATCGAACCTTCGCTGCGGCCAAGGATATCGCTGGAGACGATTTCGTCTTCGGTGTAGCCAAGGACATTCTTGAGATCGCCAACGCTGGCGGCTTTCATCGCAGCATTGACTTCGGCGGCATCAGTCGCCGGCTTCTTGAGGACTAAGCTGAGGTCAACCAAGGAACCATCGATGACCGGGACACGGATCGCACCGCCTTGTAAGCGGCCTTTCAGTGACGGGATGACGAGGTTGATGGCCTTTGCAGCGCCAGTGGTCGTCGGAACGATGTTGGCGGCAGCGGCGCGGCCACGACGGAGGTTGCCCTTCGCAAGGTCAAGCGTCGTCTGATCGTTGGTATAAGCGTGGACCGTGGTCATAAAACCACCCTTCACGCCATACTTCTCTTCGAGAACCTTCATGACCGGAGCTAAGCAGTTCGTGGTGCAAGAAGCGCCCGAGATGACCTTCATGTCAGCGGTGAGCTTATCGGTGTTCACGCCATAGACGAAAGTCGGGGTTTCTTTATCCGATGGAGCAGAGATGATGACGCCTTTGGCACCATTATCAATGTGGACTTTGGCATCAGCAACGCCCTTGAAGCGGCCAGTGCATTCCAAGACGAGATCAACCTTGAAATCGCCCCACTTTAAGTTCTTCGGATCTTTTTGTCCGAGAACCGGAATCTTCTTGCCCTTCCAGATGAGGTTATTGACCGTGATGTTGCCAGCTTCGTCTTTGACGACTTCGCTGCCAATTTCATCCTGGTGCCAGCCTCTGTGGGTGGTATCATACTTTAAAAGATAGGCTAAGGTATCCGCGTCGACCAAATCGTTGATGGCGACGACTTCGAATCCGCCTACGTCGTAGGCTCTGCGGAAAGCAAGACGTCCAATGCGTCCGAATCCGTTAATGGCTAGTTTAATTGACATTCTGTGATGTCCTCCTTTAATAAACCGCATCTATGATTATACAAACGAATCGTGAAAAGGGAAACATTTAAGCATTCTTTTACCGACATACTGCATTGCTCTTTAGAGCAACTGCTCCAAGGACACCACACCTCGAAAAAGTTCTTCGAGGGTTACCCCGAGTCCTTGGGCGAGCCGATCGAGGACTTTTACGGTCGGATTTCGCTCGCCGCGCTCAAGATCGGAAATGTAACTTTTGCTCAAGCCGCTTTCAAGGGCGAGCGCCAATTGAGAAAGGTGGCGTTCTTTCCTTAAATAAGAGACGCGCTTTCCTAGCTGAGCTAAGACGTCAAGGTTATTTCTATTTTTTTCGTTCATGGGCAAGGGCCTTTCGATATTCTTCATCGAGGTAACGGAAGAGGTGATTCACGTTACTTTTGCTGATGGTGGTATTCAGTTCTTCGGAGAGATAGCTTCGAAGTTCCTCCAATGTCGCGTCGCTATGCTCGAGTCGGAGAAGCATCAAGGCTTTTAATTTGGGGTTGTCGATTCGGTCCCACCCGAGCGTTTTCTCGAAGTAATGGATTTCCTCAACCTGTCGTTCGGCCGCTTTCAGAGTTTTGCCATAGTTGGCCGTGTCGATATTGCGCAAGCGGTTATCGACATTGGCGAAGTCGCGGTCAACTCGGATATTTTCGAATTGAAGGCAAGCTTCTTTCGCGCCGATGAGAATCAAGAAATCCGAGATTTCGTCACTCCGTTTAAGATAAACAACATATTGTTTTCTCCGGAGAACAATCTTGCTATTGAATTGGTGATTGGCTGCTTTATTCCATTCTTTTTGGAGCGCCTTAGCATAGGTCTCATCCCCGACGGCGATCTCCAAATGGTAATTGCTGGAACTCGGATCATTGACCGAACCGCCAGCGAGGAAAGCCCCGCAAAGATAAGCGGCGACGCTCTCAGAACTCGCCAAAAGGGACTTGGGAAAACTCGGGGCGAAGAAATCGACTTGAAGATCGTTCAAAATGTCGCCAGCGTCTTTGGAAACGAGAACGTGATAGACGACTCGCTTCAAAAACCCGGCGCTTCGGGTATAGGCGAAATGGGGTTCGACCCCATAAAGTTCGTGAAGATATTGATAGACGCTTTTGGCGATGGAGGCGGATTCGCTGGCCACTTCGAGGCCTTCTTGCCCCTCATTAAGACACAAAAAACCGTTGAGGCGGATGAACGCTGAAAGCAAGGCTCTTTTCCCCTCATCGCTCCAGGGGGCTTTTGAGGCTTCTTCTTTCGCTAATTGAGCAAAGGAAATCGGCTTTTTATCCATCAGTCTTTTTCGTCCTCGACGTAACGGTTGATTTCACGGTGATAAACCGTGCAGGTGTATTGGCTCTTATAGTGGGCGAAAAGCTCTTCGGCGACAAAGACCGAACGATGCTGCCCACCGCTACAACCGACATCGACGGTGACATAAGAACGGCCTTCTTCGATCGCGCTCTCAAAATAAGGATCGAGGATGCCATAGAGTTTATCGAGCATTAAAGCGGTTTTCGGATCTTGACGGATATAGTCGACGACCGGCTTATCCAAACCCGTTAAGCGCGAAAGTTCTTTGACCCAATAAGGATTGGTCAAGACCCGAGCGTCAATGACGATTTCCGCATCGCGCGGAAGACCATATTTATAACCAAACGAAGAGAAAATCACGTTGAGACGGCTTTGCTTATCGCCAAGAATCGCCGCGGCTTTTTTGCGGAGATCCTTCTCGGTTAAGCCTGTGGTGTCGATATAGACATCAAGAATCGGTTGAACCTGCTTCATCGCCTTCTCATCCATCTCAAGGGCTTCTTCAAGGGTATAGCCTTTGGGTTGAAGCGGATGAATATGGCGGGTTAAGCGGAAACGGGTTAGAAGAACGTCGCGGGTGCAATCGAGACCGAGGACGGTCGTATCAAAAGCAGAATCCGCCCGCAATAAAGCGGCGGCATCCTCAAGTTTGACGATATTGACGAAGAGGGCGTTTTTGGCATACTCCGCAGGATTGGCCTTGAAGACACCCAAAAGCGAGGGGATCATCGAGATCGGAAGTTCTTCGATGACGTGATAGCCTTTTTCTTCGCAAGCGGAAGCGAAGGTTGTTTTGCCCGCGCCGGCGACGCCGCTCACGAGCACCATCTTCATCTTTTCCATGCTCTTATTTTAACCCTAAACTCCGCCGATAAGCGAGAATGCTTTGCGAAGCGACGGCACCATCGCTACAAGCGGTGACAACTTGGCGAAGATTTTTCTTTACGATATCGCCGATGGCAAATAGCCCAGCGCAGGAAGACATCATCTTCTCATCCGTGATAACAAAGCCATGATCAAGCGTCACATTGAGGCTTGAAAGGAAGGCTGAAGCACTTTTTTCTCCCGCCAAAGGGAAAAGGGCGGAAACCGCGAGCTCATGCGGCTCGCCCTGGGCTTCATAAACGATTTTTTCCACATGGCCTTCGCCGAGGACTTGCGTGATTTTCACATCGACGATCTTCTCGACATTCGGAAGCGAGAAAAGCTCTTCCGCTAAAGGGGAGGTCTCGTTCAGGGCATTCGGACTCAAGAAATAAAGATGATGGACGAGTCCCGCGAGATAAGAGGCTTCTTCAAAAGCTTTTTCGCCCGAACCGAAAAGCGCCACATCTTTCTTCCGATAAAGGGGGCCATCGCAAGTCGCACAATAACTAACCCCTTTATTGATATGATCTTTTTCGCCAGGAATCGAGGGAACATTGGCTAGTCCCGAAGCAACGACCAAGACCGGAGTGAGAAGCGTCTCTTCCCGGGTGGCCACTTGGAACATCGACTCGACGTGAGCGACGCTCACCACTTCGCCCGCGGTAATTTGCACGCCTTGAGCTTCGGCGCTTGAAAGTAACGCTTGGGCCAAAGTAAAACCATTCGTCGGGGCAAAACCTGGATAATTAGCGATTTCCGCGATCGTCAATAGCTTTCCGCCCGGGGCACTTTTTTCTAAAACCAACGGCAAAACCCCTGCCCTTTTGAGGTAGAGAGCACAGCTGAGTCCGGCGGGGCCGGCACCAATAATGATTACGGGATATTCTTTCATAGGACGCACCTCAATAACAGATGATACTTAATGATAACGCGGGTAAGAGGCTAGCGAAACCTTTTCACATTCCTTTGGCGGAATTCGTTTCGCCATTCGCTAAGGCAATTTCCGCCATCTTTTTCTTTTCTTTTTCAACCCAAATGACGCTGAGAGCCATCGCTAAGGCCAAAAGCAGGGATAGCGAAAGCAAGACAAAACCATAGGAGAGCGAATAATTGACGCTCACGCCTTCGATGCTCGAAGGAAGAGCAGTCCAGCTTTTTCCTAAAAGGAACATCAGAGCGGCCAAAGCCGATAATCCCATCGCCCCATAAAGGACCGGGAAGAGAAGACGCTCTTTTTTCACATAATAAAGGAACAAGGAAATCCCATAGCCTAAGACGCTTAAACAAGCGAAGATGAAGGCGACGAGAAGAGCAGGAGCTTTACCTGAGAAAAGCAGGGCAAAACCTTGATAGCCCTCGATGAAATGAACCGAAGTTCCACTACCGCTGGATGCGGTTAAGGACATCATGAAGGGGAAGAAGAGACCGCCGAGCGCAAAGAAGAAGGACAAAAAGAAGGGCAAAGGCGAACGGCCTTTCGCTTGGAGATAATCATGAAGGTGAAGGAAAGTGATGCTTCCTAAGCCCAAAACGATATAGACGATCGAGTTGCAAATGCTCCAAGCGTTGTCGGTGCCCATATTGAAGGCGCTATCGCGCATCGGCTCCATGATGATGCGGACGATGCCGTACCATAAGAAATAGCCACCCGCCAAATCGCCAGGGACGATGTACTTTTTTAAGCCTTTGCCCACACCATAAACGAGCAAGAAGTATCCCGCGATACTGAGAAGGCTTTCGACGAGGAAGAGCGGAACGTGAATCATCCCCGCATCCAAATAACCGCCACCATTGTTGGTGTTCATTTGAAGCAAGAGCCAATTCGGGAGCCAACTCCAACCATTTTGGTAATTGACGGTGAAGCCATAGACCTCGCTATTGAAGAAGTTGCCCCAACGTCCCACCGCTTGAGCAAGAAGAACGCTCGGGAGGCAAACATCCATTGCCCAACGCAAATTGACGTATTTGCGGCGGAAATGCAAGAACAAAAGCCCCGCTAAAGCCCCCGCGAAAGCGCCACCAAGAATCGTCAGTCCTCCATCCCAGATACGGAACATCGAACCGACATCGCCAGCAGCCACCTGCGGAGCGAATTCCCGAGAATAGTTGCCCACCACGTACCAAATTCGCGCGCCGATAACGCCAGAGGGGAAGGCGATGATGACCAAGCTATCCAAAATGCCATGCTTATGGAATTCCTGATAGAACTTATGATCGCAAACCCAATACGCCACGCAGACGCCAAAGAGAATCAAGATTCCATAGAAAGCGATATGGAGCGGCTTATAGCCTCCGATATCGGCCGAGGTGGTCCAAAGCCAACCCGTTCCGGTCATCGAAAAACCGTTGATGAGCGGATAGGTAAGATAAGGAGCAAGGCCTTCCGTCCACATTAAGAAGAACAAGAAGGCGAAGGGAATGTCACCCCACAAAAGATAAGAGAAGAGTTTTTTGAAGGGATCTTTGAGTTTGTTCTTCCAATAATGAAGAACGAAGCTGCTCCATAAAAGGGCATTCGTCAAAGCAAAAAAGAAGATTCCGATCAAAGCGAAGGCGATTTGATAGGGATAATGAATGCTGACACCGGCAAAAAGATGTTCGCTATAACTCGTTATCGAAGCCCAAGCGGGATGGAAAAGAAACAAGGAGAGCATTAAGAGGGTAAAACCGACGGCGATAAAGAGGACCAAAGAAAAATAAACGACCACTTCTTTCTTCTCGAGGACGACCTTTAACGGATCTTTGACGATGCCACGAAGGAAATAGATGAAATAGCCAACCCCGCCAAGGGCTAAGAGAAGTCCGATGATTAAAAGTGCAATATTCATAAACCTATCTTACTATTCCCTCTGGTTCTTGTCCGCTGCCTCTTGGAGAACTTTGGCTAAATATTGCCCCGTGTAGCTTTCTTTGACTTGAGCAATCTCTTCCGGCGTGCCGCTGGCGACGACTTTGCCACCGCGGTATCCCCCTTCCGGACCAATATCCATGATGTTATCGGCTACTTTGATCATATCGAGGTTGTGTTCGATGACGATCACGGTGTCGCCATGTTCGACAAGACTCTGCAAAACTTTGATCAATCGTTTGACGTCGTCGCTATGAAGACCCGTCGTCGGCTCATCAAGGATATAGATGGTTTTGCCCGTCGGACGCCGTTGAAGTTCGTAGGCCAATTTCACCCGTTGAGCCTCGCCGCCCGAAAGCGTCGTCGCGGCCTGACCGAGTTTAATGTAACCTAAGCCCACATCATAAAGCGTCTTGATTTTGCGGTAGATTTCGTGGCGATTCTCGAAGAAATGCATCGCTTCTTCAACCCGCATCTCAAGGACATCGTAGATATTTTTGCCTTTGTAGTAGCAAGAAAGGGTTTCTTGGTTATAACGCATGCCATCGCATTCGTCGCATTTGACATAGACGTCGGGCAAGAAATTCATCGGGACATAGACCACGCCAGCGCCTTGGCATTTCTCGCAGCGTCCTCCCGGCACGTTAAATGAGAAGCGGCCTTTGTCGAAGCCTTTTTCTTTGGCTTCGGGAGTTTGCGCGAACAAATCACGGATGTCATCAAAGACTTTCGTGTAAGTCGCAGGGTTACTCCGCGGAGTACGACCAATCGGCTCTTGGGTCACATTGACCACTTTATCGATATGTTCTAGGCCCGTGATCGAATCATAGGCACCGGGAAAAGTCTCCTCGCCTGTGAGTTTCTTCTGAATAGCTTTATAAAGAGTTTCGTTGATTAATGACGATTTGCCCGAGCCCGAAACACCTGTCACGACGGTCATCGCGCCTAAAGGGAAGGTGGCAGTAATGTTTTTAAGATTATGGCATTTCGCCCCTTTGATGACGATTTTTTTGCCATTGCCTTTATGACGCTTCAAAGGCACTGGGATGTATTTTCGTCCCGAGAGATAATCGCCGGTGATTGAGGCGGGCGCCGCTTCGATATCTTCGACGCTTCCGGTTGCCACCACTTGGCCTCCATGAACGCCAGCCCCTGGCCCGATATCGACCAAGAAATCAGCGCTTCGCATCGTTTCTTCATCATGTTCTACGACGATGAGGGTGTTGCCAAGGTCGCGCATCTCTTTGAGCGTTTTGATCAATTTGGCATTGTCGCGTTGGTGTAAGCCAATCGAAGGCTCGTCCAAAACATAGAGGACGCCCGAAAGACGGGAGCCGATTTGGGTCGCCAAGCGAATCCGTTGGGCCTCGCCGCCAGAGAGGGTCATCGCCAAACGGTCGAGCGTGAGATAATCAAGCCCCACATCAACAAGGAATTGAGCCCGGTTATGAATCTCTTTAAGGAGTAAGTCCGCAATTTGGAGTTCATTCGCGCTCAGTTTGCTCCGCGTGTCATCAAGCCATAACAAAAGCTTGTCGATGGTGAGCTGGGTCGCCTGGTAAATGTTGAGCCCGTTGACTTGGACCGATAAAGCCGCTTCATTCAAGCGAGCCCCATGGCAAGCTTCGCAAATATCGTCGCGCATGAAAGACTCGTAATAGGGCATCATCCATTTACTCGTGGTTTCGCTATAGCGACGTTCGATCATCGTCTTCACGCCTTCAATTCGACCCCATTTATGGGTCTGGTTGCCACTGCTGGACGTCAAAACGTGATTGATGTCTTTGTCGGAGCCATAAAGCAAAATTTGACGTTGATAATCGCTCAAATCCTTCCAAGGAACGTCGTAAGGAATGTGATAAGAATCCATTAAAACGCAGAATTCTTGCCATTCGAGATTGGCCGTGCCTACGGTATTTTTATAGTAACGAATCGCCCCTTCGTTGATCGTTTTGCTCGGATCGGGCACCAAAAGATCGACAGCAACCGTTCGTGAGATGCCCAGACCTTTGCACGTCGGGCAATAACCGAGCGGGGCGTTAAACGAAAATAAGCGCGGCTCCAACTTCGGCACCGAAAACCCGCATTCGGGGCAGGTATGGTTGCTCGAGAGCATCTTCTCGCCCTTGTCCGTGAAGATAATTAATTCACCATGACCCCAATCAAGGGCCAAATCAATGTCTTCGCTTACCCGGCTTCGAAGGTCTTTCTTGATGATCAACCGATCGATAACAATATCGATATCATGCCGCTTGTTCTTGTCGAGATCTCCCACTTCTTCAAGGAGTTTGAATTCCCCATCGACCCGGAGACGTTCAAAACCCTGCTTTTTGATTTTATCAAGGGTATCTTTTTGACTGCCTTTTTCGTGTTTGACGATCGGAGCAAGGATTTGAACCTTGGTGCCTTCTTCATATTGAAGAACCCCATCGGTCATCGCCGCCGGCGAAAAGGCCACGATGGGTTGATGATGATGCGGGCAATAAGGAATGCCAACTCGGGCGAAAAGAAGACGGAAAAAGTCATAGATTTCCGTCACCGTACCCACGGTAGATCTCGGGTTGTGGGACGTGGTTTTCTGATCGATCGAAATCGCTGGGGATAAGCCCTCGATCGAATCGACGTCGGGTTTATCGACCCCGCCTAAAAATTGGCGAGCGTACGGACTCAAAGATTCGACATAACGCCGCTGGCCTTCGGCATAAATCGTATCGAAAGCCAAAGTGGATTTGCCACTGCCCGAAAGACCGGTGAAAACCGTCAAGGTATCCTTCGGAATCACGACATCGATATTTTTAAGGTTATTTTCTCGAGCGCCTTTAACGGCGATAAATTTCTTGCTGTCCATAATGCCCGTCTATTATAGCGGATGCCCCTCGCGTACGCACGTGGAAGGACTCCGAGTTTTCAAAACGCCCACCGCTTCGCTTTTCCTTGATGGGGGATTCTACTAGATTATTGTTTGAAGATGGTTATAATAAACCACGCCGGGACGTAGCACAGCTTGGTAGTGCACTACCTTGGGGTGGTAGGGGTCATGGGTTCGAATCCCACCGTTCCGACCAACTGAACAAAGCCTCGATAAAATCGAGGTTTTTTCTTTGGATTGTGGCAGAATTGTGGCAGAGATAATTCCGGAAGGCATTTTTAAAGCCCGGAATAAATGGCTAAGTTTGACACCCCGACGGCTAAAGGGTATCTTGATGGCGGCCCCTCCGCCTGAACGGAGCGGGAGTACGCCCGACGGACAGTCGGACGTTTTATTTTTCTCGAAATTCGCCCGAAACGAAAAAAATCGCCGCCTTTCGCAAGGCGACGACTTTCTTTTCAACTTACGCTAACCCCGGGCGCGAGGGAATTCTCCCAATTAAGGTTACTGGCAATGCCAACCCAGCGTTTCTCCTTCACAAGTTAGCTACCAATATATTACCTTATGTAATTATTGGTGTCAAAATCCTACTCTTTTTTGCCCGTGGTCTCAACGATTTTCTTGAAAATTTCGCTGTCGTTTCTAATGGCGTCAACAATTTTGGCGACCAAGTTCAAA
>DAISHV010000040.1:0-15083 GCA_036822315.1 Bacillota bacterium | reverse complement strand
GGCAAGGGTTTCATCGCCGCTTTGGATCAGTCGGGTGGTTCGACTCCGAAAGCCCTCGCGGCCTATGGAGTTGCCGAGACTGCCTATAAGACCGAAGATGAAATGTTTGCCCTTGTCCATGAGATGAGAGCGAGAATCATCAATGCCCCCGAATTCGCTTCGGGCAAAGTCATTGGCGCCATTCTCTTCAAAAAGACCATGGAGAGCAAAATCGCGGGCAAATTCACCGCGGATTATCTCTGGGATGTCAAACACGTCGTTCCGTTCCTCAAGGTTGACCTTGGCTTACAGGACGAAAAAGATGGCGTCCGTTTAATGAAGCCGTTCCCGGGACTCGATGCCCTCTGCAAAGAAGCGGTCGGTTATCACATCTTCGGTACGAAGGAACGCAGCGTCGTTCTTGCCGCCAACGAAAAAGGCATCAAAGCCATCGTAAAGCAGCAATATGAGTGGGCGAAAGTCATGATCAGCAATGGCTTAGTCCCAATCATCGAACCGGAAGTCGACATTCACATTGCCGACAAAAAGGAAGCCGAAGGGATGCTCAAAGCCGCTTTGATCGAAGAAGCCAAGAAGCTTAAGCCGAGCGAGAAGGTCATCTTCAAGCTTTCGCTCCCGAGCATCGATGGTTTCTATAGCGATCTCGAGAAGCTCCCCTGCTGCGTCCGCGTGGTCGCCCTCTCGGGTGGTTATAGCCAAGACGAAGCCAATGTCATCCTTGCGCGTAACCCGGGTGTCATTGCCTCCTTCAGCCGTGCCCTTGCCGAAGGCCTCACTTATCAAATGAGCGATGCCGAATTCAACAAGAGAATCGGTGAATCGATCGACGCGATCTACGAAGCGTCCATCAAGTAGTCCTGATTCTAAGGATCCCAAGCCATTCCGCCAATAGCGGGATGGTTTTTTGTTTTGCTGAGGATTAAAGTGAGACAGGAAAACATCACTTAAGAGAACAAAACGCCATCATGGAACCCTTGAAAAAGCAAAAAGAATCACTCAAGTCGGAATGCCCCGACAAGAACGAAACTAACGATTCGATTCTGATCGAAGCCAAGCCTTTTGACGAACGACAAAAAATGTTGGAATTGAAAGAAAACCTTATTGCTGTGGAAGACGATCGGATTTCCGGGAGAAAAGGCTATACCGTCGACGAACTGAATCAGCATCTTAGCTCGATGGTTGCTGGGACGAAAACAAAATAAAGCATAAGCCCATCCCTGCCGATTTTATCATCGATTGCCGTAAAGACTATTCTTGGCTCTTACGCTGAGGCCATCGATATCCCATTACCATTCCGATAAAAACGGGATGGTTTTTTGTTTCTTATTTCTCTTGGCGAAGAAGCTGACGATACTCTCGACTGGCAAGCGTTAAAGCCAAATCCTGGTCTTCGGGGCGAAACACCATCTTCTTTTTTCCTTTTTCTTGATAAAATCCAGGATTGCCAAAGACCAAACGAAAAGCAAAAGGACAAGACAATGTTTTCTCCAGAAGATCAGAATCATCGCCAAAGGAAAAGCGATAGACCTCTTCCCCAGTTTCATCATTGAGGGCAAGGGGCAAAGAAGCGTAGGAGTGCAAACGAGGTGGCAAAAGGGCAAGGCAAGCGGCAGAAAGATGTTCGAGGAAAATCCGCTCCCGGAGATAAAAAGGTTCAAGATAAGCAAAACGGGATTCCCGGGTGAAATAGGAAGAGGAAACGGGTAAGGACGAAAGCAAAGCCAAAACGCTTTGAGAAGAAAGGCCATAAAAAGCGTTGTTGTTGCAAGCGGCATGGAAAAGGGTTTCTTCGCCCACACCGCTCTTCAAGGACACATGGCGAACGTTGGCGCCGCATTTTTGAAGGAGAAGAGAAAAAAGGCCCCGCGAAAAATACCGTTCCTTGGCCAAAGTGGCAAGTTGATCGAAGCTCATTTCGTGATAGGGCTCAAAGAGCGATAAAAGACGAGTAAGAGGCAAGAGAAGAAAAACGCTTTTCAGTGGCAACGAAAAATAGAGGGATAACCGCAGGGCGCTTTCGCCAGCCCAAACATAGCGGGCGTCTGCCACCACTAAGGCAGGAATTCTCCCGCTTTGCGGGAACAAATTCGCTCCGATGTCGTCGAGACTAGAGGCAAGAAAACGTTCAGCCTCGTTTCGCTCCAAGAAATCAAAAAAAGGTGAAGCAAAGATAGTGTGGTCGATTTGCTCATCGCTTAATCCATAACTTTGATGAAGGTAAGAAATCAGTTCACCGAAACGACGAGAAAGATCATCCACCGAGATAATCTCAATCATGGCGATACCTCTTGAGAATTTCATTGAGGTAATGCATCGAAGGGTCAGAACGGCTTTTTAAAAGGGCATATTCCAAGTTGGTCGTTTGCTTAAAGTGCGAATAAAGCGCAGGGTCTTGAACGGGTTCGGCGCCAAGATAATGAAGATGAGAAAAGCTTTTCTCGGTCAAAAGGACGCATTGGAGCCCTAATTTGCCTAAGCGCATCGCCTCAATTAAAAGTTCATAAGGCAAGGTGTTGGCCAAAAAATCCCGGGAATAGGCAAAATAGTTATCATCGGCCCGATAGCCAACGACATAATCGTAGTCACCTAAAGCGATGGGAAACAATTTCTCTAAAAGTTCGATTGTCGGCCGATAACGGGCTCGGTCTTCGTAGGCAAAACGATGGGCGAGCAAGAGCGTTAGCCATCCCAAAACGGCTTTTTCGTCTCCAATCGTCAAATCCAATTTCCTTAAAGAAGCGGGATTGAAATCGTAGGAGTTGACATAGCCCAAGCCCCCTTTTTTGCAAGCCCAAAGTTTGGCTGCCTCCGCATCTTCCGTACAATAAAAGCCTTGACCGTAGTCATTGCTCGGGTTGCCCCAAAGAGGTTGGGGTTCTGCGACGATTTTTTCTGATCCGTGGAATAATTTCATCTTTGATATTTTACATTAAAAATGAACAATTTCATCTATAAATTGTGTTTTATATGTAAAATATTACAACTGTTTTGAAAATCTAAAGCGAAGAACAGCCCGGAAAATCCACCAAATACTCCTTCGGCCAAATCAGTTTCCAATACAGCTTCGGCGAATCAGGGATGATCCCTTCGTGATTTAAGCCACCGACGATGGCGTTAAGGGCAGAACGAACATCCTCTCCCGCTTTGGCTTGGAGCAAAACGGCGTGCAGCTCGTGATAGCGTCTTTTGGCGATTTCTAAGAGGTCTTCAAAGCTCTCAGTCCGCACTTCACCGGTAGGCATCCGCCAGGGGGCGTGGGACTCGTTGAGGAAATCAATTCCTTTAAAAGCATCGAGGTTCTGCGGGAATATCATACCATAACCCAGCGATTCTTTGCCGAAAATGACTTTGGCTAAGGCTTTTTTCTTGCCCGTCTTATCCCAACCGTGTTTCTCGGTGAAACGAAAGTCTTTGAGGGCGTAATAATACGACTTCGGATGAACGTGAGGAAGATGTTGGACTTCCACATTCATCTCGTACCACATCCGGGATATTTTTCGGAGATCTTGATTCGATAACTTGAGGACTTTGTCGATCCGCTGAAACTGATTTTCCCGATGAGAAAGAATGAAATCGATGATGACCTCTAAGGACATGTGAGAGAAATTATAGTGCCGGTGAATCGCGACGCTGTCTTCGGGGCGATCGGTATAGCCAGTGCGATAAAAAATAAAAGGGTGACAAGCACAATCGACGACGTAATGCATGAACAAGCCATCGATATAAGCAAAAAGCAATTCTTTATCAGGACTTTTATAGGCATAACGCATCATCGCCTCGTAGGGCAAAACCAAATCCCGATGCTGGGTGACGCCACCAAAGGCATTCACATCGTGATGATGGGGACGAAATAACGGACATAACGTGCCATAAAAGAAGAACGGATCAGGTCCTTGGGCTCCGACATAAGTCGCATCAAGATGTTCTTTTGAATCAAGAACGTTTGCTTTAGCAAAGAGGTAATGAGTTAAGGAATTCGGCATACTGAAAGTATTGTAGCATAGAAAATAGGGTCTATTCTCTTTATACTTAACGTCAAAGGCGGACATCATCTATGGCTTCTTTGACGAAAGAAGAACGGCAAAAATGCCGTGAGCAAAAAGAGTTAGCGCATTGGCAAAAGGAAAAAGCTCGGCCCAAAAACAAAGCTTATTTTTGGTATTTGATGCTGGTTTTGACTCTGATTTACATCATCGATGAGGTCACGACCAATTCGGTTACCCAGGTCGAAGATGGGCTCATCGCTTCCTTCTTCCCGAACACCGATGCTCAGACCGCCGAAGGCTATATCAACCTATTAAGTACCGCCGCCATCGGATTAATGATCCTCTCCTGCTTCTATAAGCCGTTAGCGGACCGCTTCGGCCGCAAGATCTTCTTATTAATCAACACCCTTGGCATGGCCGGAGCGATGTTCGTCTGCTTCTTGGCCTCGAACTTTTGGATCTACGCCTTGGGTTTCTGCTTGATGCGCTGGTTCGTCACCCCAGATGAACAAGTGGTCTACATCGTCGAAGTCGCACCGAAAAAACTCCGTGGCACCTTGAATTCCTTGGTCAAGGGCATCGCCGAATTCGGGCTGTTTCTTATCCCATGGTTCCGCAAGATATTCATGACAGACACGGGCGAAATCGGCGGCTGGAAGTGGGTTTTCTTCGTCATTTCGATGATCGGTTTCGCCTTTGCCTTATTGGCTTTGCTTCTGGCCCGTGAGAGCGACGCTTTCCTCGACGAGCGAATCGCCTATTTGTCCTTAAGCGATGAACAAAAGAAGGCTTTGGCGGACCAAAAACTCAATAACAAAAAGAAACAGGGCGGCTTATTGACCGCAATTGTCTACGCCTTTAAAGACCGGCAACTCCGCTGGATTTTCATCTGCACTACTCTCTACACCATCGGCCGGGTCGTTACCGACCGCAACACCGCGATCATGGCGGCGACTTGGGGAAAAAATTCTCCGCTCATCAATGACGCTCAATTCATCTTGCCGATCGGCGCGGGCATCGTCACGATTCTCGCCGGATTCCTGAGCGATTGGGCTGGGCGAAAGAAGGCCTCAATCATCCTCTTATCCAGCTGCACCGTCTTCTTCGTTCTCTTCGTCGTCGGCATCCAGCAGGGCTGGAGCGCTTATCTCGTCGGCTCGTTCTTGGGGCTTTATCTCGCTTCCTATTGGGTCACCGGCGATACCTTCATTCTCATGTGCGGCGAAAGCTCGCCCACCAACCTCCGCGCTTCTTTGATGTCCGCCCAAAGCGCTTTCTATGGCGCGGGACAGGGCATCTCTTATGGCTTAACCGCCATCTTGCTTCTCGTGCTTCCTAAGAACATTAACCTCGGCTATTTCTGCCTTTGCATGGCGGTTCCTTGTTTCATCGCTTCCTTAACTTTGTTAATGCTGAAGGCCAAAGAGACCAAGGCGATGGAAATCACCGAAAAAGACCGCGAAGTCGACGCGGAAGAAGAAAAGGTCATCACGGAGGTGAAATGATGCCGCTCTCCCCTCGCTGGTATGCCCGGACGAAGCAAGCCTTAGAAGAATTCCTTCAAGGCTCTTTTCAACACGATTACGCCGTCTTTGATTTCGATAACACCATCTCCATCGGCGATAGTCAATGGACTCTTTATATCGGCCAATGCGAGCGGCTCGCTTATCGCTTAACCCCCGAAGAATTCGGGGCAATCCTACGCCTCGAATTTTCGGAGGACACTTTGAGAAGTCCAATCCCTTCCTATTCGTTTTCTTGGGACGATCTCATTGAAGATATTCTTCATTGTTACCGGATTTTTTATGACGCGGGTGAAATCGCCTTCCCCCGAGGAAAGGTTTTGAACGATCATGCAATCGAACGTCGGGAATTTCTCTCCAAGATGCTCTTTCTTTTATTCGAAGTTGAAGCCCATCTCTCGGTTGAGGCCGCCTGCCGCTTCATCCTCTACCCTTTTACCCACCTCCGCGCGGAAGAAGTTTATTCTTTAGCCCAAAGCGTCCATAGCGAAGCGGCCCGGGAAACGCGAGAAAAAGGATTAAGGCACATCGTTTTTACCTCGCCTCAATCTCTCCCCAGCCGAGCCGGCAGCGTTTCGGTGAGCCTCGATCAAGGCTTCACCGTGAGCCAAGATATCGCGGAGCTTCTCCGAAGGATGAGCCAAAGAGGCATCGACCTTTATTGCATTTCTTCCTCCCAAGAAGACACAATCCGCGCCGCATTGGAAAATCCCGACTTCGGCTTACCGAAATTTCAAGGATTTTTCACGTTCAACGCCTTGCCAGATGAAGAGGGTCGCTATATCCCTTCCTACGACTTCGTCAATCACCCCGCCACTTTCGGGATGGGAAAGCTGGAGGCGATTCAAAAACGAATAGCCCCACGCTACGAGAACAAAGCCCCCGTCCTCGTTGCCGGGGATTCCGACAGCGATGTGCCGATGATGACATACGATCCTTCCATCCGGATCGTTCTTATGATTAACCGTGGACAGAAATGCGATAGTCTCCGGAGTCTGAAAGAAGCCGCTTTGGAAGAGGAAAGGAATCACAGGAATCCCCATCTTCTCGTTCAAGGCCGCGATACCTTGAGAGCAGAGTTCTGGCCCCGAGTGGAATGCCTGGACAGCCAAAACCGTCTCCACGCGGGGAATGGGGACTTCAAAAAAGAAGACTAAAAAAACGTTCCAGCCGGATGAAGCTGGAACGTTTTCGTTCGTTTTTAGAATTGTTCGGCGTGATAGTCTTTGAGGACTTTCACCAGCGGCTTAATGGTCTTCTTCAGCACGCCATCTTGGAACGGATTCTTGAGTCCGTCTTTCGTGATGAGGGTAACGAAGGGGTACTTGCCGCCCATCTTGCAGAGCTTAAGGTACTTCTTCCAAGCCTTATCGTGATTCTTGCGGTCGAGGTTGAAGAACTCAAAGGCGAGAACTTGGGCTAAGGTGTAATCGATGTAATAGAACGGCGAGGCGAAGATGTGGCCTTGAGTGAGCCAACGCGGGCAGCTATCCCAGCCCATCCCCTCTTTGGCTTTGACCTTGTAGGGGGTGTATTTCTCTTCGAGCGCAGCCCATTCCGCATCCCGCTCATCGGGCGTGGCATTCGGATTGGCGTAAACCCAATGCTGGAACTCATCGACGGTGACGCCATAGGGCAAGAATTCAATCGCATCCGCCAAGTGGGCGTAACGATACTTGTCTGGCACATCGAAGAAGAGATTCATGTAGGGTTCAGCGAAGAATTCCATCGACATCGAATCGATTTCGCAACTCTCCATCGTCGGCGAGCGATATTCCGGAACCTTGATTCCGCGGGCACAATAGGCTTGGAAGCTATGGCCGAATTCGTGGGTCAAGACATCAACGTCACCCGAAGTGCCATTGAAGTTGCTGAAGATGATCGGGCATTTATGAACCGGGAAATAAGTCATATAACCACCCGACTGTTTGCCAGGCTTCGCGTCGAGGAAAAGCAAATGGTGATCAGCCATGAAGTTAAAGAAATAATCGGTATCGGGCGAAAGCTGTTTGTACATGGCCTTGGCATGCGCGACTTTTTCATCGGTGGTGCCTAAGGGAAGCGGGTTGCCGCTCTTGAAGACGAAGCCTAAATCATAGAGCTTCGGGTTCTTGATGTCGGTCCGTTTCGCCTGCTCACGCATGAGTTTATTGGCGATCGGAGTGACAACATCGTGAATTTGATCGCGGTAAGAAGCGACCATCTCCGGCGTGTAATCGAAACGATTCATCCGGATGTAGCCAAGTTCGGTGAAGGACTTATAGCCAAGCTTCTTCGCCATTTCGGTCCGGACTTTGACGAGTTTATCGTAGATGTCTTCAAACTCCGCTTTGCGGGTTAAAAGATAGTCATCATAGGCTTTACGGGCTTCCTTGCGGGTGGCGCGATCGGCGTCATTGAGGAATTTGCCCATCTGCGGAAGGTTATAAACCCCACCGCGGAAGGGGACTTTGCACGAAGCGATGGCCGCTTCGTATTGCATGACGAGTTTGTTCTCTTCGGTGGCTTCCGGCACGACCTTCTCGTCGAAGCCTTTGAGCTGATACTCATACATCGTGAAGATGAAAGAGCCCAGTTTTTGTTCCAAATATGCCCGATAAGGCGAAGAAACGAAAGCCTTGGTGTAATTGAGCTGAGCAGCGCTCACTAACGGTAATCCTTCATTGAGGGTGTTCATCGCTTTTTCGTATTTCGAATTGGTGGTATCTAAGCTATAAAGAACTTGGACGTGAGTGATTTCATCCGCCATTTTGTCGCTAAAACGAGCGACTTTCTTCGAAATCTTATAAGCTTCTTCACCGCTTTTGGCGGCTTTAAATTCTTCGGTGAACGCATTGATCTTTTTGATGATCGATTTAATGTGGGGCACCTTAAACGGCCAGTCTTCAAATTTTCCGATGTCTTTTGCCATAGTATTCTCCTTTAATGGTGACGGATCGTGCGCTTGCGAGGACGAGAAGGGATCGGCTTTTCCACGATACTTTTCGGCTCAGCAACCGCTAGGCCTTTCGCCGTAAGAGTGAGGTAATAATCCTGATCCTCTTCCGAAAAATCGAGGCCAACGTAGCCGAGTCGAACAAGATAATGGAGCCGCATCTTGATTCGTTTGCTTCCTAAAGACGAAAGATAAGCGAATTCCGTTAACGAGGTCAAAGAGCGAGTTTCTTCATCAAGAACGCCCAACAAGATTTTGCAGAAGCCTTCCGCGGTGACCTCATAGCCTTCTTCTTCGAGGTGAGAAAGAAGCGAAACAAGGCGAACGAGCGATGGTTTAAGCGTCTCTTTTTTAGGGTTTTTCATGGAAACCGCACCTATTATAGGGGTGAGGGCATAAATGTCACGAATTTAGTGAAAAATGTGCGTAAAAAAGCGTTTTCATCATTTTTCAAGGGTTTATAATGCCTCTATGAAACAATTCTTGGTCTCGGGAAATCGCGGTGCATTCCCTGATATTTTGTTTTTGGTTTTGTCGCTTCGAAAGAGCCAAGAAGACTCCATCTCTTTGAGCCTCGTCAGCGCCGATTTTTCTTCTTTCGATTCCCGTTATCAGCCGCTCAGCGAAAAACAATATCGCTATCTTGAAGCTCTTCTTCAAGAAAAAAATCCTGCTTCGCGCCTCATCTTCCATGATGTTAGCGAAAGAGGCCTCCACGATTTCCCTTATCTCAATAAAGCCAACCGCCGCTACACCCCTTACGCCTATCTTCGTCTTTATGCCGATAGCCTCTATGATGGCGTTGAGCCGGTCCTTTATCTCGATACCGACACTGTCGTTCTCCAAGATTTAACCTCATTATTCCAAACGGACCTCGCAAATCATGACCTCGGGATCGTCGTCGACCCCGTCGGTTCCCGTTACTATGGAAAAAACTATGGCAATTCGGGCGTGCTTTTACTCAATCTTCCCCAAATCCGAGTCGATGGTTCCTTCCAGAAGTGCCGGGAATTCATCGCGGGGAAAGCCCATGGTTATTCGGATCAAAACGCCATCAATCTTTTCTGCTCGAAGACCTATTTGAATGAGAAATATAACGAACAAAGTGAGCTCAAGAGTGACACGGCAATCCGCCACTACCCTCGCTTTTTCTATCTCTTCCCCTATCCTCATGACGTCATCATTCGCCCTTCGACGCCGGCGAAGTTCCGCGCTCGTTATCCCCAGGTCCACGAAGAGCTTCTTGAAGAATATGAATCGCTCTGGCCTTCTTGCCCCCATTAATCCCTTATCACTTTCCTTGCGGATAAAGCGGAATGAACCTAGAATATCCCCCGGGTAAAGAGCATGACCGACAGCACCGAAACACAAATTCAAAACGTCCTCGATAAAGTCCGTCCCTTCCTTCAAAGAGAAGGCGGCGATGTCGAGTACATCGGTTTTAAAGATGGCATCGTCTACGTCCGGATGGTTGGCGCTTGCGAAGGCTGCGCCTATGTCGATCAAGACATTTCGGCGGGTGTCGAAATCATCTTGATGGAAGAAGTCCCCGGCGTCATCAAATGCGATGCCTCTGGTGTCTATCCTCAAGATGTCATGGACCAATATTTAGCCCGCAAAGAAGCCGAAAGCCAAAAGAAAGCCTCCGAGACGACTCCAGAAGTGAAATAACCGCCGCGAGCGGTTTTTCTTTCATCACGTAAGAACAAAGGAGCAAATCATGAAAATCATTGCCTTTAACGTCAATGGCATCCGTGCCATTTTGAAAAAGGATCTCGCCAAGAGCATCGCCACTTTAGTGCCCGATGTCCTCGTAATCGAAGAAACGAAGCTCTCGGAAGAACTTCATATCGATTTCCCCTTCGTGCCTGAAGGTTATACGGCTTATTGGACTTGCAGCAAGCTCCGCAAAGGCTACTCGGGCGTGGCCATTTTAAGCAAAGTAAAACCTCTTAAGGTCACTTACGGTCTCAAAGATGAGAAATACGACGATGAAGGCCGCATCATCACTTTGGAGTTCCCCTCCTTCTATTTGATCGGCGCTTATGTCCCGAATTCAGGCGAGGGGTTAAAACGCCTCGATTTCCGGATGGGCTTTGAGGATGACCTTTTAGCCTACATGAAAGAACTCGATGCGAAGAAACCTGTGGTTTTGACGGGCGACCTCAATGTCGCGCACGAAGAAATCGATATCAAGAATCCGAAGACGAATGTGGGCAATGCGGGTTTCACGCCCGAGGAACGGGCGAAATTCAGCCGCTTATTATCGGCGGGATTCGTCGATAGTTTCCGTGCTTTATATCCGGATAAGGTCCAATACTCCTGGTGGAGTTACCGTTTTAACGCCAGAGCCAACAATGCCGGCTGGCGCATCGACTACTTCGTGGTGTCAGCCCGATTCATGGATCACGTTAAAGATTCCTTAATCCATAACGAAATCGAAGGATCGGATCATTGCCCGGTCGAACTTGACCTCATTTAATGAAAGAGTCTTTTAATTGCCTAAGGTCTTGAAGACCGACATCTTGACGTACTTATAGTTCGACTGGGTCGGATGCGCGCCGCCATCGAGACTGACCTGATAGTCGAAGCCGAAGAAGACATAGGTTTCAACCGTCAGCGTGCAGAGGTTCGCGTACTCAAGGGCCTTGGCATACGGAACGCCAACAACCTGAGTCTTATAACCTTGGGCTTCGGAGACACTCGTTTGAAAAATGGGCGCCCAATCGATGGCTTTGTTCTCTTCAGCACCAGTGATAGCGTTTTGGATACGGACATGCCAGGTCTTATCATCGGCCTGGTAGAATTCGTAGTACATACAGTAGCCCTGGCTGGATTGTCCAACCGTAATCCAATAATTCTTCAGTGTGAAGACGACCTTTTCATTGTCATAGTAATCGATAGAGTTATAGAGGTACTTGGTCGTATCGGTGGTGCTCAGAGCGCCAACATGATAACTAGAACGGGTGGTCACCGGCAGGTAGACGCCCCTCGAAATGAGGGAAGGAGAAGTCGCAGCGCGGTATAAGCCATCGTAGGACCAGACTTTGCCATCGTATTCGATCGGACTTTCTTCATCGACGGCGGCAGTGACTTCGCCCCAGCTGAGGTTGAAGCCTTTGGCAAGGTCATCGGAGCAAAAGCAGATCATGGAAGGGAGCGTCTCTGTGGTAGAACCTGCGATAGCGCCATCGGCGAAGTCATACTCGCCGTGGTCCATTCTGTCGTAAGCATCGATGTAGGAGGTACCAGCAACGGTTTCGTTGATAACGAGCTTGTAACCCGGGCAGGCAGTGTTGAAGACCGATTCGATACCATTTTTGATGATCGAACCGATATTATCGATCATGGTCTGATAACGGAAGATGTACTCGAGCTCAATCGTGGTCGGATTGTCGGCCGTGCCCTTCGTATAAGAGCCGTTCGCTTCAAGAGCAGCCATAGCTTTCTTGAAAAGCTGAGTAGAAGTATCTGTACTGAAGCCGTTCGGATCGACATCGGTGTAAGGTTTCTCAACGGATTTGCCAGCATCCGTGTTCCGATACGAAACGCCATCGGTCGAGTCCATCATAGAAGCTCCGCTGAAGAGGCCGAGAACCGGGTTGCGGCCGAGTTTGTTAGCAAGGGTGGCCCGGTCCATGGCGAAGTAGACGCCATCGAGGAAATCATCATTCGACATAATCGGCTTAACCTTCCAATACTGGTCGGCCGTGTGAGTCTTGATGCTCCCCTTGGTGCCAAAGTAGTATTCCCACTGGGCCTGAGTGCACGAATTGACGTTCATCTTGAAAACAGTCGGGCCTAAAGTCTTGAGCGCGTTGGCGTCGGACTTGTGGGCAGTAAGGTAGTCGCTCGGAACGTTAGCCATATCGAGTTCATTGTTAAGGAAGGCTTTGTAAGTGGTGACGTCAGATCCGGTTCCGGAAATGACGACCTCTTTAACGCCATCGTAGTGCGAACGATCCTTCTCGAAATAGGCCGTGTTCTTGCGATAAGCAAGGGTCTTATCCTTTTCCCAATAGGTCGGGACGTAAGCGCCGAGTGAAAGGATGTTGGCGCAGTTCTCCGACGGGGTGGAGCTATCGCCAATCAAACCATACTTGGCCGGAGTGACCGCGGTGATGAAATCCGCCGGGATCGGGCTAAGAAAGATCGAAGAGAGATAGGACATCGCATTGGCCTGAGTGCACGGCGAATTAAACGTGACGAAGACCGCACTATTGGTCGTATCGGCCTGATAACCGACCGTCGTGTAATCGGGCTTGCCCGAAGTGCCTTTGCCGATTTCGGTGTTGTAAGCGGCGACGCCGGCGAACCCGGAGGTGCTATCGGCCATGCCGCTCGCGCGCCTCCAACCATTATCGAGGATCGCCTTCACCGAAGTAATGTAATCCTCGAGCTTAACCTCGCGGCCATTGTAAGTGGCATAAGCCGTCGCATCCGTGGCGTAGGTATAGCCCGCGCCAGTGTGGACTGGAATGCGCCAAGTGGCAGATTTACTTCCTGTGGTGACGACGTTCTTATCATCAACCATGATCGGAAGAGCGGAGGCCAAAGAAGTTCGCCAAGTAAAAGCGGTTTTCGAATCATTCAAAACCTTTTGATAAAGAGCCGAAGTAACCTTTTTCGAACGATCCTCGACATCGCTGCCGTAAGAATTGGCATAGTTGAAAGTGCCAGAATCGGTCGTCGTCGCGGTGTGGAGATAGCTCTTCCACTCCGCGGTGCTCTCGGTGATCGCGCCATCGTACATCTTGCCAGCGGCGTCAATGGTGCCTTCACCACTGCCGAAGCCATATCCGGCGATGTACTTGCGGGTCGGAAGAGTGAGACGGCTGGAGAACTCGACAATGCCGGCATCATCATAAAGAGGGATGCCCGCAATGTGGGTCTTCATCGCATAGGACTCAAGGGCGGCAGTGACCTCGGCGGCCTTGGTGTTGTTCCAATCCTCGGCCGCGGAATAGTTAAATATTCCCGAAGACGGGATCACAGGAGAAAGCGGAACCGGAACACCGTTTCTTAAATAAGTGGCATAAAAGTCGGTGTCGGCAACAATGGAATCATCAAGTGAAGGAGTCCAGCCATAAAAGGTGTAAACATTCGCATCTTTTGGGTCTTTCGTGGGAAGAGCCCAATCACTTCGATAGACGGCTTTTTCGCCAGGAAGAACCTTGCTTTCATGAAGCAAATCCGAGCCATAACCATCCGAGAAAAAGCGGACGTTATAGGTCGAAACGATGGTAAAAGAAAAGGAAGCTTCGTTTCCACGGAAGAGAATCGAAACCGTGTAGGTTCCCGGAACGGACAAACAATCCCGAGTGGATTCGGGAAGCATGCTCGCGGTGACGGGAATGGTTTCGCCCGTTCCGCCTTCATAGGTGACCAAAAGCTTAATGCCAGCCTCATCAAATAGGCCCGCGCCAATTCGTTCGGGAATACTCGAGCGATCAATGGTTATGGAAGCGATGTTTTTATCAGCTGACTGAACGACATTGTCCGGAAAAGTGCAGCTCGAAAGCGGCACCAATAGGAGTAGCCCAAAAAGAGCGAATTTAAGGGTGGAAGAAAACCGACTCATTTTACCGTGACCTTATAGTAGATGCCGTAAATCTCAAGATCCTTAATGACGGCTTTATAGGAACGATCCCACCCGACAAAGACATAGCCCGCAACCGCCCGTTCTGTTTCCGTGGGTTCCACCGCATCCGCGCCTTTATCGATCCATTGGGTCGAAATGGCTTTGAGATTGCCATCATAGAAATTAACTTGATAGACAGCAATGGTCGAATAGACGGCAGTCACAGCCAAATCGGCGGTAACGGCGCTGAAATCAGCATCCCAAGAAGTGAAGCGATAATGGAGACGAGCAGCGATGAAGTTCGTGGAGAATTCGCTTGGGGCGGTAGCGCCATCACCATCAAGAACACTCTTTTTCGCCACCACGACAAGGGTTGGCGTATTTTCTTTATAGGCCGAGAACGAAACCGTGTATATCGAAACGATATTGACCACAATCGAAGTTTCCTGACCGCGGAAAAGAATGCTCACCGTGTATTGACCCGGCGTCGTGAGATAAGACTGATATTCGCTAGGCACCATGGAACTATTAACGGCAACATATTCTGATGTTCCATCCGAATAGGTGATCAAAAGACGGATTCCGGCTTGATCAAATTGGCCCACGCCGATTTTCGCGGGCATGCTCGCGGAATCCACCGCAATGCTTTTGATATTCAAATCGCTCTTGGTGACATCGGTTGTTTTGCACGAAGACAACAAAAGAGAAAGAAGAATTGAAATCCCAGACAAAGCCAAAGTTTTCTTATTCATAATGGTACCTCTAGGAATAATATAAGGAGCTTGAAAGTCAAAAAAAGATATTCTCTAAAAAAGTGCAAAAGCGATCATCTTCCTTAACATCGGTTTATGATAACGAAACAATCAAACCTTTCGATTAATGACGAAGCCTCAGCTAAAACAACCCTTCCGAACCCCCATTCCTTGTTAAGCCTCCCCACCACAAAAAAAGGTCACGCTTTCGCGTAACCTTTGAAGTTCATTGTTGCTTCGCTTATTTCGCAGCAGTATCGTCTTTCTTCTCTTCAGCGGGTTTCGCTTCGCTTTTGCCTTCGCCAG
>DAISHV010000039.1:0-15108 GCA_036822315.1 Bacillota bacterium | reverse complement strand
CACGACACTAACCAACCGCGGATTACTATACACCCACCAAAGAAAAAGCGTTAATAAAAATGAATACGAATCGTTCAAAAGTGCCTTGTTATCGGCCTTCCCTTGAAAAGTCACGGCGATAAACCCAGCCACGGACAAGGAAAAAAGCAATGAAAAGACCAAGGAAACTGGCGAGGGCGATCCCTCCTAAAGGAAGCAAGTCGAGGTTAAAAGGTGAGCTAGTACCGAAGTTATTTTGTATCTCACGATCGAGAAGATATTCGCATCCGACCAATTCTCCCATTGCGAGAGCAGCACTCGAGAGAGTCAAAATGAGCAAGGTAGCGCCATAACTTTCCGCCACATCTTCTCGGGCAATACCTAAAGTGAAAAGCATTTTCCCTTCGTGACGGTTTTCTAGGGAGGTGAGCAAAGCAACCGTCAAAAGTAAGAAACCCGAAATGGCCAAGGTGACAATGCTCGCAATTCGAAGTAAGAGATCAATATAGGAAATCACTTGTTCAAGGGATTCTTTCACACTGAGGGAAGGATCACTGAAACGGTAATCGGGGTAATGAGCTCCTAGATCTTTGATGACTTCAGCACTCGAATCAGGATCGATTAAATGAAACATCACTTTGTCAGGCTCTAAGGCGAAAGCGCTCATGCCGAGAATGTCACGCCAAAAATCAATGGCCCAATAACTCTCAGCGAAAAGAACATCGTTTTCCGAACGAACCTCTCCCACCACTTTGAGCTGAAAGAGACGATAATCCCGCTCGATTTTATCTCCGACCGTTTCGGAGGCCACCAAACCTGCCCCATAAACAAGATGAGGATGGTTCCACTTGGCGGCTAAGGAAGTCGAAAGACAAATTTCTTCTTCCCCAAGCGGGGTTCGTCCACTCTTCAAGGAAGAAAAATCGCTCGAAAACGATAATCCCTGGGCCAAAGGTTTGAGATAAGAACCTTCAACGCTATCTTCAGGCAAGACTGGTTCCACTAAGGCTTGAGCGACGTTCGCCGAAGACATCGCATCAATGAGAGTGTTGGCGGATTCTTCGCTTCGGGAGAGGAAAAAGGGATTCGAAAACCCGCTCGCTAACGCTTCCGGATATGCTTCATAACTCCCGCTCGCGCAAACCGAAAAAGAAGAAAAGGCGGGATTTGCAGAGATTTTGTCAATGAGTTCAGGCGCTACAGCGTGTTTATCCGCTAAAAAGACATAAAACCGCTTTAAATCGCTCATCGCTCCGGCTGGACAATGCGTTTGTTCAAAGCGATAGGAAGCCCGCTCAAAAACGTAAGGGGACAAAACGTCTTCTTTTCGAACAGCCTTCATAAATTCATAGGGGGTCACCGCCGGCTCGAGATAGAAAACCTTCTGCATGATCCAAGGAAAAGTAGCATCCGGTTCGTCGGACGATGGAAAACGCATTTTCTCTTCGAGAAGATAACGGCTCCACCGATGATCATAATGATAAATCGTCGGCACATCATTGGGGGTTACCGCCACAATAGAAAGAAGCTGTTCGTCGGAATAGTTCCAGTTATGATTGGCCATTTTCAAAAGTAAAGTCAGCGGCTTAACCGATAGATATTGCCCTAAAGCTTCATAGTTTCGTAAAAGGTGAAGGTTGAGACAAATCGAGACAAGGGAGGCGTAAGGAAGACCCAAAACAATTTGTTCGTTTTCTAATAGAGGCGGACATTCAGGATAAAACGTGAGATTCTCATAATCATCAAGCCAAAGAAAATCGTTGGCGGTCCGAATATTGAGCGAAGGAATAACGCTTTCGCCATAGTCACATTCCACCACCCCTTCGTTGCTGTCGGGAAAATAGCTTTCAAAAGGAGCCAAATAACTGAGACCATAGTCTTCAACTAAGGTAGGATATTTCGCCTTGATTGTTTTGACCCCCTCCTCGCTCTCGGAAATGATCTTGCCAAAGGTCGCTTCGCCCTTGTCGGCTTTTTCCATCACCACAACACCCTCGCCCGTGAGGGAGGTAAAAGATTTTGAAAGATTCGCGGAAAGATCACGGCTGACGAAAAGGGAAAGACCAAGCGAAAGCAAAGCAAATGAAAGAATCGAAAAAGACAAAAAACTCCGATTCTTTTTCGCCTTTAAAAGATGAAACCCATGACCAAGCCATAGCGTGAATGAGGGTCGACTTATCCCCGTTGTCTTCGGGGCAATAATCCCCAAGGACTCTTTGTCATCCTGTGTCGACGCTGGGTTATCTTCCTTGCGGAAAGCCCCATTCTCAAGATAAAGAAGATGGTCAGCGTACATTTGGCTCCGCTTTAAATCGTGAGAAACAACAATGACGAGGCGTTTTTTGGCGAGCGTTTGAAGATAACGATAAATCATCTCGGCGTTACTGGCATCTAAGGCTCCAGTCGGTTCGTCGGCTAAAAGAAGAGGAGGATCATTGATCAGGGCTCGGGCCAAAGCGACACGCTGCCGCTCTCCTCCCGATAAAGTATTGGCCTTTTGCAGGGATTTTCCTTCCAAGGCGAAAAAACTCAGCAAATCCTTTGCCTTTCGCCGCGCCAGTTTGAGCGAGAGGAGGCTCGTTGCTTTCAAAGGCAAAAGAACATTCTCAATCGCACTTTCAAGTTCTAATAAATCGGCATTCTGACGAATGTAACCGATTTTCGAAAGACGAAACTTGCAGCGCTCTTCTTCACTCCGATCCTTTAATAAGGTGCCTAAGGTTACGACTTCGCCCGTATAGGCGGTGTCGAGTCCCGAAACCAAGTCAAGAAACGTACTTTTCCCAGAGCCCGAATCGCCGATGATGACGTAAAGACCATGTTTTTCGAACGTCAAATTGACATCTTGAAAAAGAAGGCGGTCCCCAAAGCGTTTGCCCAAGTGACGGATCTCGATGCTTTTCATTCGTCTCTCAGCTCCTCTGCCAAGTTGGCTTTTTCGGCTTTAAGCAATGGCGCTCCAGCGCCGAAAACACTGATGAGCGTGGCGAAAAGAAATAAGGCGATAAAGAGAAAACACGGAATCCCGAAATATTCCCCTAAAGGAATCCGAATGAGGTTGGGGATCCCCAAGAGCCGTTCCAGAAAGAAAGAACCATATTTCTCAAAGGGTAACGCCAAAGAGAGCGCGGCGAATAAGGCTAAGAAAACGGTGATAAGACTTCCGCCGATAAACAAAGAACGAATGTCTTTTTTCCGGGCGCCTAAAGCCAAAAGAATCGCCGCTTCTTTCCGCCGCTCCAAAAAAGAAGAATAGGCTAATGAGCCGATGATAAAGGCGACTCCGGCAATTCCGATAAGCAAAAATGGAACCAGGCTGAGTGAGAAAGCGTTGGCAAGATTTAAGAAGGCGTTTTCCAAGGTGAACGCATTCGAGGAAATCGCGATTGCTGAACCGTTTCCGCTGAGTTTTTCCGAACGATGCTTCAATGAATCCGCGCTTTGTTCATCTTGGGCGAAAAGTAAGTAATCATAGGAGGAATAGGGTGAATTTCCTTCGGCTTCTTCAACGAGAGTGGCACAGGAAATTCGACGTTTTTCGGCTTTTGAGAGGTTCTCGAGACGAAGCTCTTCCATCTCATAACGGAGGGCAGGATAAGAATAAAAAACTTTTGGAGCATTCAAAAAAGAAAATTCTTGGACCACACCAACGATCTTGAAGGCGAAAGAAAGGCTCACTTCTTCGCTCGTGTCTTTTAAGACAACGCTGATGGTCTTATCAAATCGGATTGTTTTATCCAAGACGTCAGTTTCGAAACGCTTGGCGAATTCTTCGTTGACTAAGACCTCGTCGAGCGAAGAGAACTCTGGGGCGCTTCCCCGAAGTAAAAAGGAGGTGCTCCGATTTCTTAAACTCAAATCGCCAACGGGCGAAAAAGCGACGGGGTCTTGAGGAAGTCCATCAAGCGAATAAGCGGAATAGGCGGGAAAGAAATAGGAAAAATCCGGGGCGATTTCAACACCAGGAAGGGAAGACAACGCTTCCTGAGCTTCCTTTTCTTCTGGACGGGAAGATTGGGATAATTTGAGCGGAGACCCGGGGATCGGATAGGTGACAGTCTTCGCAATCGAGGCTTGAAGGTAGCTCAAAGAAGAACGCTTCTCGCTTTCAATCAACTGGTGCGAGCCGACATAAAAGCCAAAGGTGCCAATCAAAGACAAAAACGAAAGGAAGCAAGCGAAAAAAGACAGGACGTTCTTCAACGCATCCGCTTGATAATCTTCACCCAAAAAGCGATAAAGCCAACTGCGCCCTCCCCCACGTTTATGTTCAATCCGCAGGGGTTCTGCAAGGGGTTTCCCTGGGTTATCCGCGATAAGATGGCCTTGTTCTAAGATAATTGTTCTCTCCGCAAATTCCTCGATCAGGCGCGGGTTATGAGAAACAAGAACCACCAGCGTCTCTTTGGCGATACGTTTAAGCGTTTCCATCACCAGACGCTCATTCTCGCTATCTAAGGCGCCCGTTGGTTCATCGGCAAAGATGACGCGTGGCTTGCCAATAAGAGACCGCAAGATGGCCACACGCTGTTTCTCGCCACCCGATAAAAGGCGGACTTTCTTTTTCTCGAGATGTTCTAAATGGAAGGTTTTGAAAAGGACGCTGGCCGAGAGCTCGGCATTCTTTTCCTTCTCACCCCGCAATAGAAGCGGAAGCTCGACGTTTTCGAACGCCGTCTTTTCTTCAAGCAAATTGAAATGCTGATAGACAAAGGCACATTCGAAATTGCGATAATCTTCTTTCTCGCGTTCGGAGAAAGAATCGATTCGCTCGCCGAGATAAGTCAGCTCCCCTTCCGTCGGCTTTTCCAAAAGCGAAAGGCAATTGAGCAAGGTGCTCTTGCCGGAACCGCTTTCGCCGCTGATGGCAATAAGCCCGCGGCTAGGTAAGTCCAACGTAATGCCCCTTAAGGCCCAAAAGGTCCCTGAGGGGGAGGAGAAACTTTTTCCGAGATTCTTGATGCAGTAGATAAGAAAAACCCTCCACTTATTAATAGAGGGTTAATTCCTATTTTTGCCCTTCGACTTTGATGAGGTCCTCGTGATGGGCGATCACGCGACGGATTTTTTCGTTGAATTGGCTTCGATCCATCATGATGGTGTTGCCACATCCGAGGCAACGGATTTTGATATCCGCGCCAAGCCGAACGATTTGGAAGCGACGCGAATGGCTAGAACAAGGATGTTCTTTCTTCATCTCCACTTCGTCGTAGAGCGTATAAGCGACGTTTACCAAGGCTTCTCCTCCATCTTCACGGCGGCGGGGATCTTCGGTAAACCTGGCATCGTCATAATCGCGCCAGTCAACGGCACGACAAAGTTCGCTCCGGCCGAAAGATTGGCTTCCCGAATCGTGATGGTGAATCCCCGAGGCGCTCCGAGGACTTTGGGATCATCAGTTAGCGATTGCGGAGTCTTCGCCATGCAAATATAAGCATCGGAGAAACCCATCTTCTCATAGGTCGCCAGTTGCTCAAGAGCTTTCGGCTCATAAACGACTTGGCCCGCTCGATAGATTTCTTTGCAGATCGTTTCGATCTTGCTCTTGAGTGGGAGCTTAAGATCATAAAGCGGATGATAATTGCTGGGGATGTTTTGCAAGATCGCTTGAACTTTCTTGGCCAAATCGACCGAGCCATCGCCGCCTTTGAGGAAGCCGTCAAGGAAGGAATACTCGTAATGATGCTCCTCGCACCAGTTCTCGATGAAGGCAATCTCTTTCGGCGTATCCGTTTCGAAATGGTTAATGGCCACAATCACGGGTAAACCAAACTTCTTGATGTTCTCCAAATGCGTTTCCAAATTGTCCATGCCTTTCGAAAGGGCATCGACATCTTCGACCGCCAGATTTTCAAACGCTTCTCCACCATGCATCTTCAAGGCCCGAATGGTAGCGACCATCACGGCGAGATCAGGATGAAGTTCGCCTTCGCGAGAAGCAATATCGAGGAACTTCTCAGCGCCTAAATCCGCTGCAAAACCCGCCTCAGTGACCACGATCGGGGCTAATTTAAGCGCCATCTTGGTCGCGATTAAGCTGTTGCAGCCATGGGCAATGTTAGCAAAGGGTCCGCCATGGATCAAAACGGGATTGTTTTCTAAGGTTTGCACCAAATTCGGCTTGAGTGCTTCTTTCATCAATTTCATGACGGCATGGGAGCAATTGAGATCTTTAACGGTGAGAGGCTTACCGTCTTTGTCGTAAGCGACGATGATTTTGAGAAGCCGCTCATGGAAATCCTCTTCATCGCGGGCCAAGCAAAGAATGGCCATCATTTCCGAAGCGACGGTGATGACGAAACCATCCTGGCGTTCCACGCCATTCTTTTCGCCTTCGCCTACGGTAATTTCTCTTAAAGCGCGATCGTTCATATCCATCGCCCGTTTCCAAACGATGCGATTGGGATCGATATTCAGGGGATTGCCTTGATAAATCGAATTATCGATGATGGCGGAAATCAAATTGATCGAACTCGTGAGGGCGTGCATATCGCCAGTGAAGTGCAAATTGATGTCTTCCGAGGGGGCTACCGAGGCTAAGCCACCACCGGTCGCGCCGCCTTTAATGCCGAAAACCGGACCAAGAGCGGGTTCGCGGAGGCAAAGCATCGCTTTTTGACCGATTTTGCCAAAACCTTCTGTCAAAGCAATCGAGGTCGTGGTTTTCCCTTCGCCAGCTTTCGTCGGGGTGATCGCGGTGACGAGAACGAGCTTGCCATCGGGTTTATTCTTCAAACGATCCGCCATAATCGCGGTGTCGATTTTCGCTTTATAGAAGCCATACGGAATCACATATTCGCTTGGAATCCCCGCCGAAGCAGCGATTTCATTAATTTTCAAAAGAGCCATGGTGTTACCTCCAAAAAATCCTGAAAATCTCTAACGAATAGAATATTACTTCAAGGGTATATTTAAAAGCGATTTTATTGCGGAAGAAGCTAAAAGAAGACCGGCTGAAGACGGCACCATCATGAGCGAAGCAGGCTTCTTTCCCCGCACAAGAGGAATCTCGGTGGAAACGACAGCGGTGATCTTTTTTAAATCAACGCCTTCCTCGCGGAGCTCGCTCCGGAGTTTTTTCGCCAAGGGGTCACCTTCGGTTTTGTCCAAGCGGCAAAGCGTCACTGCCGAAGGATCAAGGCGGTTGCCCATCCCTAGCGAGATTAATAAGGGAATCTCGTGATCAAGCGCATAGTGAATCAAAGCGATTTTTGCAGGGATATCATCCATGGCATCCACCAAGAAGTCGCAAGAGGAATAATCGTGTTCTTTGAGGGTTTCGGCGCTGAGAGAATAGCATTCCGGCAGCACCTCGACATCGAGTCGAATGCTTTTGGCTCGAAGAAACGCCGCCCCGGCTTTCTTTGTTCCAACATCAGCCCGAGTAAAAAGGATCTGGCGGTTGAGATTCGATTCATCCACCACATCACGGTCAATCGCATAGAGATGCCCCACTCCGGCCCGGCAGAGTGCCTCAAAACACGTCCCGCCGACGCCGCCGAGACCAAAAACCGCGACCTTTTTCTTTTTTAACAAAGCCACGTTCTCTTCGCCAAGGAGCAAAACGCTCCGATCATCAATTCCGCTCATAACGCTTTGATTATATCCTCTACTGAACGAATGGAGATTAAGGGAAATTGATGACGGAACCACGTGTATTGGTTTTTGATGTAATGGCGCGTGTTCTTTTTAATGAGCTCTTTGCTCTCCTCAAGCGAAGCTTTGCCATCGAGATAGGGAAAGAGTTCCTTGACCCCAATCGCTTTGAAAGCCATCGCGTTACGTCCATATTTCTCAATCAGTGGAACCGTTTCTTCCAAAAGACCATCCGCGAACATCTTGTCGACTCGTTCACCAGCGTGAAGATAGAGTTCTTCCCGTTCTTTATCGAGTTCAAAAAACTTCACCGGATAGATGGCTTCATGCTTTTGTTCTTGGAGCAAAGACGTCTTCGCCTGCCCCGAAGCTAAACAGATTTGAATGTCACGATAAACTCGCCGGCGGTTATTCGGACTGATTTTCTTGGCTTCGACGGGATCCAGCTTTTCTAAAATCCCATGCAAATCCCCATCGGATAGCTTTTCATAGGGCGTCATGTCCACTTTCGAGGTGTCGAGGGAGAGATCGTAATCATAAAGAGCGGAGCGAATATAAAGACCACTTCCGCCAACAAGGATCGGCGTTTTGCCGCGCGAAAGCACTTCCTCGATCGCCGAGCGGCAGTCTTTTTGATAATGAGCAATGTCATAGCCTTCGGAAAGCGGCACGAAAGCATAGAGATGATGCGGCACCTCTTTTTTCATGCTTTCACTCGGGGCGGCCGTGGCAATCGTCAATTCTTGATAAACCTGAAAGGCATCGGCGTTGATAATTTCGCCATCGATACGCCGGGCTAAAGAAAGGGCCAAATCGCTTTTGCCACTTCCCGTTGCGCCCGTCAGAACCAAAATCATTTGAGGGAGTCCCTAATCTCCAATAGGCTCGTTTCTACGTCATTTCGGAGGGCTTCGCGGTTCGCTAATAACGGGTGGGAGCGGATGGCAAGAAGCACGGCTTCGTAGTCTTTTTTATCTTGCTCATAAAGCGTTTTATCAGCCATATCGAGGCACATCTTTTTCTTGGCGAGGACTAAATCTTCTCCGAGCTTTTTGATGCTGGGATCTTGGCGGATCGCCTCATCGAGACGGAGATACTCTTTGAGCAAAGGATCTTTGCTCATCAAAAAGGCAACATCCTTCGCTTTGGCAAGGAGCGGATCGTCGACGAGCTCGCCTAAAAGCGAATAGGTATGGGATTCGGTGACTTTGACGTTCACAAGGCAACCCGTCAGATAAGCCGGCCCTTTGAAATTGATCAACTTGCCATTGCTGGCGTAGGAAGAGAGTACTTCGTCGTTTTTCTTCGAGGCACCTTCGACCAACACTTCGAAAGTTTGGCCAACCATGCTCGAAGAATGTTCGCTGGTGCTCTTCTCAATCACGGCCTTGAGCCGGTCGAAACGCTCGTGTTTGATTTCATCGGGAACTTGAACCATTTTCGCAGCGGGAGTTCCAACGCGCGGAGAGTAAATGAAGGTAAAAGCGGCGCTGTAATGGACTTCTTCGCATAAGGAGAGGGTTTCAGCGAATTCTTCTTCGGTTTCGCCAGGAAAACCCACAATGATATCGGTGGTTAAGGCTAAGTCCGGGATTTTCTTCCGCAAGGCTTTGACCAAAGCAAGATACTCTTCTCTCGTGTAGCGGCGTCCCATCCGTTTGAGGCAAGAACTGCTGCCGGATTGAACCGGAAAATGAAGCCAAGGCACGATATTGGAATAACGAGCCATGACATCCATCATTTCATCGGTGAATTGCGAAGGATATGACGTCAAAAAACGCAAACGGGGCATTCCGAGTTTAGCGCAGCTTTCGAGTAAGGATGCGAAAGTGGTCCCGTCATGGAGATCGAGGCCATAACTATTGACGTTCTGCCCCAATAAGGTGATTTGTTTATAACCATGATCGACCAAATCTTGGCATTCTTTGAGAATGTCTTTCGCGTAACGGCTTCTTTCCCGACCTCGGGTATAAGGCACAATGCAATAGGTGCAGAACTTATCGCAGCCATAGGAAATGTTGACGAAGGCTTCAAAACTGGAGAGACGAACCGAAGGAAGATTCTCCACCACTTCGCCAGCGAAGGAGCGGACATCAACGATCGATTTCCTTTGGGCGATGACTTCGCTCAATAAGGGCAGGATGTTGCTCACATCATGCGTCCCGATAATGAGAGAGATATAAGGGTAGGTTTTTTGCAGTTTTTCCGCCACGCCATTTTCGCCCATCACGCAACCCGCCAAGATCAAAAGGAAATCCGGATCTTTATCCTTATTGGCTTTGCAGAGACCGATTTCGCCATAAATCTTGTCTTCGGCGTTTTCTCTCACGGCACAAGTATTGATGACGACGACGTTAGCAGTTTCGCAACTTTCCGCCCGGACAAAACCAGCCTTTTCCAAATAACCCGCGAAGACTTCTTCATCGCGAATATTGGCTTGGCAACCATAGGTCCGAATGAAATAAGAGCGGCCTTTGGCAAAGATTTTGAGGTTTTCAGGGACTTCCCGCTCATCGACAAGACGCGGAGTGGAAGCCAAGCGACCTGCGGCTAATTTTTGATCGGGCAAACTCCGGTAATCACATTTGACCATGCTCAGTTACTCCCTTCCTCGAGGACTTCATCGATTTTCTCAATCGAACGGCACTTCAACGTCGCTTCATCGAAATCCATCACGATGGCATTCACCATCATCTTGGCATTCTCATCGATTTGAAAGGGACCTTTTTCCCCATAAACCATTTTATTGATGACGGAGCGTTTTTCAAAGCCGATAATGCCCCCGCCATCGCCGCACATCCCGACATCGCTAATAAAGGCGGTGCCATTCGGAAGGACTCGAGCATCATTGGTCTGGACGTGGGTGTGGGTGCCAATCACCGCGGAAACCCGACCATCGAAAACGTAAGCGAAGATGGCTTTTTCGGAGGTGGAATCGGCGTGATAGTCGACGATATGAATCTCCGGATCGCTCGTTTCTTTGAGTAACGCTTCTAAAGCCGGGACGGGTTGTGCGACCGTTTCCGTCATCGCAAACGTCCCTAAAATATTCGTCACTCGAAGGTTGACTCCATCGACATCATAGACGGCGCTTCCAACGCCATGCGAGTAGCCGATCAGGTTCAACGGACGGACCAAGGCTTCGGCATCATCGAGATAATCGTCGATTTCTTGTTTGCTATGCCAGTGATTGCCTAAGCTCACGCAATCGACGCCAGAATCGAGAAGAAAGTGATAGTCCCGCTCGCTCAAGCCTTTGCCATGGGTAGCATTTTCGCCATTGGCGATGACGAAATCGATCCGATACTTTTCAACAAGTTTCGGCAAAGAAAGATGGACCGCATTGCGGCCCACCTTTCCGACAATATCACCGAAGAAGAGAATGCGCACGTTCGCTCCTTATTTAGCGGTTTCGATCGCACGATATTCACGGATGACGGACACTTTAATCGTTCCTGGATAAGACATCGTCGACTCAATCTTCTCACGCATCTCCTGCGCCATCTTCACGGCATCGGCATCGCTGATACGATCCGGGATGACCATGACACGAACCTCGCGGCCCGCTTGCATGGCATAAGCCTGAGAGACACCATCGAATCCCCGCGCGATTTCCTCGAGCTGAGTAATACGTTTGACGTAGGTCTCCAAGGTTTCGCTTCGCGCGCCTGGACGGGCGGCTGATAAGGTATCAGCGGCTTGAACAAGGTGGGCGATGACAGACTTGGCTTCAACGTCGCCATGGTGCGACTCAATCGAATTGACGACGACATCGGGTTCGTTGTATTTGCGGGCAAGATCGGCACCGAGTTGAACGTGGGAGCCTTCTTGTTCGAAGTCCACCGCTTTGCCGATATCGTGGAGTAAGCCAGCCCGACGGGCTAAGTTCTGATCTAAACCGAGTTCAGCGGCCATGATGCCAGTCAAGTAAGCCACTTCAATCGAATGGTCGAGGGCGTTTTGGCCAAAGGAAGTGCGATACTTCAATTTGCCCAAATAGCCGCAAAGTTCTTTATTGATGCGCGGTAAGCCGAGTTTGAGGCAGGCTTCTTCGCCGGCTTTTTGCGTCTCGGTATCGACATTGGCTTTCATCTTGGCTGCGACTTCTTCAATGCGACCCGGCTGGATTCGGCCATCTTTGACGAGGGCTTCCATCGTGCGACGAGCAATCTCGCGGCGGATCGGATCGAAGCAGCTGACCGTGATCACTTCAGGCGTATCGTCGATCACGAGATCAACGCCTAAGGTTTGCTCTAAGACACGAATATTGCGACCTTCGCGACCGATGATGCGGCCCTTCAGTTCATCCGAAGGGAGGGCAATGACGGCAACAGTCCGTTCTGTCGTGACTTCTTGAGCGTACTTATCGCAAGCAAGTGAGAGAAGATCGCGGGCTTTGTTTTCCGCCGTATCACGAGCTTCATCTTCTTGATTCTTAATATAGGCAGCGATTTCGCCAGCCATCTTGTTCTCGACGCGGGCCAAGATTTCGTCATGAGCCTCTTTAACGGACATACCCGAGACTTTTTCGAGTTCGGTGATGATACTGTTAATCTTGGTATCAAGATCCTGACTCTTCTTATCCGTTTCAGCAATTTTCGCCGAGAGGGATTCGCTCTTTTGATCGAGGGCATTTTCTTTCTGAAGTAAGGCATTATCGCGAGCGTCGATCGTCTGCTCGCGTAAGTCTAACTTATTCTGATCCGCTTGCACCTCTTGCTTCATCTGGCGAATTTCATTCTGAGCGTTTTGTTTCGCTTCAAATGCAGCCTGCTTCGCATCGATTTCGGCATTCTTAGCAATCCGTTCAGCTTTGATTTCGGCATCGCGGATAATCTGCTTGGCTTGCTTGTCGGCATTCTTGCCTTTTAACGCCGGAACGAGCTTATAAACAACGACCGTATCGACGATTCCGAGCAAAAGCGCAACGACTCCAACAATTAAGAGCCACCACCAGTCCACCATAAAAAACTCCTTTATTTCATCCGAAAAAAGTGCTTTTCCACCTAACAAAAAACAACAAGATTTATGTGTTTATCTAAACGGGATGAACCCGATTACGAGAACCCAAACATCATCTATGGGTGGTAAGTACCTTTCGGTACGCGAACATTGTAGCAATATCTTGTGGGAAGCGCTATCAAAAGAACAAACAAAAAGACTCTACGAATCAACATAGAGCCTTTCTGCAAAGATTTTTACTTTTCTTCGCTTGAAGAATCGCTGGCCGGGGTCTCAATGACGCCATCCTCGGAAGCGGCTGGAGCGCCTTTCAAAATCACCCGAAGTTTGCTTTCAAGATCGTTGGCAATATCCGGATGCGAGGACATATAAGCCCGAGCCGCATCACGGCCGTTGCCAATCTTCTCGCCCGAGATCATGTACCAGTTTCCGGTTTTCTGAACCAAGCCATGTTCAACGCCAAGGTCGACAATTTCGCCATCTTTGGCAAAGCCGGTGCCATACATCAAATCAACGACGCAGTTTTTGAAGGGCGGAGCGACCTTATTCTTCACGACCTTGATCTTGACGGAGTTACCAATAATTTCGGTGCCGTTTTTAATGGCATCGGCTCTCCGAAGATCCAAACGAATCGAAGCATAGAATTTCAAAGCGCGACCACCAGTCGTGGTTTCGGGGTTGCCATACATGACGCCAACCTTTTCACGAAGCTGGTTAATAAAGATCACCAAGCATCCGGTCTTGGCGAGAATACCTGCCAATTTACGCATGGCTTTCGACATCAAGCGCGCTTGTAAGCCCACTTGGTTATCTTCCATGACACCATCAAGTTCGGCTTGCGGAACAAGGGCGGCCACCGAGTCAACGATGATAATATCGATCGCTCCCGATTGCGCCAGCATCTCAACGATTTCGAGCGCTTGTTCGCCCGAATCCGGTTGGGAGAGAATCAGTTCATCGATATCAACGCCGAGTTTCGCGGCATATTCGGGGTCGATGGCGTGTTCAGCGTCGATATAGGCGGCTCTTCCGCCTTTCTTTTGGGCTTGAGCCACGGCTTCGAGAGCCAAAGTGGTTTTGCCCGAGCTTTCAGGTCCGTAGATTTCGACGATACGTCCTTTGGGGAATCCGCCAACGCCCAAAGCCTGATCCAACAATAAGGATCCTGAAGGAACGACATCGACATCGACGTGGGGTTGTTCGCCCAAGCGCATAACGGCGCCCTTGCCATAAGCCTTTTCGATGGACTTGATTGCGTCCTCGAGCGCGGCTTCTTTCGCTTTGTTGTCATCTTTATCGGCCATTGATTTGACCTCCTATTTAACAATAGTCATTCTCAGATCGCTTTTGCCCTACGACTTATCATTTTAGCGCCAAAAGGCGTTCGAGCATGAAGTTAACGCAAGCTTCGCGAATCGAATTGCGCTCTCCTTTAAAGTCTTGTTCATAAACCAAGACTTGAGGAGCACCCGTCGGCTGTTTTATCGCCACCGCCATATCGACGCGACCGACCGGCGCCTCACCGATTTCGGCAGTCGGACCCGCATTCCCCGTGAAGGAAACGGCGACGTCGACATTGAGCGCTTTTAGGGCGCCTAAGGCCATAGCTTGAGCCACTGCTTTTGAAACCACGCCTTTCTCCGCGATGGTTTTAGGAGAGACACCAAGGAGATGTTCTTTCACTTCCTCAGCGTAAGAGACCACCGCTCCTTTAAAGACTCGCGAGGCTCCAGGGATGGAACAAATGCTCGAAGCGAAGAGACCAGCCGTGAGCGATTCGGCAGAGCCAAGGGATCGCCCCTGTTTTACCATCTGTTCTAAGACCAGTTTAGCTCGAAGTTCATCAATCATTTTGTGCCTTCAAGAAAGACCGACCGATTCTTTATCAAATAGAAGAGCCCGCTGAAGAGCGAGGCCAAGGTCGCAAGATAAACCAAGATGTCCTCGATTCGGTAAAAAGTCCAACTTGCATCGAAATAAGTGAAGGGCCAGCCTCCCAAAAGGAGAACGGGAATCGCCACCATTTGCAAAGCGGTCTTCAGCTTTCCAAAGACGTTGGCAGCAAGAACTTTGCCATTCTTGACCGCAATCATTCTTAAGGCATCAACAACAATATCGCGAACAATCATGATCAAGACGCACCACATGAAGATTGGATTCGTCAAAGCAATCCCGAAATGAGGAAGGCAAAGATAAATTAATAAGGAATCGACGAGGAGTTTGTCGGCAATCGGATCAAGGAATTTGCCAAGATCGGTAACCTGGTTCCATTTGCGGGCCAAACTGCCATCAAGTTTATCGGTCAAAGCCCCAAGGATAAAGACGATGCAGATCACCAAATCGATGACGTTAATCCCGGAATTTCCCAGCATCGGAACGCTGAAAGGATTGACCCAATAGACAATATCTAAGGCGAATAAGGCAATGAGCATCATCCCGACAATGATGATGCGCGATAGGGTGATCTTGTTGGGAATGTTCATTCGTTTTCTCCTCTTAAAGGCAATGAGTATCCGGCCTTGTAAGCCATGTTCTGTCGAGGGCGATAATTAATCTCAGGTTTCCCTGGAA
>DAISHV010000038.1:0-15947 GCA_036822315.1 Bacillota bacterium | reverse complement strand
CGCGGCTTCGGAGTGGCCTTTTCTGGCCGCTCTCTCGCCTTGACGAAACGGCGGTTATAGGGAAGGGACGAGAACGAGGGCAGGACGCTACGCCACCAACGTTCCCGCCAATTGTTCGATCGGTTGGCCGAATCCGATAATCCCTGACGTGCGGAATTATAATCACTTGCGCGAGGTAAAAATGATGGAAGCGAAAGAAAACAGGAACGAGCCGATCGCCCAACGGCCGAAGGTACGGTACAGAATGGACGCGATCCGATGGAACCCGCAGAATGGGAAGCACGAAAGAATCGTAGGTTTCGCCTGGGGCGACAGCGCCGATGATCTGATCGAGCTCGTCAGGCATCCAAAGAAAATCGGCGGCTTCGACCGAGCCGTCGTTTATTTGGTGGGCGCGGATGGCTCGGAGAAAATCGTGGAGAACGTCCATTCCGCGATGGGCAGGCTCTACTGCCGCGGCAGGGTTGATTTCGTGGCGCCGGTGGCCGGGGAAGAGCCGAAAACAAGGAAAAAGAGAAAAAAAGGCAAGGCCGCTTGACTTCCTTGAAAATCAAAGCCGCTTCGCCTTGCGAGCGCAAGAAGCATGGCATAATCGAGCCGGAAAGGAGTAGCGCTCATAAAAGAGCGAATCTAGAGATTGGAGAAAAAGAAGTCAGTCGTCGAGGTTAAGGACGGGAAGATTGTTTTCTCCCCGGACATGGCCACCACGTTAATCTTCCTTTGTGTTTTGCTCCAGAATCGGGATCTAATGCCTGTCGTCATGGAAGTCTCAGAGGATGACGAAGATGCCAAGGATCTCCTTCAAGCGACAGCCGTCGCAGTCGGCTCCATTGCGGAGCAAATTCTGCAAGCGCGGGAAAAAGCAACGAAGAAAGGAGAAGAGAACGCGAAGCCGGCAAAACGGCCAGCGGCAAAAGCGTGAACACCATCAGACGGCAGACGAGGCGCCCTAAAAAAGGGCGTCTTTTTTTCACTCACGGGAAAAAGACCCGATTTCCGTTTCGCCCACGCGGGAGAGTTAGAATTCTCCGTCAGAAAAGAAAGGCTGCAGCGCATTGCCTGCAGAAAAAAGAAATGGAAAGAAGCCAACAAACTACGATCGACATGACCACCCTCCCGAAAAATGAGGCAATCCACCCCGTCCCAAGCTGGGAAAACTTGGAGGACAACGCAGCAAAAAATGGAATATGGGACCTTCGAAACGATGCGAAATCAGTCAGTTTCATCGCACTAGGGAAAAACGCTGGCGTTATGCTCGACGGCTACTCCGGGGACGAGGGCGGGGTCGAGGGCACCGAAGCGCTGCTTACCCTGGCCGTGTCGAGGTTCTTCGGAAGGGACGCCGCGGCCAGATTTTCGGAAATTTGCGATAAAGAAATGTGCGTCGAGATCGGCAATTATCTCATGTCGATCATCCTCTCTCAGAAAAACTGATCCCCGGCAGGGAAAGAAGCGCCGCTTCGGCGCTTTTTCTTTTGGCCTAACAAATCCAGAGCCGATTCGCTCATTGCGATGGGCTTTAGGGGTAAGATTCAGCGTCGAAAAGAAAGGGCTCCAAGCCATTTGACTGGAGTGAAAAATATGGAAGAACATAAGCTAGCAGTTTTGCCGGATGATCCGCAGACTATTGCTTCTTTCGAAGAGATTAAGGAGGAGGCAGCCAAAAAAGGGATCGTCGATCTCAAGCGGGACGCCGCCTCAGTTTCCTTTGCGGCGATCAACAAGAAGGGACGGGTTGTCTGCGCCGACGGGTGGGCCGATGGCGAGGGCAACGCGCTCGGCAGCCAGGCTCTCTTCGCGATGTTCATCGGCAGAGGTCTTGGGCGCGAATATGTTCAAAAATTTCTCAACCGCTGCGGGCCAAGGGAGATGGCCGTGATGGCCTCGTTCATCACTACTTTCATCGATTCGCTTCCCGATCCTGAAAAGACCGCCTGAAAACTAAAAGAAAAGCGCCATGGCGGCGCTTTTTCTTTTTTTCCAACAGAACGACTCAAATCCCAAATGCTTTTCTGATCTCTTTTCTAGCTTTTTTATCGATCGAACCAAGAATTTTCCGGGCGGCTGGAACCGTAGCATGGGAGAGGGCGAGGCGCTCTTCGTGGGTCATTCCAAGCGCAAGGCCGAGCGCTTCCAAGCGGCCCAGCATTGCGATGTTGCTAGAAGAATCCTCCGAAACTTCGGTAAGGACGACTCCGCCTCTCTCGCCTTCCCGGCGGGAGGCGACGATCCCGACGTAATCGTATTCGACATTTTTTTCTTCATCACTCATTTCGGCGACGATTTCAGCAAAACTTTCCTTTATATACAAAGTATCTCCTTTCTTTTTTTCGATACTCGCCCATTTTATCACGTCTGTTTGCTTGAAAAGGCGATCGCCCCGAAATGGCTATAGAACCTAAGAGGAATTCAACAATATTTTGACGGAAGAGAAGGAGCTTCAGGGCCCCGGCTTGAACGTCCCTCTTTACCGACCGTCGCTAATGGGAAAGAACGATTGGGCGGGATCCGTCCCCTCAGGCTAAAACAGGACAGCGGGGCCGGAGGGACGATGACGGGGAGAGACAGGCTATGAGGAGGCTGGCGCAGCGTCCGGCCATCCCCGGAGGGGTGGCGCGCAGGGGCCACTGCCCCGTTGCGCGAGGGCGGGCGCCTTCCGAGCCTCCGAAGAGCCGAAAACGACCCGGAAGAGGAGCGCAGGCAACGATGTCGTTTTAGACTGAGGGGGGCCCGCGCGCCTTTGCGCGGGGAACAAAAAAACGACTTAAAAGCGACGACGGGATCTATCGCCTTTTAATATTTTTTTATTTGCTAAAAATGGTTGAGCGATTTAGGGGTCAAAACGCGGTAGCCGTTCGCATCCGATTTTCGCGGGAGTTGGTATAATACGCATGCTTAATCGATAATGGACTCGCGTTTCACGGTCCCTTAATCAGTCGAGATATATATCGCATCCGAATCGAAAGTCGGCGCATGCGTTTGCTGCGATGGTTCACCTTAACCCGGAAAGGGACCCCTGCTTAGGCAAGGGGTTATGGACGGTCAACGACTCCCTTGCTGGGAGCCGGAGGGTAAGGACGGAATGTCTGGAAGGTTGGCGGATGCCAATCGGAAAGGCGGCGGCAGAACGCAACGGTAGTCGGATCCTGGTCTTGGAAATAAACGTCTTTGGAGACTTCAGTGGCCCCCATGTAGACGGAAGGCAAAGATCGGTTCGATACGTCGTTCCAGCGAAGGTCAGCGCTGGAGATTCATCAATGATGGGTCCCTTAATGACTGGGAGCGAGATCCCGAAACGGAGTTTTCTCGGAGCACGGTAGCAGCCCCTGACGCTAGCTATGTTCGCATTCGTTGGATGTTGTGCATCCACCAGATCGCTTGCCGGCCGTTCGGCATCCGCGGTGAACGAGTCCGCACAGAATTTCCGCCATAGATAAAAAGCCAAATCGTAAAGAACGATTCGAGGCAAGGTATTTTTTCTTTTGCCTCCGGAGGGAAGCGATGGCAAACGCGAAGAAAAGCGGGGTGAGATACCTCTTTCTCGAACGCTACAAAGAGCAGCTGAAGGACGGTCTTGAGAAGGATCCGACCAACCCCATGAAGAAGCACCAGAAGGTCTTTGACAGGATGACGGACGCCAAGGAGAACAAGCAGCACATCGACCCGGCCACTGGGAAATACGAGAAGGGATACGTCCCGGCGGACACGACGAGGGCGAAGCTTTACAGCCCGAATTCGAAGTCATCCTACTATGGGCAGACTGGGGACTTCTACCGCTGGCTGAAGTCGACGGGAAGGCCAACCAGGTTCACGGAGCTGAAAGAAGCGGAGGAATACCTCGTTCCGTACATGGAGAACCTCTGCGACAGGGTGCTGGCCGGGGAGGTTGCCCGCAAAAGCGCCAAGGACTACAGGGCGGCACTCGTGAAGGGATTCGACCTGCCGGCCGAGAAGACGAAAAAGGGAGCCGGCTATCTCCCGGAGCTGCCTCAGGTCAACAACGCGGCGTGGGTCAGATCCCGCAGGCCGGTCGAGATGGACCGGCACTTCAGCCGGGAGAGGCACGCCGACGTCGTCGCCTTCCAAGAAGCCACCGGCCTTAGGCGCCACGACCTCGAGCATCTCAAAGGCGGGCAGTTCTTCGTCGACGAAAAAGGGCGGCCGTGCCTGCAGATTTACAACGGCAAAGGCGGCAAAGACCGCGTCGTCCACATCTACGACAAAGACCAGGCGAAGGTCGACGCCGCCATCAAAAAGATGGAATCGACGGAAAGGGGCTCGCTCGTATGGGGAAAGCAATCGTCGGCCTGGGACATCCACGGCGACCGGGCCGCGGCGGCCAGGATGAGATACGAGGCCTGGAAGAGGCCGCTGGATCAGATACCGCAGCGGGAGAGGTTCTACAAGATCATCAAGGACAGAATCACCGGAAAGCCGCTCAGGCGCGAGATCTACGACCTTCGCGCGATGCTGATGATCTCCAACGACTGGGGACACAACCGAGCCGACGTGACCGCGTACAACTACCTCGATGGCGTCGTCGGCTATCCTGACGACGGCGGGCACAATCCGCTTCAATACAAGAAATTCCCGGTTTGGTGAAAGGGAAGCGGCTTTTTTGTTTCCGTGCAACTCTTTTTCGTTTTCCGGCTTTAGTTTCCATGCAACAAAACGCGATCCGACGCATTTCAGTTTCCATGAAACCGATGCCTGGTTTCAAGATGCTCTCAGCCGACCTGAATCGTGTTCTTGATCGCCTTGATCAGCTCCGTCTCCGCCTCGACGAAGCCTTCTGGCCTCAGCTTCCCCGGAGCGTTCAAAGCCTTCTCCATCTCCGCCGCCAACGCCCAAAGCATCTGGGCGGCGCTCATGCGAATCCCCAAATCGGCCCCGACATGGCAGGATGCCGTGACCAAGATGCCTGCCGTGGCTTCGCAAAATACCTTATGATCCATATCCAAACTCCCTTTCTCGATATTCTAAAGCATCGTTTTGGAAAGGAAAGGCCGCTCGGGAAACCCGACCCCAAAACGGCTTTCCTAACCGCTCACATCGACTTCGCTTTTTCCCTGATCGCGGCGATCAAAGCCTTGGCGTCCAAGCCCTCCGGCAAGGGCTTGTCCGGCTCCTTCAGAGCCTTCTCCATCGCCTCCGCGAGAAGCTTCATCAGCTGGTTGTCATAGACGTCGATTCCCGGATTCTGGCAGAGATAGAAAGAAGCCTCGCCGAGCAGCTCCGCGACGCCTTCGCAGAATTCCTTTTGATCCATTTTCAAAACTTCCTTTTCCGATATTCTAAAGCATCGCCAGGGAAAGAAAAAGACCTCGTTCCCGAGGCCTCTTTCGGCTTATTCGGCGTCATCATCGCCGTCATCCGGCGGATCGTCTTTGCCCGGATCCGGCTTTTGCTCAGGGGAATCAGGTTTTTGATCAGGACGGCCATCGGCTCGCTTCTCGGGATCCTTCTCGACTTTGTCTTTCTGGGCCATCTCGAGCATCGTCTCGACCACGGCCGTGTCCTCGGGGACTCCGAGCTCTTCCAAAACGTAGGTTTTTCTCCAGAATTCGAGGTTCTTCTCGGGATCCTTGAAGGCCGCGCGGGTCTCCGCCCGCGCCTCGGCTTTCTTGTAGGCCATGCCGACGATTTTATCGACGTAAGGCTTGATTCTGGCCTCATATTCGATGGGGTTGTCGTGGGCGATGCCTCTGAAATGCTCGTTGACGACGGCATTTCTGTATCCGTCTTTCCTGGAAGCCAAGGACTTGGGATCCGCCTCGGCGGCTTCCGCTTTCTCAGCCAGTGCCTCATCGCCCAAGGCGAATTTCACGATCACCCCAGCCAGGCATTTGGCCTCAGGGGACAGTTCGAATCGTTTGGCCGCTTTGCCCGCCTGCGCGTTCCCGTTGGACGGATCGACGAATTCCAAGACGTCCGCGTTGTCGCCGGCGATTCCGGCAAGCTTCGCGAATTCGGTGGGCTTCAGCGGGAGGAAAAGCGCTCGGTTGTACTCAAAGTCGGTGTCGGCCTGCGGCTTCGTTTCCCTCTCAAGGCCGGCAAGCCATTCGGGGCTGGCGTTTTTGCCCCAAATGCCTTTTGCGCCCTCGATGATTTTTTTGGCGAAATCGTTTCCCGACAGATTCCAGCCATTCTCGTCCTTTCGGATGACCTTGACGATGGACTGCAGGCCGATGTAGGAGGTTCCGACCTCATGCTCGCGGCCGTTCTTGTACTTGATCTTCCAACCCTCGCCGTCGGCCGTCCGATACGGCTCCTGGCCGTACTTCTTCTTGTCCCGCTCGAACATCGTCTCGGAGAAGACGCCGTTTCCTTTGATGTTTTCGCCCCCGTAGGTTCTCGCCCCGGTCAGCGGGATGACGATGGCGACCCTTTCGTCGATCCTCGGATCGGAAAGGACGGCTTCAACCACTATGCACGGATGCTTTCCGACGTTTCCCTTGACGTTTTCGGTGTTGTCATTGATGTTCTCGCCGAATTTGTCGACGAAGTTCCTCACGAAGGACTCATAGACGTAATAACGAAGCTTGTTTCTTTTTCCCATTGCCATCATTTTACCCGATGGATGGCTGGAAAAGCCAAAAATAGGCGCGGCAGATGGAGGCGTGCCATAATAAAGAAAGCCGAAGCGCCGTTTTCCCGACCTCCGGCAAAGCGATCGGCGAAGGAAAGGCAAGGACGGCCACACTGTCCGTCAGCGGCCCAACCGCCGCAATGTAAGCCGGCTCGGCTTCCAACTGAGCGGGGGCGGAAAGCGCGCTTGAAAGGCGCGTTTTCTTGTTCAGGAAGGATTGGTTAAATCAGCGACCCAATGTTCGCGCCGATGCCCGAGGAGCCGGAGCTTGAGCACAGCCACAAGCTCCAGCGGATCCCCACCTTTCCTGGCTGTCCAAACTCACGAGGGTTTGGGAAAAAGGAATAGAATACCTTGGGCGGGGCCTTGTCAAAAAGGCCTATCTGCCGGTCGAAGCGGAAAAGATCCGCAGTCAACCCCGAGAGAGCGCAGTTTATCCACCGCTCTCTCTTTTTTGGCGCGAAGCTGAAGCGATAGCCAAGGTTCAGCACTCCGGCGTTATTGACCAATGGCGGAAGTGCGTTGCCGAGTGGCCTTTTTTTACAACGCATTTTAGGAAGGGCGGGCAAGCGAGCGTTCAAGTCTCACTCAGCACGCATTTGCAGGCGTTTTGTCGGCGGTTTTGCGCGGATTCGAGTATTTGCTAATTGCTTGCGCCACGAGCGCATGGAAGGCCTTCTTTTCGCTCCACGTCCGGGCCTGAGCGTAGTCCTCGCCGATAGCATACCAAAGAAGCGCGGGCGCCAGACCTTCTTCCTTGAGCGATGACGACACGCAGACGGCGCAGGCGACGGCAGCGGCTTCAGCTTTCTTCTGGTCAATCATTTTTGATGACCTCCTCACTTACATATAGACAAGAAAACGCCAAATGTGCCCTTCGACTTGAAAAACTGAAGCAGCCATCGAAGAAGAAAAGTTTTCGCTTCGCGGATGACTGGTGAAACGGAGATGAAAAAAATCGTATAATCCCGAAGATGGCTGTAGAATAAAAAACAAATGGAACCCATTGAGGAAAAAGAAGCTGCCGTTCAACGGAACTTCGAGTCTGATCTCGAAAGCCGCTTCGTCAAGCATCTGAACGCTTTGGGCTACCGGAAAAACGCTTTGAACACGGTCGATGGAATCTGGCTGAACATCAGAAAACACCTCGATAGGCTCAACGAAGCGAAAGGCGGAAAACTCACCGATTCGGAATTCGAATCGCTGAAAAGGACGGTTTCCTCATACACGATCTACCAATGCGCCGCGATCCTCAAAGGGAAAATCATCCCAGTCGAGGACGAGAAAAACGGAAAGCGCTCCGTCTATATCATCTCCGACGATCCAAAAGACAACATTTTGGAGGAAGCCGAACAGGTCAAGGTGCACTGCCGCTACGACGATCGCTTCGACGTCAGCGTTTTTCTGAACGGTTTCCCGTTCTTCCAGATCGAGCTCAAAGCCGCTGGCGTGGCCAACAAGCAAGCTTTCAATCAGATCATCCGCTACAAGAACGAGGGCGCCTACGACGGCGTCTTCCATTTTCTTCGCGGCTTTGTCATCTCAGACGAGGCTAACACGCGCTATTTCTGCAACAATGACTCCGAGATCCTGAAAAGCAACGAGTTCCGCTGGACGGACTCCTCGAACGCCAGGATCGACGGATTGAAGGAATTCACCGATTCGTTCTTCGCCCCTGATGTTCTCGTCTCCCTCGGCGTGAAGTACATGGCGATGTCCCAGTCCGACAAACGCCTGATGATCCTGAGGCCATACCAGTATTTCGCCATCAAAGCCCTCGAGAAGCGCTTCTACGTCGAGAGAAAGAACGGCTTCGTGTGGCACACGATGGGCTCGGGCAAAACCCTGACGTCGTTCATGTTCGCCAAAACGCTCGCTGACGACCCAAGCGTCGACCGTGTCTTCTTCATCGTCGACAGAACCGATCTGGACAAGAAATCGGTCGATGATTTCAAAACATACGATCCGACGTTCGACCAGGAGATCATCGGATGGACTGGGAACCTGATCAAGCAGATCAAGGAAAGAAAGCTCGTCGTGACCACCATCTTCAAGATCGATAAGGCCGTCCGGACGCACAAATACGCCAAGGACATCGAATTCCTGAAAGGGAAGAATGTCGTCTTCATCTATGATGAATGCCATCGGAGCCAGATCGGTTCGATGCGCAAGGACATCGACGCTTTCTTCAATAAGCCGGTTTCCTACGGCTTCACCGGGACGCCGATATTCAAGGCTGAAAAAGACGTTAAAATCACCGCTGACCTCTTCGATTCGTGCGTACACATGTACCTTCTTCATCAGGCGATAGCCGACGGCAACATCCTCGAGATGTCGCCGACCTACATCGAGACCATCAGGAACAAGGACAACGTGCCGCTGGAGGAAATGGTCAAGGCTATCGACAAGCAAGGCGCCATCGAGGACAAAGGGCGCGTCGAGCTGATCGCCCAGGACATCCTCTTCCGCTATCCGGCCATCACCAAGCACAAGACCTACAACGCCATCCTGGCGTGCAACAGCATCCCGCAGCTCATACTCTACTACGATTGGCTCAAAGCCAACGCGCCGAAGGACTTCTCCTTCGCGGCGGTTTTCACCTACGAGGAGAACCAGGACATGCCCGACGGCGAGCTGACCGCATCAGACAAGGACTCACTGAAGAGAATCATGGGCGACTACGCGGATGCGACGGGCCATCAATTCACGTTCGATCCGACGGGCCGAAAAGCCTACGACATGGAACTGGCAACGAGATTCGGCGACAGGACGCTCGATCTGCTCATCGTCGTGAAGAAATACCTGACCGGGGCCAATTTCAGGCGCTGCAACACGCTTTTCCTCGACCGCGCTCTGAAATCGCATGAGCTCATCCAGGCTTTCGCGAGAACCGTCAGAACGGAAAAAGAGACTAAGGATCAAGGAAACATCGTCTGCTATCAGACGACGAAGAAAGACGTGAACGACGCTTTGGTCGAATACAGCAACGGCGACATGGCTAACGTCCATTCGCTGGCCAAAGACTACGGCGAGTTGATCGCCGATTTCATGGCGGCTATGGCGGCCACGAAACTGACGAATCCGGACAGCCGCTCGAAAGAGGAGCAGGACGAGTTCGTCGCCGCTTTCGGCAAAGCCGTCCACGATTTCGAAAAACTAAGCCTTTACCCGGAGTTCGATCTGGACAAGGGAATCGTCCCCGGCGTCACGCTCCACGACTACAACATCCTGAAAAGCAAATACAAGGACATCTGGGATGAGCGGCACAAACCGGGCCAGCCGGATTCCATTCAGGACAATGTCGAATTCGTCATCAACGTGCTCGAAACGGACACGATTGACTACGATTACATTTTCGATTTGCTCAAGGACATCACGGACACCCCGGATCCCTCCATCAGAGAAAGGATCATCCGCATCATCGAAGGCATCGCCGATAAGAGCAAAGCCGGCCTGATCAAAGAGTTCGTGGATCAGACGATGTCAATCAAGATCTCGGAAGACGATGACGTCAGGGACAGGTTCGGCCGGTTCATCAAAGAGAAGCAGCAAAAAGACGTCGAGGCCATCGCAAGCAAATACCGGATTCCCGCCAGCCGGGTAGCGTTGATCGCTTTCTCATTTCTCAGAACGGATGACGTGCCAACGGCGAAGGAATCCGTCATCAGCGTCATCATGGAGACTCCGCCGCGGCCATCGAACGTCCGCGAATTGACGGAAAAGACAGACGCTTTGACATTGGAAATAGCCTCTTTTAGGGACAAATACAAAGGCTTCATAAGTTTTGGAGCGTAAGGCAGGCCGTATTGATTTGATAATGGGGCGAAAGTATAATTTTTCTATATGCAAAAATCGTTGCAAAACGAACAGGAGAAAACGGGGAAAATGACCACCGAAGAATATCAGGCGATGGGCGAGACGGCAGCCGCGCAGGCTCAGAAAAAGCAGCTTTTTGGAAAACTCAAAGCCATGGCCGATCAGCTTCGGAGCAACATGGACGCCTCTGAGTTCAAGAACTACGTCCTAGGCATCATCTTCTATCGCTATCTTTCTGAAAACCTCGTCCGGCAATTCAAAGAGAAAACAGGATTCGATTACGTCAAATCAGTTAATCAGGATGAGGAAGCGACGAAGAAACTGACTTCCGATCAGCTCAAAATCGGCTATTTCATCAAACCAGAGCATCTTTGGACGACTTTGATGAAACGCATCGCCGACGGAAAATTCACTTATCTCGAATTGGAGATGGCAACAAAGGAATTGCTTGCCTCGACCATGGGCAAGGGAAGTCAGAAGGATTTCTCGAATCTTTTCGATGATCTGAACCTCGAAAGCGAAAAACTCGGCCCGACGCCGATGGACAAAACTGCTTTGGTCTCGAAGATCATGCTCATGGTGGATGCCATCGAGTTCGATGTCGGCAACGCCAAAATCGACATCCTTGGCGACGCTTATGAGTTCTTCCTTGGCGATTTCGCTGCGGCCTCAGGCAAAAAAGGCGGAGAATTCTACACGCCTGCCTGCATGGCCAAACTCGTGGCAAAGCTGGCGCTTAATGGAAGGACATCATTCGAAAAGGCTTACGACCCCTGCTGCGGTTCAACCGGTCTTTTGCTCGCATTGAAAAACGAGATACCAGAAAATGGCCACATCGGAAAGCTTTACGGACAAGAGATGAACCCGACGACTTATAACCTCGGGCGTATGAACATGCTTCTCCACGGCGTTCCGTTCAGCGATTTCGATATCTTCAAAGGTGACACGATCAATAAACCCCAAGTCGAAAAAACAAAAGAAGAAGAGGAAAACGGAGTCAGCGACGTCACTCTTCTTCAAGATAAGTTCGATGTCATCGTGGCCAATCCGCCTTTCTCTCAAGACTACACACCGACCGACACGCTTTTGCTCGACCCGCGCTTCAGAGGGCCTGGTATCCTAGCCCCGAAGTCTTATGAAGACTGGCTCTTCGTCGAACATATGCTTTACTGCCTGAAACCAGGCGGCACTTTGGCGGTTGTTTTAGCCCCGGGGCCATTATTTAGAGGTGGGGCCGAAGAAACGATTCGCAAATTTTGGATTGAACGAGAAAACACTCTCGACGCCGTTATTTCTATACCGGGCAAATGTTTTTATGGAACAAGTATTTCAACTGCGGTTTGCGTTTTCAAAAAGGATAGACAAGATAATAGCGTTCTTTTTGTTGATGCCTCGAAAGAATTCATCGAAGGCAAAAAGCAAAACTCGTTGAGCGACGAACAAATACTCAAGATAGCTGACACGGTATTAGGAAGGAAGGAAATCGAAGGCTATTCTCATCTCGCTTCTCTTGAAGAATTAGCTAGCAAAAATTTCGAGCTTAACGTCCCGAATTACGTAGTGGTGAAAGCCAAAAAAACGGAATACCGTCAGGAAAGTCTTATTCTTTCAGAACTTCTAAAAAGCGAAGAAGAAACGTCTGAGTTGATAAAGAACATTGGGAAAGTCTGCAAATAAGCAATGGAAACAGCATCACTTGAATCATTACTTGATTACCTCCAACCACAGCCTTACATTGTCCATTCAGATCACTATTCAGACGAAATGGAAACCCCAGTTTTGACTGCTGGGAAAACCTTCATTTTAGGAAAAACAAACGAAAAAGATGGGATTTTTGAAGCATCCAAAGAAGAACCGATTATCCTTTTTGATGATTTTACAACCGCTTCCCAATGGGTTGACTTCCCTTTTAAGGTCAAATCCAGCGCTTGCAAAATTCTTATCCCTAAAAACGGCGTGAATCCAAAATACGTTTTCTATGCCATGAAAGCAATCAATTTTGACGCAACCTCGCACAAACGTTATTGGATTGGAACTTACTCATTTTCTCGAATCAAATTCCCAAATCGATTCGAGCAAGAAAAAATCGTTTCCGAACTTGACTCGATTAGCAATGCCATTTTCAAAATAGATTCAGGAATAAAAGGTTGCGAAGAATTGATCAAATCTCATTTCGTCAAAATGTTCGGCGAATGTGATATGAGTAAGCCTAAAGCCGGCTGGAAACGTCTCGACGAAATAGCCACGATAATCGCTGGAACAACTCCAAAAACGGATATTCCTGAATACTGGGATGGAGACATCAAATGGATCACTCCAGCCGAAATACCTAACGAAGCTTTTTTAATTGACGATACGCAAAAGCACATCACGGAAGTAGGAAGAAAAAGTTGTTCCTTAACCATCATGCCTGTTGGCACGGTTTTGTTTAGCACAAGAGCCCCCATCGGAAAAGTAGCAATTTCCGATTCAAAAATGTGCTGCAACCAAGGCTTCAAAAATTTCGTTTGCTCCGATAAAATCAACAATGCTTTCCTTTATCAGCTTTTAAAAATGAACATAGATTGGCTTCAAAACCAAGGAACAGGGACGACCTTCAAAGAAATATCAAAATCTTCTATTTCTTCTTTTCTTATCCCCGTTCCAGACACCCAAAAGCAAAGCGAGTTTTCAAACTTCTTGATTCAGTCTTACAAATTGAAATCAAATCTTCAAAGAGAAAAAAATCTTTTGAACGAACTTCTAGGTCTAAAAATGCATCAATATTTCGACTAAAAACGATTTAAGGGTGCTCGTCAGACGAATGTGCGATCTTTTGCTGAAAAGAAAAAGTTAATTCGCTTTTAAGATGCGAACGAGACAAAAAACAAGTAAAGCGATGAAAAAGCGGGTTGAGTAATCAGAAAAGCGAATGTAGTCAGACGTGAAAGCGAAACTGGCAAAATTATTTTTCTCGCTTTTGAGAAAGTCAAAAGACAGCTATGCTGTCTTTCACTTTTCGCATCGTCTCCATGTTGGGGTGTCGTTCCTTGCGTGTGTCGGGTCTAAATGCTATCTTAGAGGAACGTAAAGAGGCAATCACATGAGCGATGTCGTGAAGCTCGCCGGTTCCGAACCTATCGTCGTTGATAACGAAAATACCTGGAAGAAAGACACCAGCCGGATCGCGGATCCAGCCAGCCAAACCTGGCGCTGTTTTGCCTATGAGCGGGTCTCGACCCCGAGCCAGATCGTCATCAAGGAAAGCGATAGAAGGATGGACGGCGCCAGCCTCGCGGACAAGGCGGACATCAACGAGCAGACCAGGCTCCTTGACATGTTCTTTGCAAGCCATCCGAATTTCAAATACATCGGCGAGAATAAGCCCGGGCAGAACCACTACCCCTTCGACGTTGCCTCCGGCTATCTCATGGAGAACCGGAAGGAATGGGCGGCCATCTACGGGAAGCTTGTGACGATGGTTGAGGAAAGCCATCCGACCGACCTCGCTTTGATCGTCTGCTTCAAGGAGCGCATCTCCCGCAGCGAGAAATACGAATGGATCATTGAGCGGCTGAGAGAGCTGCACGTCCAGTTTTTCGTGGTCGGCACCGGCGAGCCGGAGGCGAAGATCGATTTCAGTATGGCGCCGAGCGCCAGGATAGCAAATCACGTCATCACCTACATCGACAGCGCACAAGGATCGGGCGACATTGATCAAAAGGTCGAGAGAGCGCGCGCCCACACCGATGTCTGGATCGCCAACAAGCGGGCTTATTTCGGCGGGCTGATCCGCTATGGCTACAAGCTGAATCCCGAAAAATACAAAGGCCACAACAACGACAAGCGCCGGAATCTCGTCTGGGATTCATCAATTGCATGGCACGATTACGTCCCCGAGCCGACGGAGGCTTTCGTCGTCCGCTCCATTTTCAAGATGGCATCGAAGAAAGGCAACGCGATGGGTGTTTTGAACATCGCGAAGTTCCTTTGCTCGCATACGGTGGTGCCGACGGGTAGGAAAGACGCGAATGGGCAGGACATCCTCCAATTCGTGCCCTGCGACGCGGCGCATTGCGTGATGCACAGAACCCATGGGCAGCCGGATAAGCGGGTTGCTTTCGATGCCTGCTTCGTTTCGACCATCCTCAAATCGCCCGAATACTGGAACGGCCACATGACGTGGAGGAAGCTCAACAGCGTTCTCCATCTCAAGCACGTGAAATATTACATGGAGGACAATCAGATCCCGAAGGAAGACAGGACGAAAGAGGAGAAAATCAAGCTCCTCTACGATGCCAAGAACAGTGTCCTTCCGGATCTTCGGCCGGATCGGAAGATCCTGGATGACGACGGCAAGGAGGTCGAGGTCTATCCCCCGCTCATCACCAAGGAGGAGTTCGACGCGGCCCAGTCCGATTACCTGCCCGAAAACCCATCGGACAGGCTCAAGGCACGTGCTAGGCTCATCTCCCAAGCGAAAGCCCGCCCGCACGTCCAGGCGCGCTCTGATGGCATGGGAATCCTTTCGGGGCTTCTTTATTGCCCGGTGTGCGGAAGCCGCTACGGATGCGGTGCGCAGGCTAAGGAAGGAATTTCCAAGCGAACGGGCAAGCCTATCCACTACACCGGCAATTACCGCGACCAAGGCTATAGGAAGGGGCTGGTCGATTCCAAGGGCCACCCGATGCCTTGTTGCAACCAGCAATCCATCTCCTACAAATTGGACGACATCGTTTTCGATGCTGTCTTCAGTGCGCTTTCTCAAGGCGACGCCCGAAAGGCCCTTGAGGCCACGTCCGAGAAACCGACGATGACCGTTAAGACGGTCAAAATGATCGAGGCCAGAAACAAGGAAATCGAAAAAGCCAAGAAGGATCTCTATCTCGACATCGCTGCCGCCCAGAAGTCAGAGCTTCGTTTCAAAGGCAAATCGAGTGCCGAAGCCATCGAGGTTTACGAAAAGCAGATCGATAATGCCCAGGAAAAAATCGACAAACTGACCGAGGAGCAGGCGAAAAACGTCGATCTCCTCAAAACAAAGGACGATGCTGGATCTGCTTCCGCCTGGTTCGACGAATTGGACAAGGCACTCGCCGAAGCCAGGATCCTGGTGAGGCCGATCGACAAGAGGCAATTTCTCCATATGACGGTCAATCGCATCGAGTATTACCGTCCGCACATCGATGACGGCGGGAAAATCAGCTCGGCCGAGGATTTGGCTTTGGTCAAAATCTGGCTTTCCTTCAACAAATACGTCGATGCCAAAACCGCAGCGAACATCGCCATCCGTGTGAGAAACGATTACAAGATGGCCTATCCGGATTTAGACGAATTGATGAAACGCAAAGTCAAAGACAAGAAGAAAGGCGGAAAAGGCGGCAAGGGCGGAGGCGGCAAAGGACCGACGCTTGGCGAGGGACCGATCGACGTCAAGAATCTCATTGACGGCTTCGTTTCCGACGTGAATGAGAAGAAAGATATGAAATCGCACAAATCTATGTTGGGGTGGCCGCTCATGGAACTGACGATGGCATCGAGCATTTCTCCGCCTCTGGCCTCA
>DAISHV010000037.1:0-16252 GCA_036822315.1 Bacillota bacterium | reverse complement strand
CCAAGAAGACGGTTTGGTACGCCGGGCTCCACGAGAACACCGACAACCGGCACATTCCTCTCCCTCTTCCGGTATTTCACCGCCCGCGGCAGGTCGACCGCCTTCGTCTGGAGGACGCCGGAGCCGACCCAGCGATACGCCGTCGAGGCCGAGGGCATCCCCGGGAGCTTGGCGATCTCGTAGACGCTCTTCCCCTCGGCGACGCCGGCCTTTATCGCCTCGTCCGCCGCCTTGAACTCGGCCTCGCCCATGCAGATCCCGCGCCGGGTGTTCCGGAGCTTCGCCGCCGCCGTCTCGTCCGCCGCGGCCGGCTTGTAGGCCCATTTGGTGAAGCCGCAGGCCTTGCCGTATTTCTTGGGGCAGTTGTCGCAGACGAACGGCCACCTCGCGCATTTCGGGCACCCGCCGAGCTCCGCGGTGAGCGGGGTCCGGTTCCTTTTGACCTCCTTGGAGACCGCCGTGGGGTCGACGCCGAGGATCGCCGCGATCTCCCTGGCCCTCGCGCCGTGGGCCACCATGTTGCTTATCGTCTTCCTGTCGTCTAGGCTCAGACGCTTCCAGTGTGCTAACATAAAAATGTCCTTTCTTCTTCCTGCCGGGGGAGCGAGGACATTTTATTACTTTCGGCCGTTTCCCGCGGTAAAGTCAGGCTCGGCGTAAGAAACGGACATTACTTTAAAAATTCACGATTTTACAAAAAAAGGAATATTTAACTTTACAAAAACGTAAATAGCGATTATCATAGTGGCAAATGGATATCAAAGGCCAGCTGAAACAAATCGACGTTAAGGTTTCGAAACTCGCTGCGGGTCTGGAGATTTCGCGTCCCACCTTCGATTCTTATCTTGAACTCTACGAAAAAGGGGAAGCCATCCCCAACGATAAGTATCAAATCATCTTCGAATACTTATTTTCGAATGGCTGTGTATCAGCGGTTGAATTCGCCCAGAGGTATGATTTTGTCCGAAGCAAAATGCTTAACGGCATTAAGGATGATGTCACCAAGCAAAAAAAAGATGACCGTTCGTCCTTTCTTGTTTCCACGATCGACGTTTGCTTGAAAGATCCGTCTATTTCTCCCGAGACGCTGGAGTTTCTCTATCTTCTTTTGAGAAACAAGGATGTAGAAGTGGTGAAGTTGGTCGAAGCCTATTTCAATTTGGCAAACGGGATCGTTGATGGCCCATCCGAGAGCTTCTCAGACCAAGAAAAGGCCTTCCTGTCCTCGATGGCGATCCTATTCACGCGATTCAAAGATAGTGACTTAACGTTCGATGAGGCCGCCTATCAGAACCTTCTTGAGCAAAATAAGAAAATGCACGCTAAGCGTAGTTTGGCCGCCTCAGACGATGAAGTGATTTCCTATATCAAAACCCATATTTCCGATGTTGATTCGATCGATGTCAATAAGCTTAGGGAAATGCTCGCCAAGAGCGAGAGTAAGGGGGATTCCGATGGATCTAAGTAACTACATCAAAAGACAGGCTCGTGCCTTGCCGGTGTTTCTTCTCGTTGACGTAAGCGGCAGCATGTCCGGCTCCAAAATCGGAACCGTCAACGTCGCCATCAAAGAGATGCTTTCGACTTTCCGAGGTATTGAAAACCCCAAAGGAATCATCAAGCTTTCCATCATCACGTTTGGCAACGGGAAGGTGAATATCCTCAAACCGTTGTCGGAGATCACGGAGGCCGACGCTTATACTTTGAATGCCGACGGAGACACCCCGATGGGAATGGGCCTCGATGCCGTAAGAGAACAGATTAACGACAAGAACGTGGTCTCTTCTCGGGACTATACCCCAACGATCGTCTTAATTAGCGATGGGTTGCCTACCGATTTCCCCGAATATCATCAGGGGATGTCCACCCAGGACGTCATCGGCTCTTGGGAAAATATGCGGAACCTCCTTTCTGAAGAGAGCCGGGCTTCGAAATCCGTCCGTCTGGCGATGGGCATCGGCGACGATGCGGATGAGGGAATCCTCAAAGCATTCATCAACAACGGGGAAATTCCGGTGGTTCATGCGAACGATAACGCAACTATTTCCAATTTCTTTAAATGGGTCACGATGTCTGTTAGCACCCGCTCGGTGAGCACGGACCCAGGAAAGGCCGACACCAGCGACATCAAGTATTGTTTCGATGCTGATTCCCTGAAATTTTAATTATGAAAAAGCCAGGGGATCCCATTCAAATAAACGGCCACCAATACACTCTTGGCGAGCGTATCGGCGGAGGGACTGAAGGCAATGTTTTCCGGCTCGTTGAAAAGCCTGGGGCTATTGTCAAACTCATCGATGTCAATCGGAAAACCGAGAGGCAAATAGCCGATGAGAGGAAACACCTTCAAAAATTGGTTGATATCTGCCAGTCGATCACCAACACCAAGGAACTTTCGGTAAGAACCTTCGCCGCTTTGCCGCAAGTCTTGCTCGACAATGAGTTGGGCTACGTCATGAAGGAGGCAGCCAATAGAGAACCGATTTCCGCCTATTTGAATGTGCCGGAAGCGGACTCTGGGGCGTGGTACGCCTCGCATGGCCTCTACAAACGGTACCAGATCATTCACGAGCTCTTCAGAGCGTTGCAAGTCATTCATCTTGCTGGCCTCGTTTTCACCGATCTTTCGCCGAATAACATTCTCACCAGCCCCAAAGCAAATGACATTGTTTTTATCGACACGGATAACCTAAGAACGAGGGACGATCCTTTCTTAAACGTTTTAGGAACCCCAGGATATATGGCGCCGGAACTATTCAGTAGCATTCCGAGCGAAGCCTCCGTCCTCACGGATGAGGAAAAAGCCGAAATTAAACAAGGCATCGTGACGCCGGAATCCGATATTTTCTCGGCAGCGGTCATTGCGTTCCAGCTTTTGGTTTTCAACCATCCCTTCATCGGGGATCTGGTCGATAACGGCAGCCAAGAAGACGAAGAGGCGGCTTATCGCGGCGCTTTTGACTACATCTTTAAGCCCGGAACAAAAAACAACAGAACAGGAAACGTCTTTGTCGATCGATATGAACGAATTACCACGAAGGAAATACGCGAACTCTTCAAACGCACCTTCGTCGATGGAAAAAATGTCGCTCTCTCTCGCCCGACCGATCTTGAATTCATCGACGCCTTTGAAAGAGGGCTTTCGCTTATCGTTAAATGCCCTTATTGCGGGACGGAAAACATCTACAATCTCATATTAGATAAGAACGGAAAATGCGTCGCCGACGCCAAATGCTTTGACCCAGATTGCGACAAAACTATTCCGACCCAGCAAATACTTTCGGTCTATGCCAAGGGGAAAGAAGGCCCATTGGAGGAAGTCATTCTTGGCGAAGTTGGGATTGGGCCCGACGAAAAACAGATTCCCATTTCAAGGAAGGTCCTTCATCACTCGGACTCGTGGCCTGATTGCATTTACTTATCGGACATCGGAGCGGGGATCGGAAATCGCAAAGACGATCTCATCGGGGCGATCAAAATTTCGAAAGACAATCCTGATTTTGTCGTTTTTCGTCTTTTGAGCAACGAAAACGTTGAGATCAAAGCCGTGGTGGCCCCGCTCGACCCGCATTCGGAAAAAATAGTGCCCGTGGCCCCGAATTCGGAAACGAGTTTCGCGTATAAACGGCATTACGTCGTCCTTCAAGGGAACAGCTTGAAACACGGCAAATTCTTCGTCTATTTCAAAGTGGAGGATATCTGATGGTCAAAGAACTCCACACAAAATCGGGCGACTTCGTTATCGTGGAAGCCTCGGTTATGGGCTACGATAAAGCCGATAACCAAGATACTTTTGACTTTGGATTCAACGACCACGCCCTTTGCGTTTCTGTGTGCGATGGGCTCGGATCCGTTAGGCGGGCGAAGGAAGGGTCCGAACTCGCAGCCAAGACGCTTGTGAGAATGGCTTTGGCGGGCAATGTGGACGGCAACGCCCTTCTTCAAGCTTGGAGAGACTCGCTGCCTTCGGATGCTGATGAGGCTTCCTTTAATACGACGGCCAAGTTCGCCTTGCTATCAGACAATAACGCTATTGTTGGCGGAATTGGGGATGGTTTGATTGCGATGTGGGATGGCAAAAAGCTCTATCTTCACAGCAGCAAAGGGGAATTCGCTAATCAAACCGCGTCAATCTTAGACTTATCAGGTCTTCAAAAGTTCACGCAAGAATCCTGGAAGTTTGTCCCGGGCTCGTTGCTTATGATCGGAACCGATGGTTTCACGGAGGATCTCGACCACGAGAAATTGGGTGATTTCCTCGCCGGTGTCACGAGCGAGATGGAAAACAAACCCGACGATTTTGAAAGAAGTCTTCTTCATTTGCTTGAGAAGTGGCCCAATTCGACCAATGGTGATGACAAGACGGTCTGCTTTGTTCTCAATAGGGGGAAACATTGATGGAAATAACGTATCGAAGCACGCCGATTAGCGGATCGTTTGTCCCAGAATCTCAAGTTGATTCCGTCGATGGTTTCGAAGTTAAGAAATTTGACGATGTCCTTTATTTGGTCAAGGCCAACAAAGAAAAAATCAAGTTGGTGCCTGAAACAAAAACCGCCCAAGACGTCATTAACCTCTTTTCGTCTGACCCCGCTAACACTGAGACGATCTACGGCGTAGAGGCCGCGGACGGGAAGGTTGCCATCGTCATTCACCAATTCAGCGGGAAGCCAATCAAGCTTATCGACCCTCATGACCAGATGAATCTTTATGTCGAAAGAGGGACCGCGGCCAAACTTTGCGAAGAATTGAATATCCCCGAAAATCAGCTTGTTGACTGGCTTACCAAACAGTTCATGTCCAACAAGAGCGTCTTCGCGGTCAAAGACCTCAATTTCCAGTGGAACAAATTCACCTTGGTCGGCGGCGATTATTTGGCTAGGGTCCAAATGGAGCGTGATGGCGTCTATTGCATCAACCGCTTTTTCCACATCAAGAACTTCGGGCAGATTCCTACCCAGATTTACGGAAATGTGAAGATCGTCCTCTGGGATGAAGCCATTTCAATCAATTGCCCCAAGGGAAAAGGGCTGACGGATGGGAAGATTCCTGATCTGATTAAGGCGTGGGATGACTACATCAACTATCGGCTCGAGTCTCTTCAGAAAAAGCAAGAAAACTACGGTGCCATCCCATTCGACTCCGTGGATTTGACCGACGGAGTAAGCATCAAAATCCACGTCAAATCCGATTCGCCGCTTTCGATGAACCAGCTCTTTGCCAATGGCGAGGAAATCGATGCCAGGATTCATGATTTAGACAGCAAGATTGAAGAAGATCCCTTTTATTTGAACAAGCCAACCGCCATCGACGACAAGGAGTCCGTGGTTAGCTTTGGACTGAGGGATCTTGGCAAGGCGATGAAGTTCTTTGATGCGTTGGACGGAGGCTTTCTTGTCCTCTCCACTTTCTCGCTGAAACTTGAACAGAAACGGAAGAACGAAATCGTTGATACGGTCAAAAGCAAAACCAGCAACACTATGAACCAGATCATGCGCTTGATGGATGAAGACGTCCAAGACACAACGATCCCAACCAATTATTTGCCATTGGACGCCGAGGCGTTGCAAGCCATGCTCGGCAAGAAGGATGCCCAGTTGACCGAAACCTATAAACGGGCGATGGACATCGCCATTAACACGCCAGACATCGCGATTATCCAAGGCCCACCGGGAACTGGCAAAACAACCTTAATCCGTGGCATTATGTCCCGGTTACAAAGTATCCGGCCTAATTGCAAGATTCTGATTAGTGCTCAGCAACACGACGCTTTGGATAACGCCGTCAACGGCATTAAACCTAATGACGCCTTCCCGGCCGTAATTGCCTCAAAACGGTTCGATTCAACCGAAGAAGAAGAGACGGCGCGGCAAGAAAAGGCCGTCCGGGCTTTTCAAGAGCTTATGTTGGAAAAATGTGACGCCATCTTGGATGGACAGACAAGCAAGGGATTCACCGATTACGTCGAGGACGCGATTTATTGCATCCAGAAAATAAGGGTTGCTAATTATACCGATGCCTCAATTCTTGAGAACCTGCCGAATTTGACGAACGCTTTGAACCAAATTGGCTTAGGCGCCGACACCGCTCTTGCCTTATCGGAACTTAAGCTCGCCGTTGAAGGATCCAAGGCAACTGAAGAAGAGACCCCTTTGCAGAAAGCCATCGCCGCTCAAAGAACGTCAAAAAAGAGCTTTTCCGATGACGGGCCGGCGCAGCTTAACGCCCTTCAGCGCGAGCTCATTCTTGACCACCCGGACAGGCTGATTGACTCTTCGCTCAAAGCCAATCTTTTGTCCAATCCAACGGACAAGGATTTTGAGGAATATGTCAATTATGTGAATCAATTGAAGGACGAGTTCGTTCCCCACACGGCCGGATTCGTCATGACAAAAGCTGAAAGAATCTCAGATGCGCTGAAACTTATTGAAGTGCGCATTGACGAAAGAACGAAGTCCTATTCCAAATCTTTTTACGACATCATCGATGAACTAAAATCTCGATTCAAAGAACCGGAAACCGCCATCCAAGCCGTCAGGAATTACTCGAGCATAGTCGGAAGCACCTGCGCTCAGGCCTCCAAAATCGTGAAATACATCAACCTCCCGCAGAAACTGACGGATTACGTCATCATCGATGAGGCCGCCAGAGCTAACCCGATTGAACTGATTAACCCCATCCTGAACGGCGTAAAGGTTATTCTCGTCGGGGACCAAAACCAGTTACCGCAATACCTCGAAAGCCAGGCGGTTGACGATTACGAAGAACACGGAGGCCATCTTTCTTCGACCTATTCGCGGTTCTTGGGAAAATCCTTCTTCGGGATTCTCTTCTCGAATCTCTCTCACGCCTACTCCAACGGTCAGATCAAAGCCCAAAGAACCATCATGCTTAACGAGCAGCATCGTATGAATCCGGAAATCGGCTCATTCATTTCTAATGAATTCTATCAAGGTGAGATCATTAATGCCGAAGATACGAAGGCAAAGGTCAATAATTTTGGGCTGTTTGATGGTCATAGCACCGTCTTTGTTGATGTCCCTATCACCGTGGATAAAGGTGAAAGCGGTGGCAAAGGCCGGCCTCTTTATCGGGTTGGTGAAATCAATGTCATTCTCGAAACGATGTCCCGATTGTTTATGAAAAACCCTGGTAAACCGCTAGAAATTGGCGTTATCAGTTATTACAAAGGGCAAGCGGATCGGATTAGGGATGAAGTTCATAAGCGTTTTTCTGAAGAGACGCTTAAGAATGTTGAAATTAATACCGTCGATTCGTTCCAAGGAAAGGAATTCGACATCGTTCTTCTCTCTTGCGCTCGGTCCAACAACATCCCGAATGTGAGGGATTCGCTTGGCTTCCTTTATGAATCCCCGAACCGCATTAACGTCTCTCTGTCACGTGCAAAACGTTTACTCGTTGTTGTCGGAGATTCTCAGACCTTGAAACGGTCGGAGCCTATTCGAGACTATGTCGAGTACGTAAAAAAGGAGGGCGATTATGTCACAGACTGAGCGGAAAGTCTTGTTCGTTCAATGGCCGATCTATCAATATGAGGCTATGTTGCCGGAAGCCATCGAAGACGACGTCTTTGTTTGGCTTTATCTTTCGCTTTTGGTTTATAACAATAAACTTCAACACAAACCTCCAAGAAACTACGATGACAGCGTGGTGGCTGACACCGAAGCGCTCATCCTCCAAAAGTTTTCGCCAGCCATCAATAAGACCATCCTCGAAGGAATCTCTAACCGAATTCAGGCGGATTTCTGCGTTAAGGATTATTCGAGGATAATTGGTCTCAAAGACGATGTTGATGGCTTCCTCAACTCTTTCGAGTATTTGTTTAACGATGACGTTCAGGTGAAAACGGTTTACAAAGACGCGGTTACCGGCGCGATTTTGCCTTTCTTCGATCGTGTTTTCCCCAACCGGGAAGGCAAGAACGCCGATCCAGTCATCAACCCGGTGGCTTCGGTCGTCCCTTCGGTCAAACTAATCTTAAAAGCAATTAAAGATGAGCAAAGAGTAGGCAAATCCGAGGAGCCAGTTAAAGACGAGGATGAAGGACTTTCCGAATTCTTCGACCCGAATCAAGAATCCTTTTTCTCGGACGATGACCTCAAATTCGATGAGAAAGAGCCCGAAGACACAGAGCCCAAGGCCGGCGCAAGGAAGAATTATTCCGTGAAAGTGCTGGACAATAGCCGGCAAACCCTTTACTTCCGCCTTGTTATTTATCGTGATGACGACAAATCGCCAATCAAAGTTGACGCCCCGCAAGAATTCCCTATCGCCTTGACTGCCTGGTTCAATATGATCTTTGCCAAAGCAAAGTCTTCGAATTCGCAGGTTGCTGATTTGATCAAACAACAATTCCCCGCCCCGGCAATTGATTTGTCTCGGTCCGGAGTTTCTTCGGAAGAGTCGATCAATATCTTCGGAGAGGACAAAAAGCTACGCCACTGCGAAGAGCTATACAGCGTTGTGAGCAACTCCCTCTTCAAGAAGAAAGAGATGCAATCCGAAGTCATCGGAATCGATGAAAACTTTGACACCATTTACTGCATGATGAACTTAGGGCGTCTGCTCGATTATCTGGGCGGTGGAGTTATGAATGCGGAAAGGCGGCAAAGCAATCCGATGTCTCAGGACCTTTTCGCCTTGACTGTGTCCGGGACTTGCACGGCTCTTGGCGTGGATGACGACGGCAACAGGGCAATCACCCGCTACGCCCAAATCAGGTCAAACTACGATAAGTACTACAACAAAACCACGACTTTTGATGATTTCAAACTTGAATTGCTGGATTTGCTTTTGAGTAATTCCCGCTTAAAAGAGAGCAAATTTCTTTATCCGCAATTCATCTCCGACGCTTTTTCCCTCTATCGGAAAAGGAGTTTGACGGACCATCCGAAGAACGACGAACTTCTGAATGACGGCGATATTACCAGACTTACGAATTTAACCAAGCTCTTAATTGATGTCCAAGGAGGCAAATAATCATGAGCAAAAAGCATCATCACGGCAGCGGGTTTAACCCCAGCCAAAATCAGAATTATCAAAAAGATATGACTCACAAGAAGGGACTTGTTGCTGCCGTTTTGGGAAAGAAGGTTCAAGAAATTCAAGACGGAACCACGGCTCCTGAAATCGCCTCCGAGGCTCCAACGCCAGTTCAGGTGCCGGAACAACCGAAGCCAACCGTTTCGGAGCCAATGCCAAACAACAGCTCAATTGAAACCTCGAAGCGCTTGTCGGAAGCCCTAAAAAAGCAGGAGGGCGATGCGGCTGAACGCGTCAAAGAGATCCTGTCGGATGCTCATGAGCAAGCCGTCCAAATTACTGAAGAAGCCCGGAAAAAGTCTGAAGACGCCAATAGTTTGCTGGCAGAATCCGAGGCTAGACTAGCCGAAGCCAAGAAAGCCTCAGCAGCGATGGAGTCCGAGAAACTCGCCTTGGTTAAAGAGAAGGCAGAACTCGAAAGCGAGAAAGCGACCTATCGTCTTCAAATCCAGGACGAAGTAGAAAAAGCCTCTGGCGAATTGGCGAAGAAGGTCCAAGAAGCCACCGCCAAAGAGGAGACGTTGAATAAGAAAATTTCTTCTTTGCAGGATGACATCGAAACCTACAAAGCCGTCATCTCGTCAATCAACATTCGCCAAGCCGACCTGATTAAAGCCAAAACCACGGCCGATGTCATTCAGTCGCAATACGACGCCCTGAAGAAGAGCTTTGATGACGCCCAAACGAAGATCGCGGAAATGGAGGCGGCTCGGAATACTTTGGGCACCGATCCGTTGGCCTATAAAGCGAAAGCCGACTCCCTTGAGAAACTCGTCAAAGACCTTCAGGACAAGTTGGCGAACGTTCCTTCTCAAGAAGAAATCGTTTCTTTGAGGGCGGATTCCGAAGAACTGGCGAAATTGACCCCCCATTTAGCCGAAGTGCAAAAGCAATTGACCGACCTCAAGGTTGAGTTGCAGGAGGCCAAGATCAACGCCTCGAAGGTCGATGATTATGTGCGCTATATCAAGATCCTCAATGCCAGCAAAGAGCAGCTTCAAAACGAATTGGATCTTCTCCAAGACCAGTATTCCAAGGCAAACGGGGCCATCTTTAAGGCTTTGAGCCAATTCGACAAAGACGACAAACCGGCGCCGATGGCCGCGGACTATGTGGACAATCTAAGGGACTTTTGCGAGGGATTTCGCGCCTATGCGGCCAATCGCCATGGCGATGATCCCCAGTTGTTCTACTCGATTAAATCGGTCCGCTCCTTCGTCTCGTGGCTTTCGACCTCTAAGCTGTTGATCCTCGAAGGCTTGAGCGGATCCGGCAAGACCTCTTTGCCGACTGCCTTCGCCAAATACGCCGGTTGGTCCCGGTATCTTGTTCCTGTTCAGTCCTCTTGGAAAGACAAAAACGATCTCATCGGCTTCTACAACGACTTCAAGCACGAATACAAGGAGACGGAATTCCTGAAAGACTTATACAAAGCCGATCGGGATCCGAAGAGGGTCTCATTCATCGTTCTCGACGAAATGAACCTCTCGAGAATTGAATATTATTTCGCTGATTTCCTATCTTTGCTCGAACTCGACAAATCGGAGTGGAAGATTGATTTGATGCCCGAAAAAGCCAATGACATCGGAATGCCCGCCCTCGTTCATGAGGGAAAGATCGATGTATCGGAAAATGTCTGGTTTATCGGGACTGCGAATAAGGACGATTCTACCTTCACCATCACGGATAAGGTATATGACCGGGCCGGCGTGATCGAATTCACGGCGCCTGGCGAACGGGATGAATCCGTCGGGACGTCTTATGGGACTTCCAACCTTTCCTATGCGGGCTTCCTGTCTCTGTGTGAAAAGGCTGCCGCAAATTACGACCTAGCAGGCGACAAGAAAACCATGGAATTGTTGGAATACCTCCAACTCGCTCTTAATGAGCATTTCTCGATTAACATCGGAAACCGTATTCTTCGCCAATTCCGTAGATATATCCCTGTTTATCTCGCATGCGTAGGCGACTACGACGACGATGCGAAACTCGAAGCCTTCGATACCTTCTTCCCTCGCAAAGTCTTGAGGAAGATTGAGGGACTTTATGATGCTAGGACCAAGACTGGGCTGAAGGAGATTTCTGATTACCTGAAGAGCACGTATCAAAACAAGTTGCCGAATATGGTGGCGAGTTTGGATTCGATGCTTTCAAAAATAGATTGATATGAGGGAAAACGAAGACGTTTATTTACATAGGCTAAGAACCGAGATATTCCCAAAGGCTTTCTCCAAGGGTGCTACCCTATCAGACTTGGCCGGCGCTTTCGAGCGGAACGATCTTCCCATGGAGGTTTCGGGCCACGAGACCACGTGGGTTATGGCCCAAGGGACGATTGAAGCCATCAACAAGGCGATGCCGTTTCTCATGCAGATCGCGGATAAGCCGCGGTCCTTCATCAAGACGGTGGAAGAAACGACGCCGATAGAGACAGCAAAGAAAATCAGCCACATGGCGATTTCGAAGCTTTCGAGGGATAGCAAAGACTGGAACTCTAGAAGCCTGACCATGGTTCGGCCGAAGAATATCGCCGCCGAGATCAACGAAGAAACCCTCAACATTTATGAGAACTGGGTTGTCGTCAGCCTCGTAAAGAGACTTCTTTCTGCCGTTTATTCAAAACGCGTTGATGTGGAAGAAAAACTACAAAAAGCCCGAGCAACGGCCTCTGAGAAGGCCATTAATTCCGTCTTAGGCATCAATTCTCTGACTTCAAGCGCTTGGTCTTTTTCGACTTATCAGAAAGCTCTTTGGAATTCGCTGAGAAACGGTGGTGGAGATAATGCAGAGAAAGAGTTGGATGACTACAAAGAACTTCTTCGAACTTTAGAACATCTGTCCTCTTGCTTAAGCCGGTTCCTTGCCTCGCCGCTCTATCGTGAACTAGCAAAGTTAAAACGCGTTCCTAGCCCGATTCAAAGGACCAACATTTTTATTTATGACCGCCGCTATAAGGAAGCTTATAACCTTTGGAAAATCCTCGATCAAGATGCCGCTCAATCAAAGAGCCCGGAAAAGTCCATAAATGAAAATGAGGATCTTTACCCCGATTATTTCCTTTATTGCGCTTTAAGCATTTCTTACTCGCTGGTTGATATGGGCTACCACGATACGACCCCGATGTCGACACTTGTGGTCGATGGAGACAGGATTAGAACGACGAATAAGATAATTGCCACGAAAGATGGGGCCTCTTTCTGCCTTGAAATGGATTCTAACCAGAAAGCAATGTACCTCACTTTGCTGAAAGATAAAAAGGCGACGGAAATTTTGCTGCCCGTAGACGATACCAATTTCGAAAACATGGATGAGCCGACCATTCTCCAATACACCGAAAAGGTTTTGGACAACAATGTTGTTTTAGAAAAACCGAAAAAATGGGGAAAAGAAGCCTGGGTATACACCTTCGTTTCTTTTGATATGGCCCAATCAAAGATAGGCCAAGCGTTGACCAATAAAACGATGCGAAGATTCCTTAGCATTGGTGATTTCTACGATCCTTCTGAGCCGAAAATCAAAGAATGGGGCGGACACAAAACCGGTTTCTTGCTTTGCCACCCGGCACAAGATTTCAGGAACAATTTGCTGCGCATCGAAAGATTGCTCGGTTATTTTGTGTTTGGCAAAACGCTGCAAGACGAAAACGGTGGCCACGTTTGCCCAATTTGCGGAGCTCCGACTTTGCGGTCGTATGGTGGGGATGACTTCGTGTGCACGACGTGCAAACACGCGATTTCCTATTCTTTCGATTCGACCTGTTCAATCGACAAATCACACGAAAAATTCCTGTGGGTTCGTCCGTCCGAGAATAAATACCTAGAAAACGAGCACATCCTGGATGCCGCTCAGAACATGACGGGTTTTCATTTGCTGGAATTTAACCAATACCTAATGGGGAAATATGCGACGACCGCCTTTACCATATGCCTTCACGAAGGGCGCATTAAAGAACAAACAATTTGTCCAAAGTGCGGTCACGAATTAGGAAAACCTAAGGATTGATAGTTTTGGTTTCTTACGTAGTTCAAGTTGGCTGATTTTGGCAATATCCTGCATTTATCGGGTTTTCTATATATTCATTTCCCCACGACGAGATAGGTCCCATATTCACAAGTTCCCCAAACCACACACGTCGAGACCGTAGTTAGACTGACGTTAAGAACGCTCGATAACAACTAATAAAAACGATAAAAGGTAAAGATACCAAAATACCAGTTTTTTGCCTATTTTTGGCATTTCGGGGAGGGGTTCAAAAATGACCTCGTATGGGTGGACATATGAAAACCATAGATGGCAGGCCACTTATTTTTAAGTATACAAACGGCAAAGATTTATTTGCGTATAGTCCGAATAGAACAAAAATGATGGTTAATAAGATTGAAATTCAATCGAGATACACATTTCGAATAGGCATTTACGAAGTCATTTCGTGCCGTGTTGAGGCCATGCGTTAATTGTCGGAAAGAAATACAGAAAAACTCAAATGTTTTAGGAGCATCTTAACAAATCTTTAGGCCATGACATTGAAAGAGATTTTTGAAAGAATAGCGACGAAATCTCCGGTTGCGCTATAGTCTTCTGAAAAATTAAATGAAGTGATGTAACTGATACTGTTGGTGCTGGTGTCAGTGAAACTGATGGAGTCATAACTATTGGCCGCGACGGTCTTGTCATCTGCTGTGCTTCCGCTGACCAGTTGAACGGAGCCTTTGACTTTCGTGGTACATTGGAGATCTAGTAACGCGGAGCGAAAGATAACTCCATTATTCCAATATACTTTTAAACTTGATGTATTCACGAAGGCAGCTTTTCCACTTTGGTTGCTTTTCGCGCCGGAGAAAACGCAATATAAAATAGGTAAATTCCCCGATACCGTAATTCCGTTACCTGGCTTGATGTTTCCACTGATGGTGTCCGGGGCATAGGTTGGGAAACTCATGGCTAGGGTGCCGCTGATGAGGCTATAGGTCTTCTCCGATGAAGCAGAACTCGAGGAGGAAGAAGCGTCGCTGGATGAAGAATTTTTGCTACTTGATTTCGAAGAAGAGCTCGTTTGCTTAGTTGAAGATGAGGTTGCTGAAGAAACGACAGCCGTGCTATGAGACGCACTTGTAGCCGTGGCACTGGTGGCTTTCGAATTAGGCGAGAGCCCCGCGTTGCAGGCACTGAGGCATAGTGTTGCGGCGACGAAGGGGAAAGCAAGAGCTAATTTATTCATGTTTTTTGGTTTTCCATTTCTAAGCCAACATTTTATACATGATAAAGACCATTTTTTGATATTCTTTTTGAAAGTTTTTGAGTTTCATGAAAATGGGTAAACCCGATAAGGTCCCTCCCGTTACCCCGTTTCGAACATTCGGGGTCAAAAGCGTTTGATGCGTACCCCCTTTTCTGGTCTAAACTAATCACATCATTAGGTGCTCTCGTATGGATGCCCAAACGAACACGCCGCGCGGCATCAGTTTTGATTTTTGAAAGGTTGATGGTTAAAACAACATAGGTCTTCGTTCATTTGAACTCGGGAAAAGAGATCGCTCTTTTTTCTTATATTTAGCTTGCTTTTTTCTCGGTGATGAATGAAAAAAGCCTGTTTTTGGTTAATAATTTTTCCGTGTTGAAAAGCCAGAAAACATAGGGAAAAAATACTTTGATTCTACTAGTTGGAAAGTGGGTTCGTTTTGAAGCTTCTTTAGCAAATCCTCCCAATAAATATGGGCGAAATGGAACTGTGGTTGAATCGAAAGAGGGACGATTGCGTTAAAAGCTTTGATTGAGCTCTCAATGCTAGCGTCAACTGAGGGGTTGAACTCCCTTGGCGTCAGGAAAAGAGCAATGGCATCATTCTTGTTTTTGGTAAGTAGAACATTTCGGAAAAATTGGTAGTGATCGACGAAAGCTTGCTGTTCCTTCGTTTTAGTTCTCCAATTCGTCATTTTGTCGGTCAGTTGAAATGCTGGAAGATAGATTTGATTGTATTTAGCAATATGATCGCGTTCGCTCTGTTGTTGCTTCATCGACCCGTTCTTGCCAGAAAGCCCCATTTTGCCGATTTCTTTTTCAGAGTATTTTACCTCAATGAAAACGGTGAAGAGAGTCCCGTCGTTACGTCTGAAAGGGAGTTCAACGTCGATTTCACTGTCATCCGCCTTTTTCTTTTCGAAATAGTTTTGCATATTTTTGTCTTGAGGACAAAAGAGAAGATCGGTTGGAAGTTTGACTCCTTTTTGCCGAATAAGCCCAATTAGAGATTTGGAGAACGATTCATGAGATTCTGGATGCAAAATCAATAGGCCGAAAAAGTTCATTGCCAAAGCCTGGGAAGAATCCAGATGGGAGAAGTAGCGGTGAAGCTTGGGGAAAGAGGCAAAAGCGGGCCTCACTTCGTCAAAGAAATTTAATCGTTCGTCTTTCTTATTCAAGACATGAGGGTAATAGACGATTCTATCTTTGTAAGAAACGTATCCAACGGAATTTGTGAATTTAGTGCCACTTTTGTAATGGATAATTGATTCGTAAATGGGCTTAGAAAACGGGAAATCTTTGGCTGGGATTGTCTCGGTATGAAGAAAGTTTTCGAGGTTTTCTGCTTCTTCTTCGCTTTGGCATTGGTAGAATTTTTGATTCATGGTTTTTTCTCGGGGTTCAATCCCTGTTCTCCAAAGCCACCAATCGGGTCGGTCTTCTTTCGCTGTCTTGGTCTGTCGTGATAACTTCGATTTTCTTGCTCGTAAAGAGCCTCCTTTTTGATTTTATGGACGGATCGTAATTACAAAACATTATACTCATTCTTTCTTCAAGGCCTCACAGGTTTCGGCGTCTTCCCTGAGCCCCTCGTTGCAGCCGGCGCATTGGTATTGCTCGTCTCTCCGCCAAAGCGCCGAACGGAGGCCGAAGAGACGGAGGATGGTTTCCTTGTCTTCCTTCGCCGTTAGGCAGCGGTCCGCGTAGACGATGAACCTCCCGTCCTTCTCCCGATAGAGGACCCGGCCCCTAGGGTAATAGGCGTAGTCCTCGATCAGGCCCACGGATTCGCTAGATTTTATATTTTCATTATCTGCGACTGACGCGGTAGGGGAAACATCCACCTCAATAGCCTCTAGGTCAGGGGCACACATCCATTTCGTAGCCTCTACGCATGTTGAGACAGTATGCGAATTGTCGTTAAGAAATTAAGACAAACGCTAATGTT
>DAISHV010000036.1:0-16814 GCA_036822315.1 Bacillota bacterium | reverse complement strand
CGGGACCGATACCTTAGGCTACGTGATTGGCGCGCTCGCTAGTTTTGGCGTTATTCTTCTCATTCGTCTCCTCAAAAAGAAACGGGCCGAGAAAAAGCAACTTTCAACTTCGGCGAGCGAAAAGGTTTCAAAATAGCTGATGTTTTTCTCTTTTTAGCCTCTTGGTTGGGCGTTTTTGTTGTATTGTGTGGAAAAGAGGACTAGTCTAAATATGCTCCAAATAGAGCATAGGGAGAATCTTTATGGAAGAAGTGGCAACCTCGGAAAAAGTTTCGGTGAATGTCGTTGTTGGGGATTTAGCGAAGATCGATATCCTCGTCGATAATGGTTTTTATTCTTCGCGGAGCGATTTCATTCAAAAAGCGGTGATGAACCAGCTGAAGGAAAACAAAGATGACCTCCATGAAATTGCCGAAAACGAGAAAGCCCGGGGCAGAGAATGGGGTTTGGGAATTCTTTCTTTCTCAAAAAAAGACCTCGAAAAAGTCGCAAAATCCAAAAAGAAGATCAGCATCGTCGTCTATGGGGTTCTCCATTTTGACTCGGATATCACTTTGCCCCTGGCGATGGCCAGCATCGAATCGCTCAAAGTGCATGGCAAATTCAATGCCGCTCCGGAAGTCAAAGCGTATTTCAGCAAGAAAAACTAATCCGCGAAAATTTCAGGATGAGTTTTGGCGTAGTCTTGCATCAAGAGAATCGCCTCTTTCTTATCGTTCGCGATTTCTTCAAAGCCTTGATAGTTGGTCTCTTTATAGCGGCACGCCGCCCAATAGAACCAAAGGTAGTTTTCATAAGCCATCCAAAGGACGGTTTTGCGGTAGTGGCTTTCTTCAAAAGCGGCTCCGAAATAGGTTTTGACGAGGTAGCGGACTTTGTCCCAATCGAAGATTTTGTTTTCACTCAGAAGACTGGCGAGGTCAAAGAACTCGTTATTGAGTCCCGCGAACTCGTAATCAATAAAGACGATCTGCCCGTTTTCGTTGCGGAGAATATTATCGTGGACTAAATCATTATGGGAGAGCACGAGGGGCTCTTTGGAATAAAAGGAACGCACTTTTGCAGTGATATTTGCTTCTTCTTCGGGATTGAGGGAAACCCCGCTGCGGATTTTATAGGAATCAAAACGCTGAAAAGGATAAAACTCGGAGCTGCAGCCTTGGACGGAATGGAGTCGATGAATCACGCTGCTGACGGCGCGCAGATCTTCCTTCGAGATATCGGGCGAGACGAAGCGGTGGTTCCCTTCGATAAAGCGGTCGATCATATTGCCGGTCGCATAATCAAAGTAATAGAGTTTGGGCCCAAGGCGATTCGGCGCGATCAAATTGAGAATCTCGCCTTCGTTCCGCGAAGAATAAAAAGGAGAATCCGAAGTCTTCTTTAGCCGAAAGACCTTATCGCCATTGATGCGGTAAGAAGCATTCGAAAAACCATCGGTCAGGTAAACAATGCTGCGAACCGGTTCATTCGTCAGCTTTTGATAAAGTTGTTCGATCACGCCCATAAACTATCTTTATTCTATTATTTTCGGTGAAGAAGACAAGGCAAGAAAGGCGAAATTCGGTAAAAGATAAGATTTAGGATAATGTCATTTTTTCAGCGTGGGAAACCAAATTTTTGATTTCGGGCGAAACGTTTTTAAGATGAATCGTCCGACTTTCTTTGACAATGGCTAAGCCCATGACATTTCCCTTGCGGACATTTTTTCGCTCCGTCAACATAACGTCGCCATCCTCTTCGCTGGAATTGATCAAAGCGACCTCGCAGGCGGCGCGGATTTCCTCGGGGGTCGGGTTGGCTTTCTTAATCATGACATGAGAGCCGGTCGTGCCCAACACGTGAAGCCAGAGATGGTCTTTGGCCGTATCGAGAAGGAAACTCAGACAATCATTTTGCTTAGCGCTTTTGCCAAAAAGAATCTTGGTGCCATGAAAATCGATTTGCCAAGGGATGGAGTCGTGGCTCAGCCCCTTCCAATCGCCGTTCTTTTTCTTTTGAGCGGCTTTTTGCGGGGATATTTCAAGTTCTTTAGCTAAAGTTTCCAAACCGCTTTCATCGGAAGCGCTCAGCTGTTTCAATGCGCTTTGAACATCGAGAAGGGCTTTTTCAGTGGCGGTTTGATTCTGAAGAGAAAGACGGATGGTTTCTTTGGCCTTTTTCGCCCGCTTGTAGTAAAGCTGGGCATTGCCAGAAAGACTCCGCGAGGGATCAAGAGCGATGCTGATGCCTTCATAAATAAAGGAACCTTGGCGGTTATTGATGTCGTTATACATCATGTAAATGGCATCGCCTTTCGCCCCATCATTCACGTGGGACTCGGCTTCTTGCTGGTCTTGGGCTAAAAGAATGCGCTTCTTGCTGAGAAGTTTCTCCCGTTTTTTGAGGGCTTCGAAAAGATAGCCAAACCGGTCTTTTTTCCGTCGTTCCTGAAGCTGGGCTTCTTTCGCCAGGCAGCTTTTTTCATAAGAGGAAGGATCAAAAACTTGCGCGGTTTCGAGGAAGTCTTTTTTCTCGGGGAGAACATAATGGAGACCTTTCATCATCGGTCTTTCATCGCTCATTTCGCCTGGTCTATAGGCTCCAAGAATCGTGTCATCGAGCGTGCAAAGAATGGCATTAGCGTGGTGGGGGATCATTTCGACATAGAGACTGCGGCCTTCTTCTTTAAAAACGCTATTGATCACGGTGAGAGAGAGCTTGACGATGCGATCATCGTTGATTTCTTCGAGATCAATAACGTAAGCGTTCGCGATTTCTTTTTTCAGGAGATCGAGAAATTTGTTCTCCAATGTCGGCACGTCAATATCATCGTCGGCTAAATAGAAACGGGGGTCTTCATCATCGAGGGAGAGAACAAAACGGGATTGTTCGCCTGAAGCATGGAAAAATAAGGTGTTCTCGCAATAAAAATAGGGCCGACTGATGTGGTGATTGACCAAACGGGGTTTGAGAAAGGCGATATAGGTTTTGAGGGCGCTGGCTTTTAAGGACATAGAAGTAGTATATCATTATGTTGCATTTAGGTTGACCTAGTAAACGTTACTATATATAGTAGATGAGGTTCAAAAACCGAAGGAGTTTTTATGAAGATTGCCTTATCGGCCGAATCGACGATCGATCTCGATGAAGCTCACCTAAAGAAATACGACATTCACACCCTGCCTTTCCACGTCCAAAAAGGCGAGGAAGAAGGCTTCGATTATAAGTTTAAGAATGAAGATTTGTTCAAGTACACCTTAGAGACGGGCGTCCTTTGCCACACTTCGGCTTGCAATATCGGCGAGTTGGAAGTTCATTTTAAGAAGATCTTTGATCTTGGCTATGATCACATCATTCATTTTACAATTTCCTCTGGCTTATCAAGCGGCTACAACAACGCGAGTGCTGTCGCTCAAAATGATCCCCGTATCACGGTTATCGATAGCCACGGCACGAGCGGTGGCATCTGCATTCAAGCCATCTACGCCCGCGAACTCATCGATGCCGGTTATCCTTTAGAGCAAGTCATTGAAAAAGTTATTGCTCGTCGACCGTTTATGCAGTGCTCCTTTCAACTTGACCGCCTCGATTTCCTTTATAAGGGCGGGCGTTGCTCGAAACTGGCACTCATCGGTGCCAACTTGCTCCGGATCAAACCGGAAATCGTTTGCGACGCTGAAGGCAAATTCGGGATTGGACGCAAGCACCGCGGCTCTTCTGAAAAATGTACGCTTGAATACATTGATCAGATGATTGCGGGCTATCCGAATCTGGATAAGAAGATTGCCTTCCTTGACTATTCGACCATGAGCCCTGAGCTCGTCGAAAAGTGCCGGCAAAAATGCATTGACGCAGGCTTCCAGGAAGTCCAAGTCTACCAAGCTTGCCCGACCAATTCTTATCATGCGGGCCCTGGTGTCATCGGTATCCATTTCTATACCGATGGTGCCCATCCGGTCGAACCGTACCGCTCCTAAAGGAAAGATCATTGAATAACCCCAAAATCCCGATGCGATTCTGGGGTTTTCTTAATGAATTTCTCCGGGCTTATAGCCCAAGAGTAATGGGGAAAGTATTGGTCTTTTAGATATTATCGTTTTATCGGTAAAGGCAAAATTCTTAATAAAATTATGAAGCGATAAAAATTTACAACTTTCCTTTCTCTAAGAGTCCTAAAAAGCCTATACTAATAACTCGGTATGCCAAAACTTGAGTTGGAGCCTATCGCCTCGAAGGGCCGTTGCCGCAAAATCACGGCGGCAGAGCTCCAGGAATTGATACAAGACGATCCCGGCAGTTTTCCCTCTTTCGTCTCACTTCTTCGCGCCAAGCTGAAACGCTTTTTTATTCGCCAGATCGCCCAGGACTTTGCGGTTACACCCGCGAAGAATACGAAAAAATCGCCCATGAAGCGAGCGGCTTTATTTTGCCCGAGGATATCCCCTTCGTCGAAAAGACCCTAAAGAAATTGCTCCTCACCGGCGAAGACGCGATGATCAATTATCGGATCAAACAAAAAGATCTCGGTTTTGTTTGGCTTCATGCTATTTATCGTCTTATTGGTGACTACGAAGGCGCTCCCGTTTTCTTTGCCTCTTTCATGAACAACTTGGCCGAAACCAAACTCTTCACTCAGCTTCTTGATAATGTCAAAACTCTCATTTTTGTGGTGGAGTTTTCGAGCCACAAAATGTTGTATGCCAATAAAGCGGGGCAGGAGTATTGCAATCAAAATGGCGATTTTAGCGAAGAGCATTGCTTCAATTTCATTCGGGGTGAAGCGAGCCAATGCAGCAACTGCCTCTTTTTAGGGCTAAAAGAAGGAGAGTCGCGCCGACAAGAGATTTTTCGGAAAGAAAAGAACATTTGGCAAGCCGTTAATGTGGAACGGGTCGATTGGTGCGGTCACGATGCGGTCATTCAAACGGTCGAAGACATCACGAACTACAAGGCGCAGCAAGGACTCCTTCAACGTCAGAAAAACGATTTGGAAACAACGATTGCCTCTCTTCCGGTCGGCATTTCAGTTTTCCGGAAAAAAGGCGATGATCTTCGCCGCATTTTCCTCAACGACGACGTCAGCGCCATCAAAGGCGTCAGCCAAGATGATTTGATGAAGGACACCTTCCTTGATATTTTTAAACGGGTCTGGCCCGAAGATAAAGAACGGGTTATTCAAGACACTATCGACGTTTTTGAAAAGGGTCATACCATCTGCATTTATCGCACTCGGAATGAAACGACAGGCCGCTATATTTGGCTCCGGCGTGAAGGACGCTCGCGTCGGCAAGAGGATGGCACAAGCCTCGCCTATTTCTCTTATGTTGATATATCCTCCCAAATCGAGAGCGAAGAAGCTCTTCGCGAATCCCAAGCCCGTTATAATCGAGCCGTCGAAGGCGGCCACGTCGCTGTTTGGGAATACGACATCGATCATGACGTCCTCACTTCACCTCAAAATTCACTCAGTTTGCTTGGCGTGCCCGAACATCTTGAAAATTTGCCGCAGTCTCTTTTTCCCTATTTCGCTCCGAATTCCTACGGGGACATACAAGAGCAGATTCAAGCCCTCAAAGAAGGGAAAGAGCCTCCGGTCAAAGACTTATGGACTTTGGCGGAAAATGGGGTCTCCCGTTGCTATCAAGTCACCTATACTTTGATGAAAGATGCCGATAATCGTCCCAGCGTGGGGTACGGCGTCGCTCAGGACATTACTTTCCAAAAGGGTATCGAAGAGGAATACGCTCATCTTAGCCAAGATTTCTTATCGCTTAACCCAGATGCCCTTTGCTCCTTCCGTCTCAATCTTTCTAGCGACCGCTGCTATGGTGGCAACGGCACCTCCAATTACATCAAACATCGGCTTCATTCCGACAGTGCCGAAGGCTTTTTCTCCGCGTTGATCGCTTTGATGGTCGATGAAGAAGAAGTGGCGAAAGCCAGGGAAATTTTGACCCGAAAGGCGCTCATCTCATCCTTCTACGAGGGCAAAAAGAATCTGAGTCTTACCTATCGACGCGATATGGAAAATGGAGAACGGCATTGGGTGACGACTTCGATCGCTCTCATTCAAAATCCCCATACCCAAGAAATTGAGGCCCTTCTTTATTCTGTTGATTCGAATGAAGTGGTAACGAATAAGCTGATTGCCGAACGTCTTCGGGAAGAAAACTATGAGTTTACCGCCCTCATCGACGTGAAAACGGGCAAGATTCTTTATCATAATTTACCGATGAAAAGTGATAAGATTCCGCATCAAAGCGATGATTTTGATACGGATTTCGCCATGGCTGCCGCTAAACTCTTTACCCCTTCATCGGCGGAAAGAATGAAAGAGGCCGTAGCCATCGCTCATGTTCGAAACGAACTTGATCAATCGCAAAAATACTCCTTTTCTTTCACCATCGAAAAAGGCCCGGCGCAAGGTCAGGTCAAATCCCTGAGTTTCCTTTATCTTGACCAGAGCCGGAGCGAAATCCTTTTGGCCGGTTCGGATATTTCCATGGCAATGCAAGAAGAGAAGAAGCAGGCCCTTATTCTTGAAAATGCCCTTTCGGAAGCCAAGAAAGCCAATCAATTGAAGACGGATTTCCTCTCCAATGTCAGCCATGATATGCGGACGCCGCTCAACGGGGTCATCGGCTATACCGATATGGCGCTGGAAAGCAACGATCTCGAGACGATGAAGGATTATCTCAAAAAGATCAAAAAATCCGGCGAACTTTTGATGTCGCTGATTAACGATACTCTCGATCTTTCGAAGATTGAGACCGGACAGATTTCACTTCAAAAGACGCCGGCGGATCTCACGGAGCTTTTCCAGAAGATCGCGACTTCTGTCGCCCCTTCAATTCAAGAGAAAAAACTGCATTTCGCTTTGCGGATCGTCCCGGAAAAACCTTTGGAAGTTTCCCTCGATGTTCTCAAGATGAGCGAAATCATCAATAACCTTCTTTCCAATGCGATCAAGTTCACCCCGGAGGGCGGTCACGTCAGCCTCGATCTCAATGCCCAAAAAGAAAAAGAGGGATGCTACCAGATCCAGATTGTCGTTTCTGATGATGGCATTGGAATGTCTAGCGGTTTCCTCGCCAAGGCCTTCGAGCCTTTTAGCCAAGAAAAAACTGAGAAGAACGCGGACATCGTCGGCTCAGGTCTAGGCTTATCCATCGTTCGGCAACTCGTTCACCTTATGGGGGGAGAAATCCATTTGACTTCCGCCTTAGGAAAAGGAACCCGAATCGCGATTGATCTTTCATTAGAGAAGACGGCAGTGGCCTTAGCCCAAAGCAAGAACAAAACGATGGATTTGTCGGTCCTAGAGGGGCGCAAAGTTCTCTTGGTTGAAGATAACCGAATGAATGCTGAAATCGCCCGAAATCTTTTGCTCAAAAACAAAATGGAAGTCGTTACTGCCGCCAATGGTTTAGAGGCCCTCAACCGCTTTCAAGAAGCAAAGGAAGGGACTTTTGCAGTGATTTTAATGGATATTCGGATGCCGATAATGAATGGTTTCGATGCGGCAAAAGCCATCCGTTCCTCGAGCAAAGCTGATGCTAAGAGCATCCCCATTATCGCTATGACAGCCGATGCTTATGAAGACGATATCAAGCGGTGCCTTGATGCCGGAATGAATGCTCACGTTGCCAAGCCGATCGATCGGACGCTCTTCCTTAATGAACTTGTTCACTGCCTTCAAAAATAGAGCTGTTGGTCGTAAATGTCCGCCTTTTCGAACGTATCTCTAACTGATCTTGGATAATGTAACCTCTTTCATCACGAAACGTTTCGCTTGCGGTTGCTTGAAGGCGAAAATAGCCTATAATTTAACAAAACCCAATGAAAAAAGGACTTTTGATTATCTTAAGTGGCCCCTCTGGGGTTGGCAAGGGAACGATCCGGCAAAAAGTCATGGAGAACACGACTTTAAACCTCTGGTATTCCGTTTCTTTGACGACCCGGAAACAGCGCCCGGGCGAACTCAATGGTCGCGAGTATTGGTTCGTGAGTGAAAAAGAGTTCCAGAAGAATCTTGATGCGGGTAACCTTCTTGAGCATGCCGCTTTCGTTGAACATCACTATGGCACGCCAAAAGATAAAGAAGAAGAGATGCGTTCGAAAGGCTATAACGTTTTTCTTGAAATCGATGTCAAAGGCGCCAAGCAAGTGATGGAGAAATGCCCCGACGCGATTTCGATTTTCCTTTTGCCGCCTTCCTTCCAAGAATTAGAGAACCGGATTCGCGGACGGAGTACTGAAGTTGAAAAAGTCATCGAAGAGCGCTTAGCGAAAGCCAAGAGTGAAATCGCCCTCGCCAAAAACTACAAATATCAGGTCGTCAATGACTCGATCGAACGCGCCACTCAGGAAATCGTCAGCATCATCGCCCACGAAATTGCCTGCGCGAAATAGCGCTATCGTCTATAATATCGGCGTGGTGATTCTTCAAGTCCTAACCCAATATGGCAATCGGTCGCTGGACCGGACTTTTTCTTACCTTTATTTCGGTCAGAAAAAAGTGGGGGAGCGTTATCGGGTCCGCATCGATTTTGCGGGTCACTTTGCCATGGGCTTTGTCATGAAGATTATTCCGAGTGAAAAAACTCCGGCCGAACTCGAGCAAGAACTGGGCTATGCTCTCAAAAGCATCCGGGAAGATGACATCATCGATGAAGAGCCTTTATTAAGCGATGAATTAATGAGTCTGGCTGAGAAAGTGGCGGAGTATTATTTCGCTCCCCTCATCAGCGTTCTTCAAGCGATGCTCCCACCTTCATTAAGCCCGCGGCTTTCTTCGCTCCATGGCCCGAAAGTGGCCTACGAAAAGTGGGTTGAGATTCTCGATTCAAAAGAAGATGACTTAACCCCGAAGCAAGTTGAGATGCTTCGTCTCATAGCTAAAAACAGCCCGATTTTAAAAAAAGAGGCGGGTTCTGCGGCGATTTTAGAAAAACTTGTTGAGGCGAAACGCGTTCGGGTGATTCTCAAAGAAAAAGCCCGTTACGTTATTCCGCCGGAAGAGCGAGAAGAGCCGCATGAAATGTCGCTCGATCAACGAGCGGCTTACGATGCGATTTTGAAAGCCCCGCAAAATGTCGTCCTCCTCGAAGGCGTGACGGGAAGCGGCAAGACTGAAGTCTATCTTCGTCTCTCCGAAAAAGTTCTCGCTGAAGGCAAAACCGTTCTGATGCTCGTGCCTGAGATTAACCTCACGCCGGTCATGGTCGAATACTTTTCGCGCCGCTTTGCCGACAAGGTCGCGATTCTCCATAGCGAATTGACCTCGGGACAACGCTACGACGAATATCGGCGCATCGCCCGAGGAGAAGCTCGCATTGTGGTGGGAGCCCGAAGTGCCGTTTTCGCCCCCTTAAAAAATATCGGTCTCATTGTTCTTGATGAAGAGCACGTCGATTCGTATAAGCAAGACAACTTGATTGCCCCGCCCTATTATCATGCTCGTGAAGTCGCCATTTTCCGCGGCGAGCAAGAACATTGCAAGGTCGTTTTGGGCTCGGCAACCCCTTCTTTAGAAAGCAAGGCTCGGGCCATGCGCGGCGTTTATGGCTACGCCGAAATGAAACATCGCATCAACGAAAAAGCTCTTCCTTACACCCGGATTATCGATTTAACTGATCGGAGCAATATCTCGAAAAAGAGCAACAAACTTTCGACGCCCTTGTTGCAAAAAATCGATGAGAAATTGCAAAAGCACGAGCAAGTGCTTCTTCTCATCAACCGACGCGGCTATTGGACCAATATCATGTGCGCCAATTGCGGCCATATCTTCGTTTGCCCTTCGTGTGGAGGCAATTTGACCTATCACCAAGAAGATGAGATGCTCAAATGTCATCATTGCGGTTATGTCGAAAACTTCCCGAAAGTCTGCCCTGAATGCGGATCGAATCGCCTCATGCGGACGGGCTACGGGACCGAAAGGGTTGTCAAAGAGCTCAATGATATTTTCCCGTCAGCCCGCGTTTGCCGGGTTGATTCCGATGTGGGGCAGATTAGCAAAAACGTTGAAAAGATTATCCGCGACTTCCATGATGGCCAATATGATATCCTCGTCGGGACTCAAATGATTGCTAAAGGCCACGATTTTCCCAACGTGACTCTTTCAGCGGTGGTGATGGCGGATATCGGTTTGTCCTTGCCGACCTACCGAGCCAGCGAACGAACCTTCGAACTCATTGCCCAAGCCGTCGGAAGGAGCGGTCGTTCTGCCAAAGTGGGGGAGGCTATGATTCAGACCTTCAACCCCTCCCATTACGCGATTGTTTATGGGGCGAGGCAGGATTATGAGGGGTTTTTCAAAAAAGAAATGCAAGAGCGGAAGATTGCTCATTACCCGCCTTATGTCTTTTTGATCCTCGTCGAATTCGCCGCGGCGAATGAAGATAAATGCGTCCAAGCCGCCTATGATTTCAAAGAAGAATTTTTGGCGACAGGCATCGAAAACTTCGAAGTGGTCGGACCTTTGCTGCCGTATTACTCGATGGCGAATGGCAAGCATAAGCGCATGATGCTCCTCAAGTTCAAAAACCGGGAGGAGGTTTACGCCTGCTTGAAGAGCCTCTTGGGGAAATATTCTTCGATGGGGGGAGTAGATATTTCGATTAATGTCGACCCCTTGGATTATTGAGTTTATGGTATAATCAACTAACGTTGAGGTAAGAAATGATCACCATTTGCATTCTCGGCTTAGACCAGTATGTGGTCGGCCATTACTCGAAAGAGCACACCGAAAATCTCGCTAATCTTTTTGAAACATCGTCTGACGATGTCAATTTTTATGCGCCACAATCGATGGTTTTCCATGCCGGAGTCGAACAGACGTCCTGGAATACGATTGTCATTGTCAAAGCTCCGCACCGCTACGAATCCCTCGAAGCGAAAGTTGCGGATTACCTGATTAAAACCCTCTCCGAATTCACCATCAACCTCGAGGTGGAATTCGAATATTTTGAAGAAGGTCGCCATTATGAGCACATCAACTCTTCCTATCCGCGCTTCATCGCCGAAGACAATTTGGTGAATGTTGAAACGGAAGAAGAGGAAGCCGACGAGCACGACGATTCCGACGAAGATGACGAAGAACCCGATCCGCGTGATCGAGCCGATCTCGACATCAACGACCCCAATCAGATTTTCCTTGGCGATGCCTTTGCGGGGAAGCAGGATCTCCTCGATGGGAAAGCCGGAAAAGCGCTGGACAGCAAAAAGAAAGGCCAGTGAATCTGCTTAAGTGGGAGGAAATTTATGCAGGAATTTGATTTAGCCAAAAAGGTTCTTGACGACGTTGTCGATCAGGACACCCCTTTCTCAGAAGCCCTCAGAAAAGTCTTTCAGAACGACGTCAATTTGCGCCCGATGCGCAACTTGGTGGCCGGGCTATTAGGCTGCGAACTCCGCCATCACCTTCTTTTCTCCTATTTGTCTGAGCCTCTCACCGATTTCGATGTGGCCGAAAAACGCTACTTATCCCTCGCTTTGGCGGATGCCTATTTCTTCAAACGGATTCCCTTGGATCAGCTTCAGGCCATCTTGCTTGAGAAATTAGGACCGGACAAGATGAAAAAAGCCCAAGTCTTCCTCGACAAAGCGGGCAAAACTGATGAATATATCCCGCCCGAGATCCCGAAGACCTCGAACAAATACCTTTCTCTTCGCTATAACACCCCCGAATGGGTCCTCAAAATTTGGGAGCACTATGGCTATGGCACGACCTACAAAATCTTAAAGAAGAATAACCGTCAGAATACGACCAGTGTTCGAGTTCGGACTTCGCTTTGCAGTGTCGAAGAACTTCTCAATAACAATCCCGACTACGCCAAGACCAACGTCGAAGGCGTCCTTTGCTATGGTGGCAAGGTCCCGTTACGGAAACTCGCAGAAGCCCATGACGAGAAGATTTTTGCCGAACGTCCCGCCACCAAAGCAGTCTTAGATAAATTCAAGGTCGAAGAGCCTTCGGAAGCCTTCTTGTTCAATGGCAACGTCGATTCCTCGATCCTCAAGGAAATGGTCGAGACTTATGGTTCTTCCATCGGTCTTAACCTCGGGGTTTACGATTTGAAGGATTATGTCGATGTGACCCGAATGATCAAAAACGCCAATTTCAAGAATATTAATTTCTTTGGCGCCGACCCTCTGGCGATGGATTCCGCGATTTCTCGGCCGCAAGACCTTGTGATCTGCGCTCCGAATTCGAGCAACTTCGATTTGATCCGCGAATATCCGGATTATCTCCTTCACTTCAAAAAGGAGGGGATGGATGAGCTTTTCGAGAAAGAAAAGACCTTGCTCGAGGGCACGTCCAAGTTCGTGGCTGAACATGGCACTTTCATCTATATGATTTACACCATCAGCAAGAAGGAAGGCCATCAGACGATTGAGGATTTCTTACTCAAGCATTCCGAATTCAAGATGGTGCGCGAAGCTCAGCTCTTCCCCTATGAAGAACTCGACACCGCCCTCTACTATGCCGTGATGAAGAAAGAAACCCCGTTGGCAAAAGTCGAAACTCCGCTTGGCGAATTGACGCCAGGCGCTGATAAAGCGCTGCCGTTAACAAGCGCTAAAAGCGAATAGAAAGACCCCCTATGAAAAAGAACCTCTTCGGCTACACCCTTAAAGCCCTCGAGGAGGAAATGGTCGCGATCGGTGAAAAACCTTTTCGCGCCCGGCAACTCTACGAGTGGATTTATCTTAAAAAAGTTTACGATTTCGCTCAGATGAGCGACCTTTCGAAAGTTTTCCGTGATCGTCTCGTTGCGGAATATTGTTTAACGCTGCCCCAAGTCTTCAAAGAGCAAGATGCCGAAGACGGCACCGTCAAGCTCCTTTTAGCGATGGAAGACGGCGCGAAAGTCGAAACCGTTTTGATGCGCTACGACTATGGCAATGTCATTTGCGTTTCGAGCGAAGTCGGCTGCTCGATGGGCTGCGCCTTTTGCGCCTCGGGCTTACTCAAGAAAGAACGCAATCTCACCGCCGCCGAAATGACGGGCGAAGTGATTGTGATGAATCAGCTTTTATCGAAAGAAAGCGAAAACGTTTCTCACATCGTTGTGATGGGAACGGGCGAGCCTTTCGATAACTACGATAATGTCCTTGCTTTTGTTCACATTATGAACGAGCAACGGGGCTTAGCGATTGGCGCCCGCCATATCACGGTGTCGACCTGCGGTCTCGTCGAAGGCATCAAAAAATACGCGAACGAAGGCATTCAAATCAATTTGGCGATTTCCCTCCACGCGAGCAATGATGAGACACGCAAGAAATTAATGCCGATCGCTCAACGCTATTCCATCGCCGAACTTCTCGATGCCGTCCGTTATTATATTGATAAGGCTGGACGGAGAGTCACCTTCGAATACATCATGCTCAAAGGCGTGAACGATTCCTTAAAAGATGCCGAAGAATTAGCCCGTCTTCTCAAAGGCATTCTTTGCTATGTCAATCTCATTCCTTATAACCCAGTCAAAGAGAAGCCCTTTGAGCGAAGTGAAAATTCCGCGACCCGCGCTTTTAGCGAGAAACTCAACGCTTTAGGCGTCAATTGCACCGTCCGCAAAGAATTTGGCACCGATATTGATGCCGCCTGCGGCCAGTTGCGTGTAAAATACGTTCAGAAGGAAAAACAATGACCTACCACGGAACCTACGCTTATAAAACCGATGTGGGCCGCGTCCGGAGCCATAACGAAGACCAAGCGATGGTCGTTCTCAATAGTTCGGGCGAGGTTTTTCTGATTGTTTGCGATGGCATGGGCGGCGCCAATAAAGGCGATGTCGCTTCAAAACTGGCCATCGATTCGCTCTCGGAATCTTTCCGGAAAAAACATCGTTCGCCTTTGGCTCAATTTGATAAGTGGTGGTTCACCCGTTCGTGCAAAGAAGCCAACACTTTGATCTATGACCAAGCCGACAAGAATCCCGCCTATAAAGGCATGGGCACCACCATGGTGGCGGCTCTCATTTCGGGGGATCGGCTCATGATCGCCAATATCGGTGACTCCCGCGCTTACCTTATTAATAAAGATAAGATCAAACAGCTGACCGAAGATCAGACCTACGTCCATTTCCTCGTCGAAACGGGCAAGATCACCTCGGAGCAAGCTTTAACCCATCCGGAACGCCACGTTTTAATGAATGCCTTAGGCATTTACCCCTCCGTTTCTTTGACGATTAATGTCTATCCTTACCAAGGAGAAAGCCTCTTGCTTTGCTCCGATGGTCTTTATAACCAAGTCCCGGAAAAAGACATCCTGTCTTTGGTTTCAACCGACGAAAGAGCCGACCAGAAAGTCACGAGCCTTATTTGCGTCGCTAACGCCAATGGCGGCAGCGATAACGAAGGCCTCGCCTATTGGGAGAGCATTGGGCATGATTGAGATCGGACAGAAAATCGATGAACGCTACCGCGTGACCTCCCGGATCGCTCATGGCGGAATGGCCGATGTTTATGAAGCTTACGATATTGTGAATCGTCGAAGTGTCGCCCTCAAAATCATGCGGGTTGACATGATGGATAATCCTAAGAATATCGAGCGTTTTAAGCGTGAATGCATCGCAGCCGCCTCACTCAATAATCCTAATATTGTGAAGGTCTATGGGCAGGGGATGATCGAAGGCCGTCCTTATATGGCTAACGAATACGTTGACGGTCGGACCCTTCGCGATAAACTCAATGTGGCTTCGAGCCATAATCTTCCGCCTTTGGAAGCTTGCGAAGTGATGCTTCAGCTCACTTCGGGCGTCCAATACATCCATGAACATGGTCTCGTCCACCGCGATATTAAGCCCGATAACCTTTTTTATTTGCCCGATGGAAGCGTCAAAATCGCAGATTTTGGTATTTCATCTCAACTGAATGAGCCACAACTCGGTGACGCCGTGACCGGCACCATCTATTACACCGCCCCGGAAATTCTCATGGGTCAGCCTGCGGGCATCCCGAGTGATATCTATTCGATGGGCATCGTTTTCTTTGAGATATTGACGGGTCGGATTCCTTTCGATGGTGCGACGCCAGAAGAAGTGGCGATCGCCCAAATCAAGCGCCATTTCCCCGAGCCCTCTTCGCTCAACCCGAGCGTGCCGCGTTCGGTTGACCGCATCGTCGTTAAGGCTTGCCGCAAAGCTCCCGATGAGCGTTTCTTTACTTCGCAAGAGATGCATAACGCCATCGAAGAAGCGATGAAAGATCAAGATTCGTTCAAAGAAAGGAAAGGCTTCTTCTCTCGCCTTTTCGGTTTTAAGTGATGAAAGACCTCCATCTGATGACCTATCCCGCCGTTTCGCCATCTTTGCTGGCGGCGGATAAAACGCGGATTCCCGACGAGATTCTTTTAGCGGCGAATAGCGGAGCGAAATTCATCCACATCGATTGCATGGATGGCAAATTCGTTCCCAATGTCGCTTACGATGATGCCTTCGTGAAAAAATACCATGTTCCTTATTTAGTCAACGATGTTCATATCATGATTGAGAAGCCTTGGCTTTTTGCCAGAAATTATTGCGAAAATGGAGCTGATATCCTCACGTTTCACCTCGAAGCGTGCCCCGATCAAGAAAGCGTCTTATCAACCATTCAAGAGATTCGTTCTTGCGGGGTTCATCCTGGTCTTTCGATCAAACCCGCTACGCCGGCGAGCAAAATCCTTCCCTATCTCGAATTACTCGACCTCATTTTAGTGATGTCGGTGGAACCTGGGAAAGGCGGGCAGGCTTTTCTTCCGACCTCGTTAGCAAAGATCGCTTTATTGAAGAAAGAAGCCCTGAAACGTCCTTTAGAAAAACGCCCGCTCATCGAAGTCGATGGGGGCATTAACGAAGTGACGGGTCCTTTGGCGGTCAAACAAGGAGCGGACCTTCTCGTGGCAGGAAGTTATCTTTATGGCCATGAGGATTTCGCCTTGCGGCTCAAGAAATTAATCGTATGAGTCTTTCTCTTTTAATTCCTTCGCTTTCCTTGGCTCTTTTGGGAGCCTTTTTGCAGGGATATTTAGGAAAACGCGGTCAGAAGGCAGTGGGAAAGGATTATGATTTCCGCTCCTATTTTCCTTATGAACTCTATGGGGATTCTCGAAGTCCCTTCCTTCTTTTTGCGCGAATCTTCGAAGGAATTTCGCTTTTGAGTCTGCTCGTCCTTCCGATTGCTCTCACCATGACCTACGCGAGTTCCTATGAAGGTTACCTCACTTCTTTTTTAGCCGGGCTCATCATCGTCGCTTCGCTCTTCGCCCTTTCGTATTTCTATCTGAGCTTAGTTCCGGTCCAACACGAAAAACTTCATCTTGCGGTCTATTTCCTCGCCAGTGCGCTCAACACCCTTAACCTTTCGATGGAAGGCTACTTCCTTTTGCTTTTGATTCGACATGGCAGTGGAAAAGAAAGTCTTTATGTCTTCGTGGGATTCCTTTTCCTTTTCGCCCTCGCTTCCATCCTTCTTCCTCTCAATCCTCGCCTCAAGCATTGGGCGGATTTGGAGAAAGTCGCGGAGAAAGATGGAACCATCTCTTTCCGCCGCCCCAAAGTCTTTATCTTGGCCCTCAGCGAATGGCTTCTTTATCTTTTTGCTCTGGTGGGATTCGCCTTAGCGGTGGTGGCTTTCTTCCTCGTCGCGCTATAAAAAAGGATAAAAAAAGGACCGCTCTTGCGGTCCGTTTTCTTTTTAAGGAATGAAAAACTACTTCGCTTCCGCGGGTTTTTCTTCAGCCTTTTTCTCAGCTTTCGGGGCTTCTTTCGAAGCATCCTTGGCCTTGACGGATTTGTTGAGCGTACGATAAGCGCGAGCGCTCATGCGAACCTCGACCATCTTGCCAT
>DAISHV010000035.1:15630-17253 GCA_036822315.1 Bacillota bacterium | reverse complement strand
ATATTACGGCTTGCCCGAGGTGGACAATTCTTCCCTTACGTGCACCTAGGAGTTTATAAATAATAGCGTTGCTGCGCATTGAATGAACCCCCGAGGCCCAGTCGCAGTATTGACACTAAAATAGTAAAGGAAACCTTTACGATAATCTAGAGAAAATTTAAGTCCGTTGATTAATTTTATCCGAAATAAAATGAGAAACATATCTTTTTCTAAGATAACACGTAATGAAATAACTATTTTTTATTGTGTAAAGAGAGCGAAATACCGATACAAATCTTTTACAATTTAAAGAGACCAAGAAACCTAATTGAGTTTTACAAGTTTCAGTCTTAGTGCATTGAGCACAACGCAGATTGACGATAACGCCATCATGCCCGAAGCGATCATCGGATTGAGGTCTAAAGGATAGGCCGCGTAGTGGAAGGCGCCCGCGGCAAGAGGGATGCCAATGCAGTTATAGAAGAATGCCCAGAAGAGATTCAGTTTGATGTTATTGACGACTTTGTGGGATAAGGTAATCGCCGCTACAAGATCGTGGAGCGAGGAATTGACCAAAACGATATCCGCGGAATCGATGGCAATATCCGTCCCCGAGCCAATCGCGATACCGACATCGGCTTTTTCAAGGGCAGGGGCATCGTTAACCCCATCGCCAACCATCGCGACGATATGACCCTGTTTTTGAAGCTCATCAATAATCGCCAATTTGCCCTCGGGCTTAATCCCACTATAGACGTGGGTGATGTTAACGCTGTCGGCTAAAGCTTTAGCTGAGGCTTCGTTATCGCCCGAGACGAGATAAACCTCATAGCCTTTAGCCTTTAAGGCGCTGATATCGTCTTTGGCTCCGTCTTTCATTTCGTCGGCTAAAGCGATGACTCCGCCATACGTGCCATCCACCCCCAAATAGGTGAGGGAGGCCCCGTCGAATGAAGAATCCGAGGGGGTCTTGCCCGTAATATCAATGCCGTTTTTCTTTAAAAGCTCCGCATTGCCCGCGACAAAATGATGATTTTCGATCATCCCCGAAACGCCATAGCCTGGCTCATAAACAAAGTTTTGGACTTCTTTCGCGCTATAGCCTTCTTTTTCAAGATAAAGGACAATGGCACCCGCTAAAGGGTGTTCGGATAAACGTTCAAGGGATAAAAGAGCATCCCCAAGAGACTTATCGTCTTTCGCGGGACGATAGGCTAAGACTTTAAGGTGACCGCTGGTGATGGTGCCTGTCTTATCGAAGACCAAGGCTTTGACTTGAGCCAAATCTTCGAAAGCGCTCGCGGACTTAATTAGGATCCCGTGTTCGGCGCCTTTACCCGTGCCAACCATAACCGCGACTGGTGTCGCTAAGCCTAAAGCACAAGGGCAAGAGACCACAAGAACCGAAACGCCCATGTTGATCGCGAGGCTCCAGTTCTTTGAGGTGAGACCCCAAGCGAGGAAGACTACTACAGCGATAAAGATAACCACCGGAACAAAATAGGCTGAAACCCGATCCGCGAGTTGGGCTAAGCGGGCTTTGCTATTGGCGGCTTCTTCAACCAAGTGGACGATTTTGTTGATCGTCGTGTCTTCGCCAACCTCGCTCACCTTCATTTTGAAGGAGCCCGAAGTGTTGAGGGT